>CAYVMF010000015.1:0-14653 GCA_964452605.1 uncultured Candidatus Saccharibacteria bacterium
GCACCAGTAATCATGTTCTTGATGTAGTCAGCGTGACCTGGAGCGTCGATGTGTGCGTAGTGACGAGAAGCTGTCCAGTATTCTGAGTGAGAAAGCGAAATAGTAATACCACGCGCCTTTTCTTCTGGAGCCTTGTCGATGTCATCTACATCCTTTGTCTTAATAGTCGTGTCCATGAGGTGGAGCACGTTAAGGATACCTGCTGTAAGGGTAGTCTTTCCGTGGTCTACGTGACCAATGGTACCTACGTTTACGTGTGGTTTTGAGCGATCAAATGTTTCTGCCATATGTTTTTGTAGAAGTCTTGTCTCCCGGAGAACCTTACGGTTTTTCGAGGATATTGGACTTAATTAGATATAAAAATGAAACTGAATAATTGAACTTCGCGCCTTGCCAAGCAATAGTTTCGGCCGAAGAGCGAATACGTGCAATCTTACCATAAACCTCTAAATAAAGCAAACTCATCCTGGTGGGCATATACATAGATTTTGACCCGCAAAAGAAGGAGGCTTAAAGCCTCCTTCTTTTGCGGGTCACCCGCCCTCTATTTTCACCTAAAAAGTATTATTATTCACCTGAAATAGACGTAAGAACTGACGGAGAAGTAAATGTTGTTTGTTTATTCCCAATATAGTCCATAACGGTTACCGTAAAGTACGTCGTCAAAGACCCAGGGCCGGTAGCGTCAATATTCCCATACACACCATAGATTTTTGACTGGTACTCAGAAGCGGTTGAAGTATTTGATGAAAAAGTTTCCCCGGTTAACTGGTCTTTAATCACCTGTGAACCTACGCGGCCAGCATCTATTCCCTGAGCTGTCATTGTTGGAGTAACCGAGACAACCTTAAATGGTGCCCCGCCTGCAAATGTAACTGAGGCAAGTAACCTATTCGTCGCTTTTATAGGAATACTTACAGACGGGGTTCCTGTAACAGCTGAGATTGCAAAGCTTTTTACGGATGCAAAGACAGTATTACTCTCCCCTCCTTCGTGGGCCACAGATACTTCGTAACTGCCCACCTGCAGAGCTTCCTTGCAGTAGTCTCCGCAAGAAAGCTCAAGGGCGGTTATGTTTTTTGGAATAACAAGAGTAACCCCATCGGAAGAACCTGCTGTGCCTACAAGGTATTTCTTTCCCGTTCCCTGGTTTTTGAAGTAAATGGCATTTGATGATGTACTAAATCCTGTACCGTAAAGAGTCGCCGACCAGTCTGTTGTCCCACCAGCGAAGAAAGTTACCTTATCAATACTCGTAAGCTTTGCTTTTGCTGGTAGTACTTTTTGTAGCGCAGGTAAAGCGGTAAGGTCTACAGGTTTTTGAGTTTGGGTATGAGTGTTGACTGGAACTGATGCCGTACTTTGAGTACTACTTGTACCGCAACTTTCTTTTGTAAGAGCCGCACGAGTCATACCAAGTACCGCACCTGTTTGAGGTAGTCCGGCACTTTTTTGGTAGAGCTTAACAGCTGCGAGCGTAGCTGGACCAAAATATCCATTCGGCGTTGCTTTTAGGTAACCCTTTTCTACTAAAAAAGTCTGAAGCAGCTTCACATTTTGAGACTCTGTACCGCGTGTTACATTAACGGTAAGTGATACACAGGTCGCAGCTGAAGCAAATGAAAAACTGGAAAGGAGAACAAGCCCAAAAATAGTATTTCGCATATATAAAAAGTGTAGCACGCAAAGAATAAAGAAAAGCAGACTATCAACAATACAAAAGCGCGGTGCCGTAGGCACCGCGCTTTTGTATTTTTCTAGTTTACTTCTTATTTTCGGCAATATCCTTTGCAATATTCTGAGGAACCACGTCATACTTTCCAAATTCCATTGTGAAAGTCGCACGTCCTTCTGTCATTGAGCGAAGGCTGTTTACATATCCGAACATTTCAGAAAGTGGAACCATAGCGCGCACCACCTTATCCTGTCCACGTTCGTCCATTCCTTCAATCTGCCCACGCTTTGATGATAGGTTACCTGTGATATCTCCATAGAACTTATCTGGGGTTACGATTTCCACCTTCATGATTGGTTCGAGGATAACAGGCTTTGCTTTTGACACAGCATCAGCAAGCGCCATACCCGCAGCCAACTTAAACGCAATTTCAGAAGAGTCTACTTCGTGGAATGATCCATCGTACACTTCACATGACACATCTACCATCTTAAATCCAGCAAGTGTACCGCGATCCATAGATTCACGAAGACCCTTTTCTACAGCTGGCACGAATTCTTGTGGAATAGCACCACCCTTGATTGAGTTAATAAACTCAAAGTTGTCATAACGCTTTGTGTTCTTTGGAAGGTCTTCTTTTTCGATAGTGTAGTCGATAGGCTTGATGTTAATCTTCACATGTCCGTACTGTCCACGTCCTCCAGACTGCTTAATGTATTTACCTTCACCTGACGCAGAACCGAGAATTGTTTCCTTATATGCAACTTGAGGCTTACCTGTATTTGCCTCTACGTTAAACTCACGCTTCATACGATCAACAATAATATCCAAGTGAAGTTCACCCATACCTGAGATAATAGTCTCAAGTGTCTCAGGGTCAGACGCAACGCGGAATGTTGGGTCTTCGATAGCAAGCTTTGAAAGTGCGATACCCATTTTTTCCTGGTCCGCTTTTGTCTTTGGCTCTACACGCATCGAGATTACAGACTCTGGAATCACAATACGTTCAAGGATGATTGGATGCTCTTCAGTACACATTGTGTCTGAAGTGATGGTGTCTTTGAGACCTACCGCAGCCGCGATTTCTCCAGCGTATACCACTTTCACTTCTTCACGTTCATTTGCATGCATACGAAGAATTCGAGATACACGTTCTTTTTTATCCTTTGTGGCATTATAAATGTATGAACCAGCTTCAAGAGTTCCTGCGTACACACGGAAGAACGTAAGCTGTCCTACGAACGGGTCTGCCATAGACTTAAATGCAAGCGCAGCAAAAGGAGCAGTATCTGAAACTACTACATCCGCAGGCTCACCGGTAAGCGGGTCAATTCCTTTTGGAGCAGCAATATCAAGCGGAGATGGAAGGTAGTCAATAACAGCGTCAAGCACAAGCTGCACACCACGGTTCTTAAGAGAAGAACCACAGAATACTGGGAAGAGTTCGTTTGCAATTGTAGCTTTACGAATAGCGGTCTTCAATACTTCAACAGAAAATTCCTTCCCTTCGAGGTATTCAGTCATAAGCGTTTCGTCAGTTTCAACGATCTTTTCAATCATTTCAGCACGACGCTTCTTAGCTTCTTCCAAAAGTTCAGCTGGGATCTCAACAGTAGACACATCTTTTCCTTTATCTCCAGTAAACTTCACTTCCTTCATAGTGAGAAGGTCGATGATTCCGTCGAAGTTTTCTTCTTCTCCGATTGGCATCTGCATACGAACAGCTTTCTTTGAAAGGCGGTCAAGAATAGAAGCGTAGGCTTTGTCAAAGTTCGCACCCATACGGTCCAATTTGTTGATGTAACAAATACGTGGCACCATAGCGTCTGACGCATATCTCCAGTTTGTTTCTGACTGTGGCTCCACTCCAGCTACTCCGTCAAATACCACTACTGCACCGTCAAGTACACGAAGTGAACGCTTTACTTCGATTGTAAAGTCAATGTGCCCAGGAGTGTCGATAATGTTAAAGCGGCATTTCTTAGACACATCCTCCTTTGACATATATGTCGGATTCCAAAATGCTGTTGTCGCAGCAGAGGTAATAGTAATACCTCGTTCACGTTCCTGTTCCATCCAGTCCATCACTGTTGCACCATCGTGCACTTCACCGATCTTATGAGAAACACCCGTGTAGAACAAAATACGCTCTGTAGTAGTTGTCTTACCCGCGTCGATGTGAGCAATAACTCCAAAGTTACGTGTTTTATTAAGAGGATAGTCGCGTGCCATATAAATAATATAGATAATTAATAGAGTTAAATAAAAAAGCCGCTTTAGGCTAGGTAAGCAGAATACTACCACAAAGAGCACCTTTAGACAATATATACATTCGTCAAAAACAGGAATAAACTTAGTACCAATTCGCATGTTTTTCCGCGAAGAGGTAGTTCTTGTTCTACTTTTTTGGAGGCGATCATGCCAAGACTGAATACTGAAGTCCACGCCGCAAACAGTTCCCGTTTCGGCACAAAAAGTCCACCGGCACAGAAAGGCCTGCCGAGCCTCTCTGAAAGAAAACTCCTTCTCGCGAAACTCACACAAAGTGACGTGTCTGAAGAGGACCGAAGGACCTACTTTGTGGAACTGGCAAAGAGGATTCCTGAGAAAAGCTTGCGGCGAATCTGTGAAAACTTACAGGCACTTGGGGAAGATGCCGCTTGGCTACACAGAATCTTCTCCCTGGAGCTTCAAAGCTTTGCACCGGAAACCCCAAAACCCTTACCACAAAGACCTGCGGCAGTAGAGAGGAAGCCACCGGTCATAAAAAAGGCACCCCCGAACGTGGTTGGTATCACCGACGGGAAAGAGGCCATAAAAAAAGCAAAGAGGCACTTCCAGTTGACCGGGAGGCGGCAATGGCCAACCCCAGAAACAACCTTTGGGGAGGAAGAGTCCGGCCGTAAACCTGGCGTACTGGTTCATCGTGCACAACCCGGCCGCTACTGAAGCTCGCCACCACCAAAAAAGCCGGAGGAATCAAAACCCTCCGGCTTTTTTAATGTAAAACTATTGAATAACTTGATGGAAACAAGAACCCCCAACCGATACCCACGCACCTCCAGCAGGAGGGTTCGCACAACCACACGACCACTCTATTAACTGACCAACTGAGTTTGTAAATGTTCCCCTACTTTCAGTACAAGTAACTGTAGCAGACCCCCCAAACACAGCTCCACCAGTTGTCTGACTTTGTGAGTTTCCACTACTTGTTTGGCCTTGAGTATTAAGTGTTGAGGAGGTTACAGGAGCAAAATCTGTAACAGCTTGGTTCGAAGCAGCACACGTAGCTACAACTTGAGAGCCTGAAGAGCTAACACCTAAATAATATGAGGCACCAGCGTTGCTTGCTGTACACGGAGTAGAAGGAGAGCTCCATCCTAAGTTTTCAGGTGATTGAGCTCCGAGCATTGAGCCTGCATATGCTACCCAACCGTATGTTACTGGCTGACTTCCATAACCAGCACCAAATGTAGCACCACCAGTGGTGGCGGATGTGGACCCACCGAAAGACGCACCACCTACTAGACACGCAGACCCACTCCAAGAAGAACCTGTAGCACAAGTCCCTTTTGTGGTAACTTCATAGGCTTTGTATAACTTTCCAAGAAAGTCGTAGCCCCATATTGAGAAAACTCTTCTTATTCCACCCTGAAGTGTAAATGATTGAGTACCTGATGATCCTCTGTAGGTTTCTTCTTTTGTAGCACAACTTCCAGCACTTGTAAGCTCACATGTACGAAGCTCTGGGGATTTTGGAAACGGCGCAAACCAACTAGAAGACCAATTAACTTCACTCGTACAACTATTTTTACCAAGTAAAATAACACAAGGGAAATTAACCCTATCGATGGAAGCGACAGGACTTTGAAATGGAATAGTTGGAACATATGTAGCAGACCCCCCAAACACAGCTCCACCAGTTGTCTGACTTTGTGAGTTTCCACTACTTGTTTGGCCTTGAGTATTAAGTGTTGAGGAGGTTACAGGAGCAAAATCTGTAACAGCTTGGTTCGAAGCAGCACACGTAGCTACAACTTGAGAGCCTGAAGAGCTAACACCTAAATAATATGAGGCACCAGCGTTGCTTGCTGTACACGGAGTAGAAGGAGAGCTCCATCCTAAGTTTTCAGGTGATTGAGCTCCGAGCATTGAGCCTGCATATGCTACCCAACCGTATGTTACTGGCTGACTTCCATAACCAGCACCAAATGTAGCACCACCAGTGGTGGCGGATGTGGACGAACTACTACTTGTAGGACCAAAAACTGCTGCACCTGATGTTGTTTGTGGCTTTGTTACAGCAGCGGGCTTCGTAACCTCAGAACAAGTATCTTGCTTTAACAGCCGCTCTTGTGTACTCACCGACATATCCCGAATCAGTAAGACCTTTGGCGACTTGATATCGCTTAATAGACGCAAAGGTTACAGCACCGAAGTAACCAGTGGCTTCTCCTTTCATGTATCCCTCGTCAATCAAAAATGTTTGAAGCTTAGTAATAGGCCCTTTTGAAACAGAATCAGAATCTCCGTATCTTATATTACTTGCAAGTGAAATACACTCTGGAGTTTTGTTAGTCGGGTCAACATCTCCCGTTAATGCAAATGAAGGCACACTAGACACAGAAACAAATACCGATAACGTAATCGTAAAGAGAACTGCACGACATGAGTGAGTCATATACTGAGTATAGTTTCAAAAGGACAACACTGTAAAGGTCAGATATCCACATAAAAGACAAAACACCGCTTAAGCGGTGTTTTGTCTTTATCTCAAGCTTTCAGTTTACCTCCTTGGTATTTCGAGGTAAATTACTTTAGCTCGAAAGACTACCAGGCGAAGTGAGCAAAAGCCTTGTTAGCTTCAGCCATTCGGTGTGTATCTTCTTTCTTCTTCACAGCTGTTCCTTCGTTATTTGCAGCCTGCATAAGCTCATCAGCAAGCTTAAACTTTGTAGCTTTACCTTTCTTTGCATTAGCAGCGTCGATAATCCAACGGAAAGCAAGCATGAAACGACGTTCTTCACGTACTTCACGAGGAACCTGGTAGTTAGCTCCACCGATACGGCGTGAACGAACCACAGTGACAGGCCCAGCGTTTCGAAGTGCAGCTTCAAATGTTTCTAGCGGATCCTCCACCTTAAGCTTTTCCTTGATAATATCAAAAGCTCCGTACACAATTTCCTGTGCTGTAGATTTTTTACCGCCCATCATCACATAGTTGATAAACTTTGAAACTTTTGTTGAGTTGTACTTAGCGTCTGGCCCAACAATATTTCGATTTTTAACTTTTCGTCGCATGTATTTAGTTTAATCTTGCGTAAACGTTCCCGGAAGTAAACGGTACTCTGCAAGACGTTATTTCAGTAATTACTTCTCTACTTGATTAACAAGTCGGTTTATACTACAACAAAATAGACTAAATAGCAAAAGCGCGGCCTTCGGCCGCGCTTTTGCTATTTCTAAAATGGAAAAGTTAATTTTTACTTTTTAGCTGGAGCTCCTGCTTTTGGAGTCTTAGCTCCGTAGAGAGAACGTCCTTGGCGACGCTTATCAACTGGAGTTGCGTCCATTCGTCCACGAACGATGTGATAACGTACCCCTGCTAGGTCTTTCACACGTCCACCACGTAGTACTACTACTGAGTGTTCCTGAAGCTTGTGCCCTTCTCCTGGAATGTATGCAGTTACTTCCATTCCGTTTGTAAGACGCACACGAGCAATCTTTCGAAGCGCAGAGTTCGGCTTCTTTGGAGTTGTAGTCGTTACCTTGATACACACACCACGCTTAAATGGGGCGTTATAAAAGTTAGGCTTGTTTTGGATAGCGTTAAATCCACGTCCCATAGCAATAGAACGTGATTTACGTACCACCTTTGCACGAGATTTCTTTACGAGCTGATTAAGTGTTGGCATACCGTTAAATAGTGGTTGCAACTATACCAAATACACGAGGTTTTTGCAAGCGGCGACCCGATTAATCTCTCGTATGTTTAAGCGCGACAAGCTCGTCATTTCGTAAATCGTAGATAATTGCCATATTCCTAAACATAATTATATAGTCTCCCTCTTGAACTTGTTCGTAAAAAGAGTTCTGTTTCTTAAGGGTTTCTGGGTCCTCCACTCGGACGACAGCTTCTGGCTCTTCTTTTGGTAAAGCTGTATGTTTAGACACGCGTTCCAAAATTTGAGATTTTGACACAATGACTTCTTTAGCAGCAGTCTGACCGAGATATGCATAAACACCGTACCCAGGAATCACAGCCAAAAGAACAATAACAGCAACCCGTGAAACTCTATGTAGAGTGTGAGAAAGAAGAATAGCGCGAAGAGATTTTTTTCCATATCGTTTCACCGACTTCGTGGCACGAAAAACCATAGAAGGTTTTGATACGACCTGAGACCGTGTTTGCGATTTAGGTTTCTCAGTTTTTTTATTGACGTGCGACAATACCCCTTTTTTCTTCATGGTATTTTCAGTATATGTCTCTAAGGGACAATGTAAAAGACATTTCACACATAACCCTGTGGACAAGTACTAATCCGGGGCGAAGGACCCTCGTATAAAACGCTATATCTACCTAAAGAAGCACTCTTATGAAATCAAACACGTATGGAATAAACGCGGCGTAAAGGACAGAGGCTACTAGAATTGCACCGATTAGATATACGGGACTGTATAGAAACTCAGAACGTATATACAGTCGCGGGAAAAGCGCCTGAAGAATAGACATTCCGTCAAATGGTGGAATTGGTATGAGGTTAAAGAAAGCAAGAGAAATATTTACAGAAATAATAGTAAATAGCGCCTGGCCGAACCCTAGCGTCATAAGATCAAATGAAACCATCGCTTTAAATATCAAAATACAAGCAACCGCTAGAAATAGGTTAGTAAGAACCCCCGCAGACGCTACAAAAGCTTCACCGTACTTGCCACGCACATTGTGAACGTTATACGGAACGGGTTTCGCCCAACCAAAAAAAGTACCCGCTGTGAAAAACGCGACTAACGGAACAATCACAGACCCCATCATATCTAAGTGAGGCAAGGGGTTAAGGGTCAGTCTACCTGCTCTGTATGCAGTTTCGTCTCCTTGGACGTACGCAGCGTACCCGTGGGCTATTTCATGCAAAATAATAGAGAAAATAACGATTATAATTGGAAAAAGACCCTGTGAAATGGTGAGCATGTCAGTCATAGCGATAATGATACCACGGACTTACTGGCGTCTGTTGCGAAACACCCCAATATATGGTAAGATACAGCAACTAAAGTAATTCTATGGCAAACATCTGTCCACTTTGCGAAAAAGGCTCAAAAGTAGTTGGAAAATACTCTAACTCTGTTCGTGCTACAAAATTTAACCCAGCTGGAGATCGTCGTAAGTACCCGAACCTTCAGTGGGCTCGCATTCCTAACGGTCCTCGTGTAAAGATTTGTACATCTTGCATGAAACGCGGTCTCCACCTCCAGATTAAGCTCTAATGTGTGACTAAAACAAAAGCGGCGCCTACGGCGCCGCTTTTGTTTTTCATTCTACTGGAGAACACCGACACCAGTACCGGCAGCTTCACTTTAGAGAAGTATCTACCGAACAAAAAAGTGTATCTCTTCAGTCGTGAGTTTTTTTGCAAACAGTTTGCATGTTAATGACAGCCTAAACTTACTTCTCCGTTTCTACTTCAAGTATCCTGCCATCACTTACAAACGTAATCATGCCGCGGTCGATAGTAGAGAGAACTTCTTGCGAATATACTCGCAGACGCTCCAACACTTCTGGCGCTGGGTGCCCATATCGATTATCTTTCCCTGCACTTATCACTGCATACTCTGGACGAATGTAAGTGAGCAACTGTTCACCGCTTGAAGTCTTTGAACCATGATGTCCGGCTTTGTAAACAGTAACGTGTTTAGGAAGAACACTCTGTAATAAAAGTGGTTCATACTTTGCAGTGAGATCTCCAGTCAGCATAAAAGAATGTTCACCGTATGTAAGCACAAAACTCACCGACGCATCATTTGTATCTATCTTAGGTGAAGTGTATTTATTTGGATACAGCACGTGCAGCATCACCCCGTCTCCAAAATCAATCACATCTCCTTTTTCTCCTACATAGACACCCGCGCTTTCATTTTCTACGTGCGACTCTAAATCTTCAAACATATCTGTTGAGGCTTTCACAGGAGACTGAACAATATGTTTCACACTATATTTTTCTAAAATAGGAATGAGACCTGTGATGTGGTCAGCATCCCCGTGGGTCGCGATCATCACTTCAATATCTCTGTCGAAATATCCAAGCTCGTGAGACACCTGACTAAGCACCTCACGTGTCGGTCCACCGTCAACAAGTATGTCATGTCCACTTGGGGTCTGAACGAGTATTGCATCTCCCTGACCTACATCTAAAAAAGAAACTTTCAACTTCTCAGGCTGAAGAAAAGTACACAACCACACGACACAAAAAATACTCACCACAAAAAGAAAAAGCACACTCGCGACTTTTCCATATTCGCTCAAAAAAAGCTGTAAGCGAACCTTCTGCTCTTCGTAGAAACTCATACCTTAATGCTAGCACAAGCGGCGCCTACTGCGCCGCTTGTGCTACTTCTCACCGCTGGCGTTGCCCTTCTATTTACTGCTACACTGCCCTCATGGATTTCCACTCACTTATCACCTCCGGGTCATACATTGCGATCTTTTTTTTAATGACCGCAAATGGCGCAATCAACTTCCCTCCTTCACAGATTCTGTACCCAATCGTTGGCTACCTCGCAAGTATTGGGAGCCTCTCTCTTCTGCCAGCAATCATAGCAGGAGCGCTCGGGAACACCCTTGGAAACATCATCACGTTTTTGCTCGTCAAAAAATACGAACGCCCACTTGCACGTAAACTCACGATGCTAGACGAAAAAACATTTGATAAAATTCACGCCGTACTGCATGACACATTTTCTCGTCGAGGTATTTGGTGGTTCTTCATTGGGAAGCTCACTCCTTCTGTGAAAGCTCTCGTTCCAATTGTCGCGGGACTTGCACGCACACCAACATACCTCACTTCATTTATTTTCTTACTCGCGTCCTCTGTGTGGGCAACAGCACTTACATACCTCGGCTACACCTTTGGTGAGCACGTTTCACTGTCATCATCTTTATCCATCTCTCTAGTGATCGGTCTCTCCATTATGTTTATTCTCTACAAAACCATTTCTAAGAAACTTAAAGAAAAGTAGACCTAGTAAGGAATCGTATCAGTGAGCGCGCCACCCTGATAGGTTACACGCGTTTCATCTCTCTTTTGTGCGTATAGAGAAAACACCCACAAAGAGACACTGAGTACGCCATACATCACGCACATCTCTGTAAATGAAACAGTAAACGAGAGCGACGCAAACGGTAACCGTGCAATACCTTCTGCGACAAATAACATAACCCCGATCCACACACTATCGATAAATCCAATAGCAAGCGCGAGCCATTCTGAGAAAAAAGAAGTAACTACAACTATAAATGAAAACAGCATCGCAAGTGGCACAAGCGGTATCACAAGCATGTTCGCAAGAAGCGCATACACAGACACTGTACCAAACGTATACATCACATACGGCAAAGTAGCGAAGTACGCAGCGAAAGTCGTTACCATTATTTCACTTATATACAGTGGTGGAACACGTGAAGTTATCTTTTCAACAAGTAGCAGGAATACTTTTTTGTACACCTCACTTCCGTACACAATTCCCACCGTCGCCAAAAAAGAAAGATGGAGCGACACATCATGTAAAAGTGCGTAGGGTTCATACATCACAATCAAGAAGAGCGAAATGAGTAGCGCCTGCTTAGCAACATACGGACGCCCAAGCACGGTTGCAAGTAGCCCCACAAACGCCATCGCTGTTGCGCGTATCACACTCGCCTCACCTCCAACCATTGTTACAAAAATAAGCACACAGGCTCCCGCGAGTATTGTACGCAAAAGAAGTGGTAAAAATGCAAAGACAAAAAGTATTGCAGAAATGACTATGACAATATTAAATCCGGAGAGCACAACGATGTGTGAAAGTCCTGCAGTTCGAAACGTCTCAACCAACTCTTTTGACATTGAAGAATTTCCAAAGAGCATGCCACTTGCAATTGTAGACGCCGGAGATAAAACGTACATATCAATGCGAGACACGAGGCCGTCTTTTAATCTAGCTAAAGAATCGCTCACTGAGTGTGTCCCACTATCAACTACTTCAACTTTTGGAAACAGCATCTCACTTCCAACATGTTTAGTTTGTAAGTACGCTGCATAGTCAAATGTAGGTTCTTCGCCGTGTGGGAAGGTAGTGCGCGGAAGAGAAACTTTTCCAGAAAGTAAGAGCGTATCCCCCACTCTGTACTCTGGGTACAGCGGTACACGAATTTGAATATCTAAAGCAGTGTCTTCTTCTGTCTTTGGTGTTACTGCAAATACTTGGTACGCGTCTTTTATACGAGGAGATGTAGTTACACGTGCTTCAAACGTACAGGAGGTCTCACACACGTAGTTAGTTTTTTCTTCCACTGACTGCACACGCACAACACCGATACTCACGCCAAGTGAGAAAAGAAAAATAAGTAGCGCAAGTGAAATACCACGCGTCCTATTCCGACAAGTTAACATCAAGATCCCTTCACCTGCAGCAAGTGTAAAACCAAAAAGAGCCACTTCAGTCGCAAATGAAGAAGTGTACCCAACCGTGATCCCACACAACACACCAACAACAAATAAAATAGTACGTAAGTGTGTTACGTGCATACGTGAGAAATATTAGAAGTATGGATACTCTGACTTCGGGCCTCTGTATAGTTGCAAATTACTTGCAGTATTTTCTACAACACTATCCGCACAACTTGTAGCGATAGTGTCTGCGCGTTCATTCAGTGCGATACCCACATGAGCCTTCACGTATGTCCACGTAACAGCAACTCCTGCGTCTTTCAATCGCTTTTCTTCAGCATGAAGCTCTTCCCATAAGTCCTGGTTAAGCACCGGCTTCTTTGTGGACGTCTTCCACCCTTTTGCGATCCACCCTGTGATCCAAACACTCATCCCCTTCTTTACGTATTCACTATCTGTGAATACTTCCAATGCCTCTATGTGCATATGCGGGCCAACTTCTTGTAATCCCTTAATAGCACCAAGAAGTTCCATACGATTATTTGTCGTATGTTTTTCCGCCCCACCAAGTTCAATCACTTCTGTGTCAGTGATAATAATCGCAGCCCAACCCCCCGGCCCCGGATTCCCGCGTGACGATCCGTCAGTATATATAGTTATCTTCATGCATTCGAGTATATCACTCTGGATTATTATCACGCTTCTGAATAGTTAATGAGCGGTTGACGGCATACGAAGAGTAAAGTAGAATCCATCTTCTAAGTTAGCTAGTCCGCTTAAGTAAGTCTCCCCTCCTTACAAAACAAGTGACTAGCCAGTGGTAAACCTCGCCCGCTCGGAAGCGTGGGCTTGAGAATAAGGTTAAAAGTTGTTGGTACCAGGGGAACCGGGCCGGTGAACGTCACAACTTCCACTGCGAGGTGTACAGCTCATAGAAATTCCGAGATTCAATTCGAGTCAAAGATTAGAGTAATCATGTACACCAAAGAAACCAATAGGTTTCACCGCACAGCAATGTGCGGTTTCTTTTTGCCTATCGGTTAAACCTCTGGAAGAACTCTTCGCGTTCGCTTTGCTCAAACATAAACGTAAACATCTTGATTAAAAAACTTGCCATATTGTGATTGGTAAAAGAAACAGCTTCCACTTTCTGCAAATCAACTAACAGTATCGTGTCCTCAAATATATAGAGAGATAAACCCTTTGGAAGAAACTCTTCAGGGATTGCATGCGAATTCCCGAGACGCCCTTTGTATGCATCTGTAATATCTTTGTCTTTCTTGATGTCGTCTGGTGCTTCAGGGCTATGTATCGTAAGCGCTAAAAGTTTATGCTTCACCACGGCTCTGTTGTGCTTGTTCACCCACTCTTTACCCATAAGCTTAATCCACATAGTCCAATTCTTTGAACTCTGTATCGAATACATCCGCGCTCCGTCTTTTCGTACAGTGAGATCCATGAGCGCCTTACTGACTTCTTCTTTTCCGCGATACGTAGTTATCCCTGACCCAGCACTAATCGCTCTACCTAACATAGTTTCAGCCGCACGTGAAAGCTCTTCCCCTATAACAGAGTCATCACTTTTCACCCAAAGCATTCGCTTCCCTGTTTCACTGCACGCTTCTTTTACAAGCTTTTTCTGCTTTAGTCTAAGCAGATTCGTATACACCGTCATACGTGGCATCTTTAATGTACGGACAAGCTCCGCAACACTCTGCGGGTTAAGCGACAGCTTTTTAAAAACCTTCACTTCATTTGTATCAAGCCCGATCATTACCTCATCCTACAAAATGACATATTTTATGTCAACTTTTTTTCAAAGTGTTAGTTTCAAAGCAAGCTTCATGTGAAGCGAATGTAAGGAAGACTCACATGAAGAGATTGTACGTACGGAGCCATACTCCAAGAATAGTTTTAGTTGCACTGATTAAGGAGGAAGAGTTCGAAAGGGCGCTTTTCTATCTATCAACCTCCCCACTGCAGAGTTTCCTCTACGAAACACAGGGAAAGGAGCTTTACGGTAACAAACTCAAGAAAGAAGTTGATGAGCTGATCGACTACGCCAAGAAAAATCAAAAAATCTTTTGGTATTGCGAGGAAAACCAAAAAAGTCACAAAAAGCAGCCGACGTCTCAAATCACATCCCTACCTACACCGGGAGAAGTATGGGCCGAGTTCGACAGGGCTCGCACATCGCAAAAATTGCACGGTAAGTTGGTGGAAATAACGTGCGATTCCGTAGCAATACGGCGGCAAGGTCAACACCGAAAATGACTACCACAACTGCCTTCGGGTGGGGGCCGCACAGCAATGTGCGGTTTTTTATTTACTCTCC
>CAYVMF010000016.1:0-14570 GCA_964452605.1 uncultured Candidatus Saccharibacteria bacterium
ATCCTCAAGCATAAGGTCCGCTCGGTTTTCAACTGACATAGTGATTGTACGGTTTGAACCCTTTACAACATCACCACGCACGTCGATTGTGTGTGAACCTGTCTTAAGAAGGTAAGGAACTGACCCAAGATCAAATGTCAACTTGTTGTTGTTTGAAGCATTGATCATAGCTGGACCTGCAACCTTAGCACCGTCGAAGTAGAGACAAATGTTAGAAACTGCGTCAACAGGAGCTGAACCTACGAACTTGAAAGTAGCAGCCTTAAGGTATACATCGTGTGTACCTACAGAAGCTGTTCCTGTCCAAATGTTGTAGTTAACTGTACCAGCATCTACTGATGTAGAAGCGGCGTTAATTGTTGAGAAGTTAATGGTAGCTGGAGTAGCTGATCCAATCTGAAGAGTGTTACCCATCACATTAGAAACAGAAACTGCAGATCCACCCATAGCAGTTACGCTATTAACCTTCACTCCTACTGACTGACCATTTGTTGAACCAGCGATGTCAGCACGAACTGAAATGTTACGTGTGCCAGCTACTGCAAAGAGTCCAGTAGAAGAATTGAAACGAATGTAACCACCTGTTACTACAGACGCAGCATCTGAGATGCGAGTGTTTCCATCATACAAGTACACATTTGTGAGTGCAGAGTCTGATGAAACACCAGTACGCTGGAGTTCAAGGCTAGTAACTGTTCCCATTCCTGAGAATGCAAAGTTAGCTAGAAGTCCACCCGCCTGTCCCTGAACAAGCATACCTGTTGGCTGTGAGCCAGCAAGCATTACAGATACTGGACCTGATGTTGTTGGGTTAGTAGGGTTTGTTGGGTTTGTAGGATTTGAAGAACATACCTGGTTAAGGAGTCCACGTGTTCCTGCAAACACATTACCAGTAGGAGCTGTGATTCCAAGTTCTACTAGGTGTAGAGCCTGGAACTTATTAGCAGCTGTACGAGTAGCTGGACCAAAGTATGAAGTTTCCATTCCTGGAGAACCTGCACCTGATACAGAAACTTGTGTTTGTGGGTACATGTTAAGAACCTTTTGAAGATTCATAACATCTACTCCAGTAGAGCCGAGCTTCATGTTCGTGTTGAACGTGTAAGCACAACTCTGTGTTGGAAGGTTGAGAGCCGCAGATGCAGAAACTGCACCAGCGATCATACCTCCGATAACTGTTGCAACTGCAACAGTCTTCATTGAGTGTTTAATCATAAACTAATGTTTATAAGATTTGAATGGTTGTTACACCATCGTAATGCGTTTATTTAGTTTCGACATAACTAAACGTATTACTTCTAATGACAGACGATCTTTGACGACCGAATGTAACTTGAAACAACCTTTAAGAAACTCTTTTTAAGGAATTCCCTTTAGGCTAATCTGCGTCACTATTCTGTTGTCAATGATCTTAAATCTGTCTTCAAGATACCTTATAAATGTATCTCAAATACCAGAGGACGCTCTCAAACAGAGACGTCTGCAGACAGTATAGATGTTCCACACACAATTGCAATTATAGAATCACAAAAATATGTGGATAATACTGCCTGAAGTACAATACCTGTACTTAACCTACAGTATCTCATTTTTAGCAAGGAAAGTCAAAGATAAGGAGCATTAGAAGGTAGCGAGCGGAGGGGTAAAAACAGACGAAAACCAACGCTTAAAACCGTAGGTTTTAAGCGTTGGTTTGAACTACCTCCTCCTCTGTCTTCTACTTTCTACCTTCTGTTTATCTGTTATCTCAAAATATACCTACTCCACCTTTTTTCACCGATACGTTCAATCACGTTGTCATACACAAGCGCATTGAGCTCTCGCTGAATAGTCTTCTCGCTGCACCCCTTAATACGAGCTGCAATGTCCTTTATACTCACATCAACCCCTTTCACAAAAAGGCTTACTATTTGCTCCCTTCTTGTTTGTTTACGGTTCTGAAACGAAGACGGCAAAGCTTGAGGAACTGGAGTAGCGTGCTGCAAAAGGACACTTCTCACAGAGGGTACCGACACTTGTCCTTTTTGCTGTCCGTCTTCTTGTCTTTTTGTGGACGACACCTTTTCCTTTGCTTCTGGGTTAGTGTTACCTTGTGATACTTGGATTGTAGATTGTCTTTTAAGTACGCTCCCTACGTCCCCTTGTGCGTTTTTTTCCTGAGCACGAGCCATACCTAACGGAGTGAGGACGTCATACGAAGTTGAAACTATACCTGAATGTTGCGTAACAGAACTAGAGAGAGCTTCTTCGCTGTCTATAGTAAGCATGTCTCGAGTAAGTATCGGCTGCTTCTTTTCAAGTACGAGCTGTAGCGTCCTAAAACCTTCCGTAAGAATAATTCCATTCATGTCCGATATAAGACCCGTGGTAGAAGCGACGTGCAGGAGAGAGATGATTTCCGTAACAGAGCGTAGCGACATTTTGAACTCAGTAAGTTTGTCTTTAACATCCATCTGAGCAAGGGCATTCATTGAGGACAGAAGCGCTACACAGTTTTTGCGTAAGCCGTTCTTGATTGGATCACTGCCATCTATTAAGTCAGTAACTAGATACAGCGCTGTAACGAGTCTCTCTGACTTTTTTGCAATCATCATACCGTAGTCGTCTCTTGTGTCTTCTTGCATAGTGTCTCTTAATTGTTCTTTATTAAAGTAAATTTTTTGTCGTTTTATTTATGCCTTTTATATAAATAACCCAACTCTGTCTCTTAGAGCCCTTGTACGAAAATCTTATAATTACAATGTCCATTCTATGCCTTTTATACAGTCTGTAAAGACTTGTCTAATACTATTTTTATGTCCCTGTGAATTGAACTTTGCTGCTACATACACACAACAATCGCTACATTCGTCTGACAATGATGAAAGACTTCTAACGTTTGCTTTTCGACCTACTTAGTCCGTGCTTGTCCCTTTATATATGGAGCTCATTCTTGGTACACTCTAGGTATTAACTACGTATACTCTTACCTATGGCGAAAGAAGACGCTTACAGCGAAACAACCCCAAGAACCCGCAGACGAAAATCTCGTGACCCGATACTCACCGAGACAATTTTAGGTGTACTTGCTGTTATCTCGGTAATGCTTGCAGCATTACTCTTATTCTCAATGGTGCACGCAGGAGGAGAAGGCGGTGAAATACTTTTTAACGGACTTCAGTCAATGATTGGAATTTTCACATACTTCACCCCACTTCTATTCTTGGCCGCAGCCTACTATCTATGGAAAGAGGAGGTGCCAAGCATCAGCTTCATGATGTTTTTTGGTACAGCACTTCTCATGCTTGGGATTGCAGGACTCGGGACCATCATCTCCCCTACCTTTAGTGGACTACTGGGAGCACTCTTAGTTGGACCGCTCATCAAATACTTTGCGATATACCCAACCATTGCACTTTTGGCAGGTGTCACCTGTATTGGAGGACTTATTATCATAAACAAGAAACCTTCACTTTCTCCTCTTGCCGCTCTTGGTCTTTATCCATTCAAAAGACTACTTTCTCTCCAGGCTTCACGAAAACAAAAAACATTTGATGACGAGGAGACTGTTGAAGAGGTCACACCTGTCACCACAGAACCTTTTGAAGAAATTCCTGAGGAAGATACAGATGCAACCTCTAACCTTCGAAATGAACTCTTCGGTGAACTCTCTGACGAAGAAGAGACTCCTGCCCCTAAAAAAGAAGTAAAAGCGAAACCTATCGTTCTTACCCCTGAGTTTGTCCCACCGCCCCTTGACCTACTTAACTACGACACAGGGAAGTCCGGCGCCGGAGACAGTCGTGCAAAAATGGTAACCATCCAACGTACCCTTGAACACTTCAAGATTCATGTAGAAATGGGAGAGGTTACCGTAGGACCAACAGTAACTCAATTCACGCTAAAGCCAGCTCAAGGAGTTAACCTCTCAAAGGTCGTAGCACTTCACGACAACTTGGCGATGGAACTTGGTAGTGAGTTCTTGCGTATCGAAGCGCCGATTCCTGGAAAGACCCTTGTGGGTATCGAGGTACCGAATGAACGAAAAGCGACACTTGGCCTTCGATCAATGCTCGAGCTTGAGGAATTTAGCCAAGCGGGCGCCCTTACAATAGCGATTGGAAAATCAATTGTTGGGAAACCACTCTTTGGAGACCTTGAAAAGATGCCGCACCTCCTCGTGGCTGGAGCAACCCGCACAGGTAAGTCAGTAACTCTTCAGAACCTGCTCATTTCTCTTCTCTATAAAAACTCACCGTACGACCTTAAGCTCATTATCCTTGACCCAAAGCGTGTAGAATTTACTGCATACCACAATCTCCCTCACCTCTACACTCCAATCATTAAAGAGCCAAAGAGTGCCATCAAGGCGCTTAACTGGGCAATTCAAGAAATGGAACGCCGCTACGAGATTCTCGCTGAACACGGCCAAGTAAACGTAAGCGATTACAATAAAAAAATATTAAGTCCGGCACTTGAAAAAGCCCGCAAGAAAAATAAAACTGGGGACGAAGTTACAGGCCTTCCACCAAAGATGCCTTACATTGTAATTGTCTTTGATGAGTACAACGACTTTATGCTTTCATATCCTAAAGAGATATCGCCTCTCATTACTTCACTTACTCAAAAAGGTCGCGCTGCAGGGGTTCACCTCATTTTGGCAACTCAACGACCTGACGTAAAAGTAATCACAGGAACAATCAAAGCAAACATTCCTGCCCGTATTGCCCTTAAAACAACATCACAAATAGACTCTCGTACTATCTTGGATGCTTCAGGAGCAGAAGACCTGCTCGGAAACGGAGACATGCTCTACATGGCATCAGATAACCCTCGCCTTGTGAGACTTCAGGCGCCATTCATCTCTGTGGAAGAAATAAAGGCTGTTGTATCTCATATTAAGCAGTCTCATGTGGAATTTATCCCAGACCAAATCGATATCACAAAAGTAAAAGTTGGCGTTGCAAGTGGAAATGTAAGTGGAGATGATGGAGACGGAGGGCAAGAACCAGAAGACGACGAAGACTACATGTCAGCAAAAGACTATGTCACTTCTACCGGCAAGGCCTCGACCTCCTCACTTCAAACTGCATTTCGTTGGGGTTATAACAAAGCAGCACGTATCATGAATGACTTAGAGAGGCATGGGATTATCGGTCCAGCACGACAAGGTGAACGATACCGAGAAATACTTACAGGAGGAAATACCGGCGAAAGCTCACCCGAAGAAACTGACAGTCGAGATAACAGCGCTGACGACATCTTCAGAAGTTAACCGTAAACACACCCCAGAAATTCCGCCATGTCAGAACTCTACGACTTCCGAAAACGACTTGAACTATTCTTCATTCTAGGACTAGTTGTTATCGTTATAGGGTACGGGGCTTTTAGAGCGTACCCCCTTCTTATTGGCCCAACTATTACCGTTACAACCCCTACAGATGGGGATTATGTCGCAACTAGTACGTTTGAAATTTCTGGGACCGTTGCCAGAGCAACAAAAATAACCCTACAAGGTCGGCCAATCACCATTGACGACCAAGGGCACTTCACCGAGACCTTGGTGGCATCTCCCCCCTATACTATACTTGTACTAGTTGCCACCGATAAATACGGCGCGACAGAGACAAAAACACTTCGAGTGATCCCTCACGAATAAATCAACTTAACCCAAGTTACCACATTTAATTACTTACACTATTACACATTATGATGAAGAAAAAAGTAGCGAAAGCTCCAAAAACAATCGGAACGAAAGACAAAGGTGAAAAAGGAAGCGTAGCAGGAAACTCAGACGCACTTCTTCGTGAAATTCAAAGTAAGTTTGGTGAAGGAGCAATGATGAAACTAGGAGACACTCCAAAAGTAGACATAGGTGTCGTCCCTACCGGATCTCTTGGATTAGACTCAGCTCTTGGTGTTGGAGGTCTACCTCGTGGCCGTATTGTAGAAATCTTTGGACCAGAATCATCTGGTAAGACCACTCTCACCTTACACGTAATTGCAGAAGCTCAAAAAATGGGTGGGATTTGTGCATTTATCGACGCTGAACACGCAATGGATCCTGAGTACGCAAAGAAACTCGGAGTAAATATTAATGAACTACTCATCTCTCAACCAGATAACGGTGAGCAGGCGCTTGAAATCACAGAATCAATTGTTCGAAGTGGAAAAGTGGATGTGGTTATTATCGACTCAGTTGCCGCACTTACACCAAAAGACGAAATTGAGGGAGATATGGGAGCTCAGCACGTAGGAAAACAGGCACGCCTCATGTCGCAAGCACTTCGAAAACTAACAGCAATTGCACACAAATCACAAACAGTTATCGTATTCATTAACCAGATACGTATGCAGATTGGTGTGATGTTTGGAAACCCTGAGACAACTCCAGGAGGTAAAGCACTTAAGTTCTACTCCTCTGTTCGAATTGATATCCGTAAAATTGCGCAGATCAAAAAAGGAGAAGAGGTTGTTGGAGCACGCACAAAGGTAAAAATCGTAAAAAATAAAGTTGCCGCCCCATTTAAGACAACAGAATTCGATATCATCTACAACGAAGGAATCTCTCGGGAAGGAGAACTGCTCGCCCTTGGCGAGAAATTTAAGCTCGTCGGAAAGTCTTCTGGCTCAGTATACGTATATGGCGAAGAAAAGCTTGGGCGTGGGTATGATGCTGCTCGCACATTCTTAAGAGAAAACAAAACGGTTGCAAACAAACTAACTAAAGAGATTCAGAAGCAGCTAAACGACGGAGGCCTTTCATACTCAGGAGCTGCTGACCCCGAAGAAAACGAACAGCCAGAATAAGAACCCTCTTTTGTCACAAATGCTTAGTATATGGTAGAATCTCAGCATTCACATTAGATACTTCTATTGGCTCAAAGTCTAATGTTTAAACACTAACCCCCTATGGCAACACTCGATTACGACGAAATTAAACCTCGCAAATTTATCCTTGTAGACGGGCAACCTTTTGAGATTCTTGAGTCTCATGTAGCACGTACACAAAAACGTAAACCACAAAACCAAGTAAGAATGCGAAACCTTCTTAACGGGAAAGTTGTTCCTGGAACTTTTCACGCTTCTGATACAGCGGAAGAGGCAGATATCTCAAAAAGAGAATCACTGTTCCTTTACGCAAACAAAGGTGAGTATTGGTTTTGTGATCCAAAAGACCGCGCAAAGCGATTCCAAATAGACACAGACGTAATCGGAGATAGTGCTAAATACCTAAAGGAAAACACACTCGTAGACACAAAGATTTTTGAATATGACGACGAGGAGCGAGTAATCGGAGTTACGCTTCCCATTAAGATGACATTTGTGGTTAAAGACGCACCACCTGCAATTAAAGGAAATACTGCATCTGGCGGAGGAAAACTTGTAACACTTGAAACAGGAGCGCAGATTACTACCCCGCTCTTCATCGAAGCAGGAGAAACAATTGTCGTAAACACAGATACCGGTGAGTACGTAGAGCGAGTAAAGGCTGAGAGATAGAAAAGCAAAGAAAAACCCCATCATTTCGATGAGGTTTTTCTTTATAAAGGATTCTGAATTACTGACTGAGGTTGTACCGTCTGTGCTTTTTGGTCGATGACAACCTGAGCAACACTCTCAACATTTCCCACTTCTTTAATAACAAATTCCCTTTCCTCCCCTGCGCTTTGTACGGCAAGAGTTCCGTACCCGAGCAGTTCTTCAAGAATGCCAGACCTTTTGAACTGTACGTCCTGCACACGAGACATAAGCACGTTTGATTCAGTTCTGTCGAAAAGCTCTAGCTGATCAACAGCAATAATTCGCTGATTTGTAATATACCATCTATCTAAATACTGGGTAATAAAAAACCACATGTAGGACGTAGCAATAAGCCACAAAGATGAAATAGTAATCTCGCGCGCGATAGGTGTAGTAATAAACAGTACACCAATGCTAAACACCACAAATAATACTACGTGTACGATAAGAATAAGCACATAGGTTATCCAATGTTTTTTAGCTACAATCAACAACTTTTCTCCTTCTTCAAGTGGAATCATAGGCTGTGTACGATAAGTAAGCTAGCACACAGAAGAACCACTACCAAGTACCCAAACCCCACGGCAAGAAGCTTCGGCTCCCCTTTCCCGTACCGAATAATATGATACATAATGAATACAGACAGGATGCCGTTGATAGCGATACTAAGTAGTCCAATCATGCAATAATTATATCATCTAGAACCCACCTGCTACATCTGATATTTTTTAAGAATTTCACTATTAACCTCATCTGCATCTCGCCCGTACGCAAGATATGACATTTGTTTCAGTGGGTCAATTCTAGATGCATCCCCCTTCTCTGTTGGAATGGCAACGATATCGAATGGCTTTTTTGGTTCACCGTTTACTAGCATTTTTACGTATGCATGCCGGTTTTCAATTTTGAGAATATCAGAAGATGTAAACACAGGAGCAAACTGTGCTTCAAGATATTTAGCATCATCAGGACCTACGCGAAATACCACCATTGAACCCACGTTACCAAAGACAGCTTTGTTTATCTCCTCTGAAAGCTGAGAAATATACTGATGAGCCACGTTAAGTGATAGACGATACTTTCTCGCCTCAGAGAGTATAGTCGCAATTGCTGGGGTCGTTACGTTTTGGAACTCATCGATATACAGGTAAAAATCTGGACGGACGTTGGTATCTACACGTGAAAGTGCAGCCTGAAGAAACTTCCCAACAATGATAAGGCCGAGCAAGCTTGAGTTCAAATCCCCAAGCCTACCCTTAGAGAGATTCACCAAAAAGATTTTTTTAGTATCCATGATTTCCCTAAAGTTAAACGCACTCTTCTCCTGTGCAATAACTGGACGCATCACATCGTTAGATAAAAAGACGTCGAATTTACTCGTAACGTACTGTGTCCAGTTCTGAAGCCCTTGGTCCCCTGTTGTCTTTTCTGCGTTTTGCCAAAACTGAAGAAGGAGAGGATTCTTTGTTTTTGAAAGTTTGTAGTCACGAAAATCTTTGTCTGAAAAGACACGAGAAATTTCAAGCAATGTATTTCCAGACTCTGGGTGCTCCATTACAAGAAGCGTTGCGTTTCTGAAGTACTGTTCAAACCCTGGACCACCAGAAGTCTTCATATCAAACAACTTGTTAAAGATACCGAGGAGTTCGTTTACTACGAATGTTTTCTGCTCAGGGTAATTTCTGTCGTACTCAAGCATGTTAAGCCCCATCGGGCGAGGAATGTACCCTGGGTCAAAGTACACCACGTCGTTTACTCGTTCTGGCGGAATATTTGCCAGGATGTCTTCCAAGTCAGTACCGTGCGGGTCTATAAAACAACACCCATCTCCATTTTTAATGTCTTGAATGATAAGATTCTTTAGAATGGAACTCTTACCTGTACCAGTCTGCCCGATCATATACAAATGCCGCATGCGGTCCTCACGGCTAAAGTGAATAACTTGTTCCTGCCCACGAGACTGGTTAAGTCCAAGCACTACCCCCTGGTCTGGAAGGTCAAGCGGGGCCTGCGACTGAGCGGCTTTGGAGTCTTTGACGTTACCGACGTCTTTGTTTTGTGTTGGAAAGTGAAACACACTTGCAAGTTCACTAATGTTAAGAGGCAAACTCTCATCATCGTTCCACAAACGGTATGAGAATCTATGAAGCATTGCTTGTTGCTTTCGTCCTGTAACATCTTTCCATAAAAAACTATTACCACCGACATTTGTAAACTGACTAAACGCCGACTCTAAGTCTTTTCGAATCGCTTCAACACGAGGCAATGTCTGTGCCGCAGCAATAATACGGATATTTGTCTCGACAATTGTTTTTGATAACTTCTCCTGCACGTGCTTTGTGGCAATTTCATCAACGTGCTTTGTGGTTTTTTCTTTCTCTTTCTCCTCTTCTGTTTTAGATGCAGCAAACAAATCCCCCATAATCTGAAATGTCTCTTTAAGAAGACTTTGCTTGTCTATCACCCGCTTCATTGTCTCCCCTCGGCGGAGGTCATCTAGCATCTCCCCATATCGCTTCGCAAAAAGTTCCCCTGCAGGTCGCACCAAAATCTGAAGTGCGAGTCCTTCGTTTTCTTTTTGGATTTTTGTAAACGATGAAAGTATGAGCGATATTGGATCCGCCTCCATAGTCTCGTATGTTTTTATAGGAAGCACTGAGTGTGTTGAGACCGTCGCATATGAAGCGGCAGTAATAGCGTGTGCATGGAAAATATTAAAATCGTCTTTAAGGACACGAACTTGAGCAGTAGGGAAAACACCAAGTACCACCTTTTCAAAAAGCGCTGAGTAATCTACGTGTACCGCACAGTAAAAAGAAACTGCGGTTGTGCCATTAGCAACGGCGAGCTCAAGTGAGTAGTAGTTCTTCTCCTTATTTCTCGGGTCGCTTGCAAGGGATTGCATTGAGGTATACCACTGCTCCATAAGCGACATCATCTCTTTTAACTGCTTAGCTTGTCCTTCCCCTGCTTCAGGCAGAATAACTTCAAAAAGCTGCATGTGAAGTGCTCGCCATTCCTCCTGACTTACATTATTTTTTACCTCATGACCAGAAAGAAGGTACTGTACAAGGAACCGCTCAAAGTCGTCTTCAACAAGCGGGTCATGTAAATCTTCAGCCATCTGCAGCGCGTTTTTAATACCCTTATCCGCCATTACCTGTGCAAGCATCGACACTTGGTCGTCAGTCTCTCGAGGAGTAAGCCAGTCGAGCAACCTTTTCTTCTCGGCGCTTCCCATCTGCTGTTCTTTAGGTACCACACTTTCAAGTGGAGCTTGGCGATACTCTCTGACAGCTTCACGAGCATGGTCCTCTTGTGTAAAGTGGCTTTCAAAGCCCTTTGTTTCTATTTTCTTTTTTTCTATCTGAGCACGAAGATGTAAAACTTCTTCTTCTGGTGTGCGAAGTGGTGAATCCATGTACTACAGTATACAGCGACAATTAGTCATAACGTAGTGGAATACAAGAAGGGCCGGGGACTTCGTCCCCGGCCCTTCTTGTATTTTCTATACTTTCGTCAGTATCTCCGCCTCGCCTTCTGTGATTAAAATCGTATGCTCAAAGTGAGCTGCGTTTTTACGATCAGTGGTTGTAAATGTATATCCGTCATCTTCCAAAAAAACTTCATCTGTTCCAAGCGTAACCATAGGCTCAATCGCAAGCACCATACCAGCAACAAGCTTTGGACCGCGTACTCCGTCGTCAAAATTTGGAACATACGGCTCTTCGTGAACCTTATATCCCACACCATGACCTGAGAGAATTTTTACCACACCGTATTTTTTAGGAATTGCATTTTCAATCGCCTTTGAAATATCGTTTACGTAGTTACCATTTTTTGCAGCCTTAATACCTGCCATAAGTGCAGCCTTTGTAACTTCAAGAAGCTTTTTATCTTCATCTGAAATAGTCCCCACCGGAATAGTGATTGCGCTATCTGAAATCATCCCCTTGTGATTGATGCCACCATCAAGTCCGATAATATCTCCTTCCTTTAACACTCTGTCGCCCCCTATCCCGTGCACAACTTCATCATTAACAGAAAGACAAATACTCCCTGGATACGGATACGACGCACCGAATGGTTTGTAGTTAAGAAATGCAGGCTTATCCCCTCCTTCTATAATTTTGTTATAAAAGAATTCGTTTATCTCACCTGTTGTAATTCCTGGTTTAACTATTGCGGCGGTTTCCTGTAAAGCAACAGCAAGTCGTCTACACGATTCGCGTAGATGCTCAAGATCTTTTCCTGATTTTAGTTTAATGTCGTATTTCATTACTACTTAGCCTCCAATGCTTCAAGCTTAGCGACGAGCTCAGCATGTACCTGTTCTACAGTCTGTTCACCGTTTACACTAATGAATGAGTACGCTTCGTCCTTTTCGTATGTCTGTATACACGGATATACGTGATCATTAAACCATTTCATCTTTCGCATCATGGCATCCATATCTTTATCATCACTTCGTCCTCGTGAAGTCAACTTATCAATAGCCCAAGCTTCAGACACCTCCAAGTGAATAATCGTCGCTCCGTTATAGCTAAGAAAAGGAATAGCCGTTCGAAGAGTCTCCAGTTCAACTGGCATACGAGGAGCTCCGTCTAAAATAACTGTCTCATTTCCTTTTAGACTGTTGATAAACGCATTTGACCAGTTCCAGATAGCGAGAAACTCTGGCTGAAGTCCACCTCTATCATTAACCTCACGAGCAAGATCTGCCACGTGTCCTTCGCTTTGAATAAAATTACGAAACCCGCCCCCTGTGGTTACGTGAAGCACATTTTCATACCCTTTTTCTTCTAGATACTTCTTAAAAAGTTCCACCTGTGTCCCTTTCCCGCCACCTGAACGCCCCATAATGATATAAAACTTTTTTTCCATCCTAGAATACTACCACAAAAAGCCGTACTTAGGCACCTACGCGGTTGGGCCCTCAATTGCAGCCTCAAAGGCTTTGCGCTCGTCAATGATGCTATCAAGCACTTCTTGACCAAACTGTACAGTTTCCTTCTTTAGCTCTTCACCTTCTTTTACTGGATATTCGAAAACAATATACTGTTCACTGCCGTGGTTATTAACCACGACTCGAACACCTTGTGTTTCAGAAAACCCTGCCGCTCCCACCGCAGCAAAAAATCTATCTCGTTCTTCTGCACCTTTTGTTTTTCCCAGCACTTTAGCAACAAAGCTCTCCATAACCCCTTGATGAGTACCCAAATACCGCTCTAACTGATTACCCTGATCCTCATACTTGTTTATTCTCGCAACAAGACGGTTAAAGTTTTTTCCTACATCGACATATCGTTTACATATCTCAGCAATGTTTGAAGCAAGTCTAATCGCGACCGACGAACCAGTATCTTTTGTTTCTAGAGCAAGCGTGTCACTTTCTTTCAAAAGCCATTCTAAGTAGCGCCCTTCTGCATATGCTTTCTCCGCAGCCTGGCCCACCACTCCATCCACCGTAAAATTTAATCGTTCATCTTCGATCATTTTCTTTCCTACACCTCCCATCTCTTCTTTTACTTTTGCTTTCATGTCTTCAAGAGACATAGCAGATGTCATATCATTATCTGCTAACATTACTCGATAAGCGGTCTCTTGAGTTCTAAGACGTGGACTTCCCCACCCCAAAGCAACACCAGCTTGAGGATGTAGATCCTTCCCTTTTGTGTCTGCTTGAGCTCTACCTTTTTCTGACAAAGGTATTTCATGGTCTGGAACATCTACCCTTGCTTTATTTCCGTGGCGGAAAAATTCAAGTACAACTTTTGTATCAACAATGGGAAACTGCTCTTTCGACTCAAGAGACTCTGGAGGTATTTCTTGCTTCGGTGCAGATCCAAATATATTAGAATGCATAATATGTATTAGTTATATATTCTCGAAGTATATCCTTACACAAGTATCTTTACCACCCCATTATCTGCATCCACTTCGACCAAATCACCATCTTTTAGAACTTGGGTGGCGACTTTAGTACCAACTATACATGGCTTCTTGAGTTCTCGCGCAACGATTGCCGCATGGGAAAGCATGCCACCAGCATCAGTAATAAACGCTTTTGCCGTATGCATAAGGTGAATAAAACGAGGATCGGTCATCCCTGTCACCAAAATCTCATCTTCGCTAATTGTCGTAAACGAATCATAAGAAGTAATTTTCTTTACTCTTCCCTGTACTTTACCACCATACGCTTTTACACCTTTAAAACTCCCAGACCCGTCATACCTACCTTGCAACCAAGAAATTGCTTCATCTATATCTCCATTATAATAGGTAAACACGCCAGAGACATACCACGCTGCTGATTTTTCATATCGTTTCTTAAGCATTTCTTCCTTTGGCAAAATACCGCTATTTATATAAGCAGACAGTTCCAATAAAGTAAGCGACTGTACATATTCTTTTTTATAAGATGACTTTAGGACGACAGTAGCAAGAATCTTTTGTAAATACACATCTGTATTAAAGTAGAAAAGTTCTGTATATTTTCGATATTCAGTAACCTTTTCAAGTTCGCCTTTATCCCCCGTGGCCTCCAATGGGTTAGTAACTTCTCGTAAAGCGAAGTTAGGAGCTCCGAATGCGTCAACGCAGGCACTAAACTGTTCAAAAACAGACATCGCATCTGGTTCCTTAATAAGTTCCGTAAGTACATCAAACGACGTCTTTGCCTTACTAATCCAAATATCAAGCAACTTCTAATCAGCAATGTACATATCACAAATTTTTTTGGTGAAAAATTCTAAATCTGAATCAGAATAATAACAACTAGTAACCCCTTGTTTGTGAATAATAAGCGGCGATAACGAGACGCCGAACTCAGTAGCAAATACCGTATAAGCTTTTAACCCAACATCGTCGGCCAGCAGAGAAAACTCTGCTTCCCAATTTTTTGACCAAGCAGCATATTTTTTAAAGAGCAGCTCTGTCGTCTGAAGAATCCTCACGACTCCTGTATCAGCATCAACTTCTACCAAATCACCATCTTTTAGAACTTGGGTGGCGACTTTAGTTCAGATGATAATAGTCTTTTTAAGTTCACGTGCAACTATTGCTGA
>CAYVMF010000017.1:0-14499 GCA_964452605.1 uncultured Candidatus Saccharibacteria bacterium
TTGGGGGGAGGAATCCCGCGCCGTCCTCGCTCTCAAAATCCTTTGTTTTGGACTAACAATTCAAGCAATTCGCGGGGGAAAATCGGTGGAGTTTCCGCAAGCCCTTGATGATAGAAAACAGTTGAGGGAGTCAAGCCGGGTAAAGTGTTTACTTCAATAATTTGCAAATTTCCACTTTGCACGTTTACGAAAGCGTCAATTCGTGAATAACCACGAATGCCGATTTTCTCCGCGAGTTCCGTAATTCTGCTTTTTACTTTCTCCAATATTTTCGATTTCATTATGTTGATTGGCGGTGGAGTGATGTTGACGCCCGTGCCGCCTTGAAACTTTTCCTCGACAGTCAAAACCTCTCCTTCAACCACAGTGATACTTGGGTTTAGCGATTTTATTTTTCCACCTATTCCTACAACGCCGACAGTAATTTCAACCCAGCCGGTTTTGTGTTGGTGTTTCAGTTTGTTTGCTTTGACACGCAAAGTGTCCGTCTCCACAAATTTTTCAAGCAACAGTTCGGAGGGCGACACGGGCGGCATTTCTATTATGTCCACCTGTCCCTCAAATGTTTGCTTCGGGATAAACGGGGCTTTATTGCGCACTAACTTCACATATTTTTTAAGATCGTCCGACGAATACAGGTGGACAACTCCGGTCGTACACCCGTCTGCTCTTGGTTTTACAATCAGAGTATCTGAACCAAGTTCCTTCCTGATTTTTCTCCAAAACAATCTAAAATCAGAATCGCTGAATTTATACATCATATCAGTTTTGACGATTTTTCCCGCTATGGCGGTTACGCCTTGAATATTGAGTTCGTCAATAAATCTTGAGGTATCCCATTTGTCCATACAAAGACGCGATACCTTTTCGTCAGGGCCGTTGAATTTCACGCCTCTTGACGTGAGTATTTTCTGAAAATTTCCATTTTCACCGTCTCCACCATGAAGCGCGATAAAAACGAAATCGGATTCGTCGAAAAACTCTTTTAGCGCGAGTTTTTGTGGTTCAAAAAATTCCTCCTTGTTTTTTGCTTCCAGCAAGCCCAAACGCAAGCGGGCGCGTTCCTCAAACTCGCCAAGTTTCGCTTTTGCGTTTTGATAATTTTCGCAATTCTCTGTTATTTCCTCGACTGTGTGATTGAGACAAAGATGATATGGCAAGTGCCACACAATACCTTTTGGGTCTAACAAATACGGTTGCGGTTGATATTTTTTTGAACGGCGAAGTTTGAGCCAGACATTGGTACCACTCATAAGAGAAACCTGTTTTTCGGAGTTATCGCCGCCCATTATGATATTTACTCTTTTGCGTTTTCGACTCTCTTTCTGAATATTTTTCGGAAAAGGTATATCGTACCGAGCGCAAGCTCGCTCTACGATATGCCGCAAGATATCGCTGTGCGTCATTCCTATGCGAGACGCTTGCTGAAAAAGAAAACTGTTTTGCTCCATGCCGCTTACCGGATTGAAATCGCAAAACCAAATATCGCCGTTCGGCAACACCCACCCGTCAAATCTGCTGAAGTCGCGCATACCGAAAAATGCAAATAACTGTTCCGCTTGCGCTTGGATTTTTTCAATAGTTGCCTTATCGAATCTCGGCGGACAATGCCATGTTACTTGTCGCGTAGGTAAATATTTTCTTCTAAAATCGAAAATTTGATGTTCGGTGTAATCCGTTTCAATTTCAGTAGGGGGCAAAGCGACGGGAAGCCCGAAGCGATTTTCGAGAATAATCATTGTGAATTCAGCCCCCTCTGCAAATGGCTCAACGACCACACGCGTATCCATTCGCTTTGAAAAAAGAAGTTCTACTTTTTCCATCGCTTCGCTGACGTTCGATACCGAGAAAACGCCAATGCTTGAACCCCCGCTTGCGGGCTTCACAATTGCTCGCTTGATTTTGTTTTCCTTGAAAAATCTCTCAAGAATTTCTCTATGGTCGGAATGGTAGATTTTGAGCACCACTGACGGCAGGGTAAAAAAGCTGTTTTGCTTGATAAGCTCGTTCGCGTTGAATTTATCAAACGCTTTTTTACATGCCTCCGATTTTGATCCAACAAAAGGTAAGTCGTATTTTTCAAGGAAACCTTGAATTTCTCCATCTTCTCCAAACGGTCCATGCATGACCGGAAAAACAATATCCGTTGTTTTGAGCAAACTAACCAAAGTTTCCTCATTGAGCGGTGTTGCCGTTTGCTGGAGCTTGAAGTCAAAATCAGATGGCGTATTGCTGTAAAGCTGGGCTTTGGAAACTTTGTAAGGTTTTCTTTTCGAGTCAAAATAGATGGGAACTATCTCTACCTCCTCCGATTCGAGATGGTCCATTACTGACCTCGCGGAATTTAGGGAAATACCGCGCTCAAGGGAAGAACCGCCGCATATAAGCCCTATTTTTAGTTTTGCAATTTTCTTATCCATAATTTATCCTCTAATACTATCATATTTTGTATTATTATAGCAAGTCATGTTGATAATTTTCTAATCTTTGCAGTTTTTATAGTCCAAAACAAAGGATTTTGAGAGCGAGGACGGCGCGGGATTCCTCCCCCCAACCCCCTCCTCCCGCGCCGTCCGAGCACCGCATTTCGCCTCGCCACACTGCCCGAATACTTGGAGGGCAGAACCCCGAAAGAAAAACACCCTTTCCTTTTTCAAAAGAAATTTCACCCCCGCCAAATCAGAAATGCAAGGAGTGTTTTTCTTTCGGGGTTGCCGAGGCTCTGCGAGGCGGTGGCGGGGCGATTCGTCGAGCGTACGATTTAGTTTAGAGCCACCACGCGCTCCGCGCGTGCCACATCAGTCGGGGTTCTGCTGGAAATAAGTCCGAACTTTTTGGTATAATGACCACAATAAAATAAAAACAGAGGTTTATGCCTCTGTTTTTATTTTATCTGTGATCAACTGAAAGGAAACCAACTGCTTGGTTTCCCGGAGATTCGAATATAGGTCACCTGACTTTATTCAGGAGCCTACGACGAGAAGTCTTGCGCCTGATTCTTCGGAGTATCAACTAGCAGAAGCTAGTATATGAGCTGTATAATGTTATACACACCATAAACTTACTTTAAATATGGATACCTTGAAATTGCTTGTTTCTGTAATTTTATTTTTAATGGTCCTCTCTACCATTATTTTGTATTGGACGGCGTCACTGTCATTGATTTCTTTTTATAGACATCTTAGAGAGAAGTATCCTGAGATACGAAATAACCTAGGACCTTTAAAAGGCTCCCAATTTCTTCTTAGCCAAATGCTGACAATTGATGCTTTTGTTAAGAGAACTTTTAAAACATACCTAGACACGTTTAACCTATTTCGAAGTTTTGGAAACAAAATTGACATTGAGAATTTTTATCAAAATACAGTAGACATTAAGGCTGTTAGAGCAACGGGAGATATTATACTTATATCAAAATGGGAGTCTTTTCTTTCAAAATCAAGTCTTTCTATTAGAGGATTTACGCTATGCCTCGTGCTTATGTTTTCTGCTGCTCTCCTCTCTTATACATTTAAAGGTTTAAATTACTTACATTTTTAGTAGTATTGAGTCATTCTGCTGACGGAAGCATTCGAACTACGAGGTTGCGAACCTACTTCAGATTAAGATATCTTCGCCAGCCTGACTTGTAATCTAGGTTGATTTTTATTTTAGTGAGTGTCTATATGACTCCAGGCGAAGTTTTTGTCTCCATACACCTTTTTACCGGGGTTTAAAATATTGAGCGGATCGAATATATCTTTTGTTTTTTCAAATAATGTAATCATTTCTTTACCAAACATCTTCTCTAGGTACGCAGTTCGTAGCAGGCCGTCATTATGTTCCGCAGACATTGAGCCTTTGTACATAAAAGTCAGGTCGTATACTTCGTCCATTAGCTGATGGAGAACTTGCACGATACCTTCCTTGTGAATATCGACAAGTGGGATAATATGGAAATTTGCATCACCCATGTGGCCCTGTACGGTGTAGACAAGATCTTTATAGACCTCTTTCTTAAAGATAGCATCAAGTTTTGGTAAGAATTCAGGAAGATCAAGCGGGTGCACAACGATATCGTCAATTGTTGGAACCGTTCTCGTACCCTGCATATGAGACCGCAGAAGAGCGAAACTTTCACGTCTAAACGTCCAATACTTCTTTGCGCCCTGAGCAGTTTTTATAAGCTTAGTGGGAAGGTTAAATACTTTCATAGCTTTATATGCAGAAGCTAATTGCATATCTACGTCCTCTTCAGAATCTCCGGTAAATTCGGCCATCAAAATAATTTTAGGAACACCTCCGGTAACTGCCATCCAGAATTCCGGCAGAAACTGAAAACCAAGCGTAAACATATTACCTCCCATTCTTACAGCTATATCTTTAAAGAATTTAATTGCAATCTTAAAAACATTATCATCATAAGATTCAATAGTCTCTGGTTTATGTTTGAGTAGTTCTACAATGATTTCTCCCAAATGAACTGTCGAAGGAACAAACATCACGAGCATTCTCGAGTGCGTGCGTGGCTTTACTCCGGTAAACGTCGCAGAAGTAACACACGCAAGCGTACCCTGAGAACCTACGACTAGCTTAGTGAGGTCAAAATCCCCTGTAGAAGAATCATACACATTCCAAAGATAATACCCGGAAGAATTTTTAGATACTGTAGGTTTTGCACTTGAAATAATGTCCTGGTTTCCTGTAATAAGCTCGTACACTGCTTTATGAATGCGGCCACCTTCTGTTGGCTCAAGCATCTTTTGTTCTAGTTCTGTCTTAGTGAGTGAGCGAAGTAAGTCGTGCTCACCGTTAGCGTAGACGACTTCAAGGGCTTGAACATACTTTTCAGTTTTACCGTATGTAAGTGTCTTTTCTCCGCCTGAGTTATTTGAGACTATTCCGCCGATTGCAGCAAGTTCACGAGATGCTGGGTAACTTGGCATGAGCCAACCGTGAGCAAGTGTTTGTTTTTCAAAATCACGATAATATACGCCCGGTTCGGCCTTTGCGTAGTCCTCAGTTACCGACTGAATGTGGTTCATGTACCTAGTGGCATCAACAACTATTGAAGTAGAAAGTGGCCCGCCTGTCATACACGTTCCGGCCGCACGCATGGTAACAGAAAGAGACGCGCCTGTGGTTTTCTTTTTTGTGTATACGTACTCACAAAGTTTACTTATGTCGTTTGTATGTTTAGGGTATACCACCACCTCTGGTTTTAGATAGAAGATGCTTGTATCGCGAGCAACTTTTTCTCGATCTAGTTCTGTAACTGAGACATCTCCTTCAATGAGTGCTTTAATTTCAGCGGCAATAACCTCGTAGTCAGGTTTGTTCATGAGAAAAAGTATACCATAGCAAAAGCACCACTAACCTGTGGTGCTTTTGCTGTCTGACTAACCAAGAGACTCTAGTTTCTTTTCAATTTCTTGCTCTGTTATTTCCAGTCGTTTCTTAAACTTCTTAAGAATTGCTTGTTCTTCTTTTGTAAGCTCACGTTTCTTTTCAGCTTTTACGAGGATGGTATGGAACTCTTCCGTATCTCTTCTAAGGGCTTGAACATTCATTTTTAGAGTATTTTCTACGTCAACCAATGTTCGTCGTATCTTCTTTCTGAAGCGTGCAAACTCAATGAATGAATACCAGAATGTTGCCGCAATCGCCATAACAGCTATAACTAGAATAAGAATCAGTGACAACCAGTTCATGATGAAGATACCGATTCGTATAAGTGCTAGCTCTTCAACAGTAACCACTCTTGTGTCTGTAAACTCACTCGTTCCACCTTTTTGATCTAGTACACGAGCACGCATTTCGTAAACACCGTTGTCTACTTTCTCACTCCAAGCTAAGTTAAAGTTTCCTTTGTCATCTGAAGTAACTTCCTGACTGTACTTCTTACCGTCTGTGTTAACGAGAACCACTTCAATGTTTGTTTGTGGGTAAGTTGTACCTGAGATAGTAAGAGGTTCGTTTAGTTCAACTCGCTTGCTGTAATCCGTGATCGTAGGTACAGCGATTACTTGAACTGTGTACTCAACGGAAATAGAATCTTTGTTGCCAGCCTTGTCGTAAGCAGTTACTACAGCTGTATGTTTACCAGATGATTGCTTAGGTAAGTAGTACAGGTTAGAGTCATTCACTTCGTAAGAAACTTCTGCTCCGCCGTCAACTGCAACAGTAAAACGATCAATACCCGAGAGATTATCTTCTGCAGTAATAAGAACTGCTGGGGTTGGGTTAGTTGTAACGGTTCCTTCAGTAAATATAACTTTTAGTTTTTCAGGTCCTTCTGCATCAACCTTGAATGGGTAATGTGCAACGGCCCCCCAACCAGCAGAAGTTCTTGCTTGAACATGTAAGTAGAGTGTCCCTTGACCTTCAACAGTAAAAGAACGGTTAGTAATTGCAGGGTCAAATACTTTGCTTGGTACAGAAGATGGCTTTTCATCGTAAAGAGTACGAACAGCGGTCGCTCCAGTGGGAAGAGTCCATGTAAACGAAGCTTCTTTTGAGGAATACCACTTTGAAGTATCTGGGTATGAAGAAGAACTAATGACTGGAATCGCACTACCAGTAGCTACAACTGGGGTACTCTTTGGGGTGGTTGGTTCAACTACAGGAGAGGACTCCTCAAGTGTGAAGCTCGCACTTCCTAGTGTGCCAAGTACGTTTGTAGCATTGCCGTCATTTGCTAAGACAGAACCAGACTTAAATGCGACCGTCGCCTTACCTTCAGCTTTTACACGAAAGGTAATTGTGACCACCTTGCCAGAAGTACCGCTAAAGCCTGGATTAAGAGAAACCCCTTCAAACGTTGCTTTACCGTCAGAGTTAGAAAAAGCGGGTTCCTCTGCCCACATACCAATAAGAGAACCCGTCTTTGAAATTGAGGTTATCTGTAGAAGTTCTATTGGGAATGAGAGCTCTCCTGAAACAGCATTAATATTATCCTTATTATTACTTACTAAAACATCAACGGAAAAAGACTTTCCAACACTGTAAGTCCCTCCTGATGGGGACACTACTATATTTGCCGCACCTGCAAATGAAGCTGTCGCTAAAACAAGGAGGGCGATTGTTACTACTTTAAGATTAAGAATTTTTTTGAGAGAGGCGTTTAAAGAATTTTCTAAAGTGTGCTGCATAACGAGAAGATAGTATTATCACAAGGATGATACCTACTAGTATAAGCGGTAATGATGATTTACGTTCTGAGTTTTCAACAGGTTCAATTGTTGAGAGAGCAAATGTGTTATTTGTATACACAACCTTCACATGAATAAACATATCTCTATCTTGATTGCGTAACACATACGGGCTTGAAGTTTTTCTCCAAAGAGACGATGAGTACTCTGGTGTACGGTAGTCTCTAGTTTCAGCTACTTGAATATAGTCGATGCCTTGCAGTGTTTCTTCTTCACGAATAACAAGATGCCATGCACCGTTTTCAATTAACTCACTCTGATTAAGTAGTAGTTGTAAGGTACTACTTTTAACTTCTCGAGGCCTTGGACTTTTTTCTGTTGAAGCTTTTTGAACTTGTGCGTTTGTAAAAGGAATATCGGTAGTCTTGTTCGATAAAAGTGTCCCCTGTATATCGTGGGCACGAACTTGAACATCATCTAAAAGAAAATAGCCAACACCTTGTGCTTTTGGTATGAGCGTAATCTTTACTACAAGGCCTGGGCGAGATCCGTCATAATAAGGACTTCTTACTCCAGTAAAACCTCCAGGAATGATACCTTCGAAACGAATACGGGTTCTTAAATCAAAATAGTTCTCTTTGATAACTCGTGGTGACTCAACCCACATTGAAACAACTCCGTTTGAGGTTGAAATTGAGCCCACCTCAAATAAATCTGCCGGAACAGAAAAAGTACCAGAGACTGCGCTTACAGAATCTTTTTCAGGATCCAAGTTAACCGTAACCACAACAGGACCGCTAATCGAAGTCAGGTCATCTACAGTATCTACCGAGAGAAAAGCTGCATTCGTTTGTACCGGCAAGAAACAAGCTAAGGTAAAGCAAAATGAGAGTGTAATAATGTAGTATTTTTTCATATAATTATCCTGTCCAACAGTAGGCAATAATACTGAAATCAGTAAGGTTTATTTTCCCGTCTGCGTTCATGTCCACCTTTGCTGGGAAGCCTGTTCTTTTATACCAAAAGGCCATGATACTAAAGTCAAAAATGTTAACTCGTGAGTCCCCGTTTAGGTCACATTTAGCTTTTCCCGAAAGGGCGACCGATGCACCTGCTGGACGAAGTCTGTTAGTGGTTCCAACATTAAAACCTACAGGGTCTGAGTAAAGAGAAAGGTCAGACTCAGTCGAGGCTCGTACTTTTCCTTCATGACTACCAATTTCCAACTCTGAAGAGTCAAGCTTGTATAGCCAGCTACCTGAACTATTTGATGTAATCTTTTTAATTAGCTCCGTCGCTGAGTGTACAGTAAGCGTTACATTCGCATTAGGTGCAGATTTTCCAGCTAAAATAATTGGGTCACCACGTTTAACTTCAATTTTGTCAGTTGTGATAGTTGGCGGTATAAAAATACCGTCAACTACTGTAGTAACAGCCGCTGCGACGTAGATAGTGTACAGGTCTAGCGTTGAACGTAGTTTATCTGGATCTTCAGCACGAATACCAAAACTGTAAGTACCCGGATTTAAACCTCTTAGACGAATTTCAAATGTTCCACTTGGACTTGCTGGAACTTCTGCAGCAATAACGCCATTTTTAATTAGAGTAATCACGCTACCAGGATATGCAAGTCCTTTAAATACTGCCGTGTCACTGCCAGAGGCCGCAGAAAGAGGTACGCCTCCGCCCCCTCCTCCTCCACCTCCGCTAGGTGCAGGACTTGGCGCAGGTGTAGGGGCGGGAGCATTTGGGTCAGGCACAACTGCTGTAATAGTAACCGTTGAGGTACTTGTGTAAGCCTGTCCGAAAAGGTTCAGAGGATTTAGTACAAGAGATGTAACTAAAAGAAACTTAATCCACCGTGGTATAGATATATCTATTGTGCGTGAATTTGTGCTTGTTTGATAATCCATCGATTGTAGCGCTTAAGAAGAGAACGAAATACAAAGAAGAGAACAACGAGAGAAGTCAGTACCACAATAAACAAATGCCAAGGGAACACAAAGAAATAAGCAGCTGAGTTTGCGGTTGAGGAAGAGCCGAATGAAAGGTTAAGTTTCGCTTTGTAAAAACCAAAAGCAAAGTTACGAGCCTCATAGCCTACATTTGCAAAGAATGACGCACTTGGAGGAAGAGGAGTGTCATCACCCCAAATAACCTCGAAACGACGTGTACTACCTGGAAGAATGTTACCAACTGAAGGGTTTGCATTTAAACGATCAGTTTCAAAACCAAATGAGTTTATGACACTTATTTCTCCTGTTGGATTAATACGGTCATTTCCACCATTTTGGAAACGGTAAAGAAAAGTAACAGGAAGCTTCGTAACAAAATGGACGTCGTCTTTAAGACCAAAAGAAAGGACCCCTCCCTGCTCTTTTAGATCACCGTTAATGCGAAGCAAAATCAGCATTCCAACTTTCGCACCTACCGCGACCTCTCCCGCTTGAGTTGACGGTGGTACCGTACATAGAAAAATCGCAGCGAAGTGCCCACCCGCATCACCATCTTTTGGAACGGTAATAGTAAATGGCACCTCAACTCGCTCACCCTTCTTAATAGTTACCTTCTCTGCTACTTGCACCCAGGAAGCGAGCCCTTCTTTTGAAGGAATGAAGTTTGGGGTGCCGGACTCTCCTTGAGCTTGGAAGTTTTCAACAGAGGTATAGTAAACCTGGTCTACTTCTTGTTCATTGATAAGGAGGAAGTCTTTCGTTATTGTTTCTCCAGGGTCAGCACTAACTTCAAGTCTTGCAGGTGAAATTGTCAAAGCGGAGGCAAAACTAACACTCATCAATACACTTAAAACAAATGTGCTGAGGGCAAGCCTGCTAGAAGATGTGAGGAATGACATGAGGATATCTTATGGAAACAATGATACCACTGTTTCCAGATGTTGTTAAGAAAGCTAGAAGTTAGCTGTAGCAACATATACAAGGCTTGCTGCATATGTACCAGCTTCTGTGGTTCCAGCGATGTTCGCTAGGTAATGAAGTGAGTATGTAGTCGTGTTTGTGGCACCTGAACCAGAAGCAAATGAAACTGAAGTGGTAGCTGTAGCATCATACCCGTATGTAGAACCACCTGAGAAAGTAGCGTCAATAGTAGAGCCCGTTCCACCTGAAGCAGAAGCGCGAATACCGAACTGTTCTGTACCCGCTGAAGAAGATACGGCAGTACCACCTGTGGCATCGATAGTATTAGCACCGTTTTGCTGTGAAGTAAGTGTCTGTCCACGAACACTAATAGAGTATCCTGAAGGAGCATTAGTAGATAAAGCTAGTGAAAGAGCGATGGTTTCAGTTGAATCTCCAGATGCATTAGATGAAGATGCAAACTTCGCCGCACCAGAAGAAAGGTTTCCGAAATAAATAGTAGAGGTAGAGATTGTAAACGTAATAGCCTGTTGCACAACCGCTGAGACAGAAACTGTGTCGTCTGCGATAAGGTTAACAGAGATAGACCCTGTGTCTCCAAATGTTCCAGCTATGTCAACAACGTAAGTTCCGGGTGTTGAAGCGTTAGTTGAGTTAGTTGAGTCGTAAGTAATAACAACTTTATCAGCTGGAGCAAGAACAGCCGCACCAGTACCGTCAGACGGTGCAGTAAGCGTCAAGATACGGTTCTGTGTTCCAGAGAATACCGCACCCCAAGCCGTAGCAGAAGGAGAGGCCGCAAGTGTTTCTGTACTTTCAAGCCCTGTTGTTGCTCCATGAGTAAACGTTACCGTACCAATTGTTTTAGAGGTAAAGTTAAAGTCTGATGGGAACGTAATAATAATTGTGTCAGTGTTTTGGTTTGCTCCAGTAGGAGTAGTAAAACGAATAGTATGACTTGAAAGCGTGCTTACTTTTACCGATGACATCGTATCGGACAAAGCAGAGAGTGAGGCTGCGTACGCAAACTGGACATTAATAAGACTGAAACCGAGCACGGTTGCAAAAATTGTAAAAAGACTCACAATTTTTGTTAATACATTTTGTTTATACATACGGGGTAATTACTTGAATAAAATCTCTATGATTTACATATATAAGTATACATCTGACTATTGCCAAATACCTGTGGATAATGTCTTTTAGTTGTCGCTTAGAGGAGCCGTGGTAAAACTAGAAGTTGGCCGTAACCACGTATACGACACTTGCTCGGTATGTCCCCGCTTCAGTAATTGGTGAAATGTTTGTCATATAACGAACGGAGTACGTTGTTGTCGCACTGTCTCCACTTGCTGCAGATGCAACTTGGCTAGTCGTAGTTGCTGTAGCCGCATACGCAAAACCACTTGCTGCGTAAGGTACTGTAACAGCGCCGATGCCCCCGCTTGCGGTCAACCGAATACCAAACTGTTCTGTACCGATACTTGGGCTTGTGTTTGATCCACCAATAGCATTAACAGTATTTATAGCATTCTGTAGTGAAGTAAGTGTCTGTCCACGCACTGTTACTGTATATCCACTAGCGGCATTAGTGTTAACTGCTAATGTATGAGCCTGAACCTCAGAAGAAGAACCTAGCACACTGGTACTTGAAGCATAACGAGTAGAGGCACTTGATAAGGTACCAAAGTAAACAGTGGAGGTTGAGAGCGCAAAACTGAGACTTTGATCAAGTGAACCTCCTGCTGTAGTTATTTCTGGATATACATCGTAGGCGTCCAGAGAAGTATCAATACCCCTCATGGCAAACGAAACGACCGGCCCACCTTTTACCATTCTCCAGTTCGTATCAGAGCCTACCTGAGTAGGAGTAAAAAAACTTCCGCCTACAGACCCTGACCCAACTTGCCCTCGAGAGTTGTTGCCCCATGACCATAGTGTTCCATCTGACTTAACAGCAAGTACGTGCGCCGCGCCCACACTTACATCCACCCAATCGGTATCAGTTCCGATTTGTACTGGAGCAGTAACTGGACTTGAAGTAGCCCCTTGTCCTAGTTGACCAGATGAATTTGAACCCCACCCCCATAGTGTTCCCGTTGATTTAAGAGCTACGTTAAAAACCCCAAAAGCTTCTACATCCACCCAATCGGTATCAGTTCCGATTTGAGTTGGAGTTGGATTAGGGGTCGTCGTCGCACCCCCATGTCCAAGCGTACCGAAGTCATCGTCGCCCCATGCCCACATGGTCCCACCGCTTTTAAGTGCGACTGAATGATATGTTCCTGTAGTAACATCCACCCAATCGGTATCAGTTCCGATTTGAGTTGGAGTAATATTTGGGGTACCTATGGTACCGTTACCTAATTGACCCTCAGCATTATCTCCCCAAGACCACATTGTTCCGTTATTTTTTAGTGCCACAGACTGTCCAAAACCAACGGAAAGAGCTCTCCAGGCAGTATCTGCTCCTACCTGTGTAGGTGATATAACGGGGCTTGTGGTTGTCGCTTGTGATGTTTGACCCCAAAAGTTATCACCCCACATCCAGAGTCTACCCGCTGTGTCTATTGCTCCTGCAAAGTAACCGTTACCTGAAGTAATACTTGTCCATGTATTTCCAGTACCAACTTGAATTGGTGTCGTAAGGTGCTGAGTAGATGAAGCAAGACCCTGACCAAGTTGTGCGAGACTGTTCTCCCCCCATGCCCATATGGTTCCATCACCACGAAGTGCGTATGTGTTTCTTGATCCAGCTGCTAACATTTTCCAATTCGTAAGAGATCCTATTTGAGTGAGTGTCACATTCTGTGTAGAAGTCGCACCACCTTGACCGAGTTGTCCATATTCGTTTCCGCCCCAAGACCACATAGGACTTGAAGACTTAGCGATGCGTATACAGTATGTAGTTGCTGCAGCAGCGTTGTTATCTTTAAGAGAAAAATCCCACTTACCGTCACGTCCAAACATGATAGAAGATAGACTATTTGAAAAGTTTAACCATGCAGTATAGATTTGCGTTGAAATAGTATCCCCGCCGTGTGTGGGGTCATTTGCATTAGTTGTAAGTAAAAATCCTTCTCGGGCAAGAATATTTTTATTAAACGCAATCAAAGAGTGGTTAGTTATGTCTGTATACGTAGAAGGTGTCCCACTTGGCGCAGAACAAGAACCTGCTCCTTTACCTGCGAATTGCAATGCAAAATTTTGACGACCTTGAGCAAGCGAACTCGTCGCGACATGAAGTAAGGCACGCAATCTAAAAGGGTCTCCTGTTGTCGCAAGTGCTGCAACAGTATTAACAGCTGCTAGGGCCGTACCGACGTCCAACGAGTTACTGTTTGCAAAAAATCTAAACGCGGAAAGCGCGATATGAGGTAAGTTAGCATCTAGCTCCTGCCAACTTACAGCTAGTCTATACTGCATTAAGTTATCCCCCGCATTTGATTCTTGATAGAGTGCCAAACCTTCCCCCGGTTGTAAAATAAGCTCGTCTCCGTTAACAATATTACTCTCGTATACTCCAATACCCTGGTTAACAGCCCCGGGGGCTGTCACACCCAGTATACGAGATTCTATTCCCCCAAAGAAACTACCGACACTTCCTCCGAAGCGGATTTCTGCAGTACTCGTCGCCGAGCCAGTATTCTTTTCTGGAATATTATTTACGTTAAAAAGAGTCCCACCTGAGGCGCTTGTAATTTTACGGATAGTCACAGGTAAGTATCCAGGGGCGACAAGCGTACCTGTTCTGTTGGACCGAATAGCAAGACGATTAACTGCGTAGACTTTACCTGAAGTTGTTGGGTTAAAAAATGAAGCGTATGAGTAGCTACTCGTCGCAACTCCTGTAGTTGGCCCTGCAGTTACCTGGTACTCATTTTCTGCGGCCGGAGTACTTCCGGAAGGAACTTCTTGCCATTCTATAAATAACTTCACTCGAAGTCCTGTACTTCCTGCAAGTGTGTCGTGATATAACCCTATCCCTTCACCTGCACGCAAAACTATAGGCTCGTCAGTTGTATACATGTAGTCTACATATCCAGATGTAGACGGTGCAACAGAAGAACCAACTGCGCCAGGTGTATGTGCTGAAATAAGGCGAGAGTCAGTAGCAGAACCCGTATATGTTGCTGTGACGTTCGTATGCCTGACTTCCATGACAGTGTTACCCGAACTTGTATTTTTCTTCGGGATGTTTGCCACTGCTATCTGTGTACCGGCGGATGCCGCACTGATACGCCTCACTTGTATTGGGGCATACACAGCCGCAGCCGCAGCGTCTACTCGAAGGCGTATACTTTTAATGATTGTCGTGGTCGCGGAAGCACCGGGATTAAAGAATGTCGCATAGTTGTAGCTTGTTGCTGTGGTTCCGTTTATTGGCCCAATGTTTAATAAGTATCCGAACTCATTTGTCGGAGCACTAGTTTCTTCGTCCCACTCTATACTTACTTTTACATATTGATCGATATCCCCCACAGCTTCAGAAT
>CAYVMF010000018.1:0-14318 GCA_964452605.1 uncultured Candidatus Saccharibacteria bacterium
ACATAGCCCCAGTGCTGGCGACTTCAATGATAGACACTTGAAGAAGTGTAAAGAACACAAGCATGGTTACACTTCCTATGTAAGCTCCAAGCACAAGGATTTTTGTGAGGTCATATCTGTTAAGGAGCGAGCCAATATAACGCTTGTAGTTATAATCTTTGAAGGTGCTTTCAGTCCTTTCTGTCGCTATAGCCACGTCGAGAAGCCCAGCGGTAACGAAGTTAAGCCACAGAATTTGTATCGCAATAAATGGCAACGGAAGTGAATACACCACAGAGAGCAAAATAGCGATGACAAGGCTCGTGGCGGATGTCATGAGGAAAATAAGTGTCTTACGAATATTTTCAGAAATAGTACGAGCTTCAAATATCGCAAGCACAATATCTGAGAAGTCATCTTCCGCGAGCACCAAGTCTGAAGCTTCTTTGGCGACTTCAGTCCCGGTCTTTCCCATAGCAATTCCAATGTTCGCAAGGGAAAGAGCTGGGGCGTCATTTACGCCGTCCCCCGTCATGGCCACCACCTCCCCTTGCTCCTGTAATATTTTCACAACTCTTTCTTTGTGAAGTGGATTCGCACGAGCAATTACTTTAATTGTGCCAATCTTTTCTGCTAGCTCAATATCATCCATCTCATCTAACATCTGTCCTGTAATTAAGAGATCTTTTTCAGATGTAACAATACCTACTTCTTTCGCTACATGTCCTCCTGTTAAGATATTATCTCCGGTTATCATAAGGACGTGTATGCCTGCTTTTTTACACTGAGAAATAGAGTCCTTTGCTTCGTCACGAATCTTGTCTTCAAAGACTACGAGCGCAAGTGGAATAATACCCTCCGTAGAAAATTCTTGTGAGGTGCTGTGTTTTTTGTACCCAGCTGCAATAACCCTAAAACCATTTTTGACAAAAGGGTGAACCACGTCTTCGTGTATACCGATTGCTTCTGGCGCACCTTTAAAGATTTGAATATAAGAACCGTCCACTTCAATTTCTTTGGCGTTATATTTTGTTTCACTTGTAAAAGGAACTTCTTTTGTCTCTTTATACGTAAAAGAACCTTGAAGATACTTTTCAAGCGTAAGCTCAATACTATCCCCGACTTTCTTACCGTTAATCGTCTTGATATCTATGCTGTGATACAAGAAACCATTACACTGTTCATCCGTAACTTCTTTTCCACCAATTCTCACAATCTCCTTTACGGATAAATCACCATGAGTAAGCGTGCCTGTTTTATCTGTACAAATGTATGACACAGACGCGAGCGTTGAGCCAGAATGTAAATTACGAAGGAGGGCTTTTGCTTTACTGATATGAAGCGCACCAACAGAGAGCACTACCGTGAGCACAACTGGTAGCCCTTCAGGAATAACTGCAACTCCAAGCGCAACACTTGTTCGCAACGCTTCAACTAAGTGAAGCCCACCACTCACAGAGAACACAACAAAGATAGCAAGACATACCACTAAAAGCCCTACCAGACGGAGAGAGAAGTGTGCAAGCTTTTTCTCAAGTTCAGACTTCTTTGTGATATTTTTAGAGACATCACGAGCGATAGCTCCGATGAAGGTTGAGGCGCCAACTTTTGTAACTTTCATGAAAGCGTTACCAGACACCACGATACTACTTTTATATAGCGAAGATTCTTCTGCTTTTGTAACTGGTACAGACTCTCCTGTTATCTGACTTTCGTTAACAGTAAGTTGATGAGACTCAATGAGTTCTCCGTCAGCGGGAATGATATCTCCTGCCTCAAGATATACAACATCATCAACTGTAGTATCTTCTGCATGTATTGAAATAAGGGTACCGTCTCGTATTACACGAGTTTTTGTGTGAGTGAGTTTTTTGAGCGCTTTGATCGCGTTATTTGCACGATACTCTTGAAACGTTCCAACAATAGCATTTATTACTAGCACGATAAGAATAACAAACGCATCAGTGAGCTCTTTTGCTATAAAAGAAATAACAGCGACTGTAAGGAGTATATAAATAAACGGACTTAAAAACTGGCGTAAAAACAAAAGAATAATAGTATCTTCTTTCTTTTCCACAATACTGTTTTTACCGTACGTAACAAGATTTTCCTCTGCTTCTTTAGTAGTTAGCCCTTTGAGATGAGTGTGAACATGCATAGTAAGCATTTTATCATACCCTTCTAAACATATGGGGAGCTCGGCGTGATATGCTTTTTGTATGACATCTCCTCTCCGACACACCTCAAATGAGATCACAAGCGGGGTACTGCATTTACTTGGTGCGATCTCTGGAGTAGCTCTACTTGTAGTGTTAGTCGTATTTGCTGCACTTCACGGAAATGTGTGGCACGTCACATCTTTCACTATCTACGGAGCATGCATGATACTTTTATACCTGGCAAGCACCATCTACCACCTCGTACCGCATACAAAAGAACGTGCCAAGACGATACTACAGCGGATAGATCATGCGATAGTGTATGTATTTATTGCGGCAACGTATACGCCTGTGTGTTTCCTGGTATTAGATGGATTAAGTAGATGGGTAGTATTTGGAGTGCTATGGGGATTAACTTGTCTTGGAGCGACACTTAAACTTACAGGAACTAAAACGCACTACGCTGTTCCACTGTTTTTGTATCTCAGTATGGGGTGGTTTATTATTTTCTTTTTACCCACACTTCTCACGGTGATGAGCACCACTGCCCTTACTCTACTTATTCTTGGAGGAGTATCGTACACACTTGGTGTTATCTTTTTCGTACTGGAATCAAAACTTACTCCACGCAAATACTTTTGGATGCATGAACTATTTCATGTATTTGTCCTTGGAGGAACGACGCTACATACCGTTATGATGTTTTTACTGCTTTAGGAAGTAATTTGATATTCAACAGAAAAAAGAATAGGATAGGCTAGTAAGTTAGTTCAACAACCCTACCTTTTGGAGGTTTCTATGGGACGTATCATTACCGCTTTCCTGCTCTCTCTTGTCCTGTCCGGCTGCGCGACGGTCAAAGCGACCTATGAGGTAACCGACATACTGGAACAGAGAACGTGGGAGGAGGTCTGGAAAGTCGAAGGCGACACACTTTCGGCTCATCTCAAGGATAGTGGAATGCATTTGAGTACCACGACGTGGGAAAATCACGTCATCAGAATTCGTCCGGCTGACGACAGGTACCAGGTCCTGCAAAGCACAATCCTTCCGATTGATTGGCTGAGTGCCGGACAGAAAACATTTGGCCACATTGTCATACGCAACACGCAGCACGACTACAGCGTAACAGGAGTGATTTCCGTGAAAGCTGAACAAAAAGCTGCTGGGCTGATGACGCTCACGATGCGAAGCACGATACCGCTACCCGGCTTCCTTCTGCACGAAGAAGTGGTAACCACTCACAGTGGTGAAATCACCTTCTTGCCAGAAAGACGAGAAGAACGCTACATCCGGGGTGGCGAACTGCATAAGTACCTCGTCTACATCAAGAAGAGGTAAAAGTCGAAAAGGGCCGGTCGCGAGTTTTCGCGACCGGCCCTTGTTCATTTCCTACAATCTCTTACTTAACTCTTAAGAAGCCATTCACGCTCCTGACGGGCAAGTACTTTTCGTGGGTCATGAGTCTCGGCGAGAATCATCTTCACAGCACGCTCCATACGCATACTCTGAGACCCTTTCATGTAAATCACATCTCCCTCACCGACTAACTGAACTAGTTCTTTACCAGCCTCAAGAGATGAATCACATTGCATGATATTCTCATCAAGCATTTTCCCATCAAGCGCACCTTCCGCTGTAGCACGTGAACGAATACCAACCGTAAATAATTTGTGAGCTGATTTAGCTGCCACCATTCCGATTTTATAATGCTCATCTCGTGTAAATTCTCCAAGTTCAAGCATATCTCCAAGAACTGCTATTTTTCTTCCTTTAGCATCTATATCACCTAGTGTTTGAAGTCCGTGCTCTGTGGCCTTTGGAGAAGCGTTGTATGTGTCGTCAATAATGACTGAACCATTCATTCCCTGTAGCAGTCTCATGCGGCCCTTTGGTTTGTCCGCATCACGAAGTGCAGCACATGCAATTTCAATTTCGACATCAAGCTCACGTGCGATAGCAAGTGCTGGAAGCGCAGAATACACAGAGGATTTACCAACTACTTCAGGAAACACCGCATGGTGAGAAACACCATCTATAGTAATATCTGCTTCTGTGCCTTCAAGTGGTTCTCCATAGAGCTTTACGTTGTCTGCTTTTACATCAGCAGCCTTATGAATACCGACTCCAACCTTACGTGCATCTGTTTTTCCGAGCAGTTTTTCTGCATCGTGGTCATCAGCATTGTAAACAAACAATCCTTCTTCTTTAAGGGCGCTCACAAGATATCCTTTCTCTTCAATTACCGCATCTCTGTCTTTAAAAAATTCAACGTGCACAGGCACCTGACCAAACTGAGTTACTACTGTAATATCTGGCTTCACCCATGAAGCAATAGTCTTAATATCTCCTGGGCGGTCAGCACCGATTTCAAGTACAAGGTGTGTTGGGTATGACTTTGTAAATGGTACGAATAATCCACGCACAAGAATCATAAGCCATCGAAGTGGACTACTCCAACCGGTTTTTTCTCCGAGAATAGTAAGTGGTACACCAAATTCACTATTCATACTTTTCGCACTTCGGCGGATGTTGTATTTGGTTTTTAGAACAGCGTAGATAGCGTCCTTGGTGGACGTCTTACCTAAGTTACCAGTAACTCCGATAATGAAAGGTTTATGTCGGGCAAGCACGAGTTTTGCTTCCCAGGTAAGCATTCGAACAATAAGTGGTTTCAGAAAATCTTTCATAGTGGTGAATAGTTACTAGTTGATAACTTCAGTTTAACATAAGAGCTGGACGCAAAGCGTCCAGCTCTTATCTCCCCTTTATTATTCTAAAGAAATAATTTGTATTTCTTACTTCTCCCACCCAATCTCAACATAGGTATCACCCTTCAGGTATGCCTCAATCACTGTTCGTATGTATGGAATAGTATTTTCTGGTAAATAATCAAGCGGAAACCATGACAGGTCATCACATTTCTCTGGTTCCATGTTAGTGATTTCTCCCTCCCACTTTTCAACAGTAAAGAAAAGTTCTACACGTTCATCATTAGCTAACCTGTGTAAAGTTAGTGCGTGAGTAATATCTGCCTCGTCTATAATAATCCCCGCTTCTTCTTTTGCTTCACGTACCATAGCACTTTTCATTGCTTCGCCTCCGTTGAGATGCCCAGCAACCAAGCTATAGTTTCCATCTTCGTATCCGGTTTGAAAGCGTCTTAGAAGTAAGACTTTTCCCTCCTTGATTAAGAGTAAGTAGACGGCTGAAATGAGTTTAAATCGTTCAGTGCCTGACATAGTGTGTATGTTTAGTTTGCAGCTTCTGGTTTCTTTCCTGCCATTAACTGTTGATGTTCTTCTGTATTTAATTCTCCACACTTCTTCCACTTCTTACCAGACCCACAAGGGCACGTGTCGTTACGCCCAACTTTTTCCTCAATACTATTTCCTGATACAGCTCTAGGAGCGCCGCCGTTTTGCATTGCAAGCACGCCATCGATATTCTCAATGAAAAGAGTGAGGTCGTGTAGCATTGCATGCTCCATTCCCTTAAACATACGAAGACCTTCTTTTTTGTACTCAATAAGCGGATCACGCTGACCGTACGCACGCAAGTTAACACTTGAACGCATATGCTCCATCTGGTCCAAGTGGTCCATCCAAAGCGTATCAATAACCTGTAGCGTCATCATCGATACCACGTTCTTGAACGCTTCTTCACCATATTGTGTTCGCTTAGTTGTAATATGCGCATCAAGTTCTGGTTTCTGTGCAATGAGTGATTCAAGCAACTCATTAAAGTATGCTTCGTCACCAAAGAGAACTTTATGACGCTTTTCATAAATACTACGACGCTGATGGTTGAGTACGTCGTCATACTGAAGTGTATGCTTACGAGTATCAAAGTGGAATCCTTCAATTTTTTCCTGAGCTCCTTCAAGTGCTCGCGATACAAGCTTTGACGCAACTGGCTCGTCTTCAGGAATACCAAAGCGACCCATCATGTTTTTAATATTACTTGAACCGAACACTCGCATAAGATCATCTTCAAGTGATACGAAGAATTGTGTCTCTCCCTTGTCCCCTTGTCGTCCAGATCGTCCACGAAGCTGGTTGTCGATACGACGTGCCTCATGACGCTCTGTACCAATTACAAAGAGCCCACCGAGAGCGAGTACGTCTTCGCGTTCAGCATCCGTTGCCTGAGGACCACCAAGCTTGATGTCTACTCCACGACCCGCCATGTTTGTAGCGATGGTTACTGCGTGTTTCTTTCCGGCTTCTGCGATAATCTCTCCTTCTTTCTCGTGATTTTTCGCGTTAAGAATCGCATGAGGCACACCTTCACGTTCAAGGTACTTAGAGAGAACTTCGTTCTTTTCAATCGAGATAGTACCGATAAGTACTGGCTGACCTTTCGCGTTTAGTTCTTTAATCTTTCGAGTAAGTGCTTGCCACTTACCTTTTTCACTTTGGAAAATAAGATCCTCGTGATCAATACGATTGATTGGGTTATGAGTTGGAACCGGTGTAACCACAAGACCGTACACTTTATAAAATTCTTCTCGTGAAGTTTCTGCTGTACCTGTCATTCCAGAAAGCTTTTCATAGAAACGGAAATAGTTTTGGAACGTAATAGACGCAAGCGTACGAGATTCCTGTTCAATCTTTACCCCTTCTTTTGCTTCAACGGCCTGGTGTAACCCATCTGACCAGCGTCGCCCTGGCTGCATGCGCCCAGTAAATTCATCTACGATGACTACTGCGTTATCGCGCACTACGTATTCTCGCTCACGAATGAAAAGCGCTTTTGCTTTTACAGCTGTTTCTAGGTGATGCACGTATTGCATTCCTTGTACTGAATAAATATTTGAAACACCGAGAAGTTCTTCGGCTTTACTGATACCCGCTTCGGTAAGCGCGATTGCTCGCTGCTTTTCGTCTACTGTATAGTGGTCTCCTTCTACCAACTTCTCTGCAATCTTCATGAATGTCTTATACATTTCACTTGATTCCTGAGCGGGCGCAGAAATAATAAGCGGCGTACGAGCTTCGTCGATTAAAATAGAGTCTATTTCGTCCACGATCGCGTAGTGGTGCTGACGCTGAGAAAGCTGGTCTTTGTTGTAACCGATGTTATCGCGTAGGTAATCAAAACCAAATTCGTTGTTTGTACCATATGTAATATCCGCAGCATATGCATCCTGACGACTACACGGCTTTAGAAATTCGTAGATTACTTTATATGCTCCTACATCATCACGCTGTTCGTCTTTAACAGTATCCTCTTCTTTATGAGCGCTGTCATATATATATGAAGACTGGTGGTTAATCACAGACACAGAAAGTCCAAGAGCGTCATACACCTGACCCATCCACACTGAGTCTCGACGAGAGAGATAGTCGTTAACAGTAACGATATGCACACCACGCCCAGTGAGCGCATTAAGGTACGCAGGGAGTGTCGCCACAAGTGTCTTTCCTTCTCCTGTACGCATTTCGGCAATGTGTCCTCGATGAAGAAGAATTCCTCCGATTACCTGTACACGGTAGTGCATCATACGAAGCGTACGACGTGAAGCTTCGCGAACAAGCGCAAAAGCTAAAGGCAAAACCGCTTCGAGTACTTTTTTCTCAGTTTCTTTTAAAGCTTCGCCTGTGAGACCTTCAATGTCTTTTTGGACTTGAGCTTTAAGTGTAAGACTTCGCGCTTTCAGTTCTTCGTCTGTAAGAGCCTTCAATTCTTCTTCATGTAGAAAGACCTTATCTGCCAAAGGTTGTAGCTTTTTTATAAGTGTTTTTGATTCAGATGGGAAAATGGCACTTAACCCCTTAGAAAATAGAGACATAATGAGTAATTATAGCATAAAAAGATGATAGTTCCCATTGGATAAAAATTAAAAAAGCCACCGCAAGCGGTGGACTTTTCCGGGGAATTTCTTCCCCTGTTGGCCGATCAGGAGCGCAGCGTGGCGGTGTAGCCATGCTGTTTGGCGCCCGCGGCCACCAGGTCCATCACGCCGACCTTGTTGGTGTGGTGGTTCATGCCCAGGCCGCCGGTCTTGTTGGTGGCACGGTGAGGAGCTTGCGCGTTCAGGGCCTTCTTGGCGGCAGCGCCTTCGTGGTACGCCGGCATGATGGCCAGGTCGGTCGCGACAGGCTTGAAGGTGACGGTGCCGAACTGGGCTTCACGGCCGGTGCTGGGCGAATCGCCGATGACGATCTGCTTCTTCGCGGTCGGGCGTTCGTTCTTGGCGCCATTGCCGTCAGAGATGTGCGCGTCGCCGGCGTCGAAGCTGGCAAACGGTTTCGCAGCGCCGGTTGTGGCGTTCAGGGCGGATGCGGACATGGGCGTGGCGGCAATCATCGCAGCCAGGGGCACGAGGCGGGAACTCAGTTTCATGGGTTTCTCCGGTTGGGTTTGGGTTCACTTAAGGTCGGATGACCGCAAGCGAGTTCTAGGCAAGTGTGTAGCAAAACACACCTACGTACAACTGTCGTTAATACTACTCCTTTCTATAGATTATGTAAAATGGTTGTACACAACTAACTCAGAATATCTAGCCACAAAAATCTTTCACTGAAATTAGCAATGAAATAATTTTTAGTAAAAGAAAATAAAAACACTCCGTGGGAGCGGAGTGTTTTTATTTCGTCTAAGCGATGACTATGCACGCTTAGCTGACTTCTTTGCAGTTTTCTTCTTTGCAGGAGCCTTCTTTGCTGTCTTCTTAACAGCCTTCTTTGCTACCTTCTTTACTGCTTTCTTCTTTGCTGCCATAAATTTATTTTTTATTATGCAAATCAGAGAGTTGTTTATAAAATTTTGATCACGACCATGACCAGTACTCTCTACATATAAGTATGACACTCATACAACTACATACAAGAGAAAAATATTTTTTGTGTGTGGATAACTCAAAAATATTTTTTGTGAAAAAAATTTTATATATAAAAAGTAAATGAGTGTAGATGCATATGCATTGCAGTTGCATAAAATGGATTACGCTATAGAAGAAGCGGCGCCGTAGGCGCCGCTTCTTCTATCTACATTTTTACTACAAACCCTTTCTACTTCACCGGAGCAGATGCACCATATGAATGCTTTGCTGCTTTACAGTTACATCCGTACGGAAGGATGTACTCCTGCACAAATTCCTCTCCATAGTCATACACTATTTCCTCCCCTTCTTGTATCGGTTTAATTGCACGCATAAATACTCGCCCCTTCTTTATTTCACTTTCTGCATTTGCTGCATCTTCACATGCGTGATTACAATAGCGTGCGGTGTTCCACCTAGGAGACCCATCTATTGTCTTGTTTCGAGAAACATCAAACAGATACTGATTAGTCGTAATCTTATCTGCTTCTGCTTTAGTAAGAATGTTTCCAATGTACTCAATAATAAGTTCACCCTTTTTAATTGGTTCAGCGGCAAATAACCCTAGCCCTGACAACCCACGCTTCACTTTAACTAATTTAAAATGATGTGCAGGAAGATGATTTTCAGGATTTGAAAGTGTCTTTCCTTTTTTAGAACCGGTCTTCAGAAGTTTTGATTGTTTGTTCAACATAATGAAGACTCATACTACCATATACAAAATAATAAAAACAAGAATATCGTAGGAGAAAAAAAGCTAAAAAGATGTTAGGATACAGACTATATGAAACAAGTTCCAGAAAGCCTCACTAAGCCTTTTGACGCCGCATCCGTTGAAGCCTCTTTATATAGTACCTGGGAAACAAGTGGTTACTTTAACCCAGACAACTTACCTCACGCTGACAAGGGTCCTTATACTATTATTCTTCCCCCACCTAACGTTACTGGGACGCTTCACACTGGGCACGCAATCATGCTTGCAATTCAAGATACCTTGATTCGATTTAAACGAATGCAAGGCTACAAGACACTGTGGTTACCAGGAACTGATCACGCGGCAATTGCAACTCAATCAGTAGTGGAGAAAAAACTACAAAAGGAAGAAGGTAAATCTCGTCATGACTATGGACGCGATGAATTTCTAAAGCGAGTAAACGAATTCGCCCTAGATAGTCAATCTACAATCCTCTCCCAGTTTCGTTCAATGGGAGCGACTCTTGATTGGTCACGCCTTGCATTCACAATTGACGATGCGCGCAACCTCGCGGTGCGAACCATGTTTGCAAAAATGTACAACGACGGACTTATCTATCGTGGGAACCGTATCGTGAACTGGGATCCAAAAGGTCAGACCACTATCTCTGACGATGAAGTTGTATACATAGAGGAAAAAACAAAATTCTACTATTTCAAATATGGACCTTTTGTTATCGGTACTGCGCGACCAGAAACTAAGTTTGGAGATAAGTACGTAGTAATGCATCCAACTGATGAACGTTATAAAGAATACACACACGGACAGAAACTTACTGTTGAGTGGATTAACGGACCAATTGAAGCAACTATCATTAAAGATGAATCAGTAGACCCAGCCTTTGGAACAGGTGTGATGACTATCACACCATGGCATTCACAGGTGGACTTTGACCTCGCACAAAAATACAATCTCGACTACGAACAGATTATCGACAAATACGGAAAACTCCTCCCTGCTGCAGGAGAAGAGTTTACTGGAATGAAAATAAAAGATGCTCGAGAAAAAATTGTAGAGAAACTACAATCAAAAGGCTTGGTAGAAAAAGTTGAAGACTACACTCACAATATTTCTACTGCGGAACGCTCGGGTGGTATTATCGAGCCGCAAATTATGAAGCAATGGTTCGTAGCAGTTAGTAAAGAGTTTTCTCATTTCGGTGCTACAACTACCCTTAAGCAACTCATGCGAAATGCGGTAGAGAGCAAAGAGACGTCAATCCTTCCTGACCGTTTTGAAAAAGTGTACTTCCACTGGGTTAATAACCTGCGAGACTGGTGTATTTCACGACAGATCTGGTACGGACATCGTATTCCAGTTTGGTATAAGGGCGAAGAAATCTATTGCGGCACTGAAGTCCCGACAGAACCAGGCTGGACACAGGACGAAGACACCCTCGACACGTGGTTCTCATCAGGTATGTGGACCTTCTCTACACTCGGCTGGCCTAACGAAACAAAAGATCTAACAGAGTTCCACCCAACGGACCTCCTTGAAACAGGACATGACATTATCTTCTTTTGGGTTGCACGAATGATACTCTTCTCAACATATGCATTAAACCAAGTGCCATTTAAGCATGTATACCTCCACGGACTTGTGCGTGATGCGCAAGGTCGCAAAATGAGTAAATCTCTTGGAAACGTTCTTGACCCACGAGACCTTTCATCAAAGTACGGGACAGATGCTCTTCGTATGGCACTTATGGTTGGTAACGGCCCGGGAAATGATCTCAAACTTGGAGAAGATAAAGTAAAGGCATACAAGTTGTTTGCGAATAAAATATGGAACGCAGCACGATTCGTTATGGAACGTACAACAGACCATGAAACAGATGTAGAACTAACAGAAGAGGATAGGGCCACCTACACTGCTTGGACTCAGGTTAAAAACGATATTACAAATGACCTAGAACAGTATCGTCTACACCTCGCATCAGAAAAGATATATGATTACTTCTGGAAAACGTTTTGTGATGACGTTATTGAGAAATGCAAAGTACGTATCCTTGAAAATAATAATAAAGAAAGTGCACAAACACTCCTACTTACCCTTCTACGTGAACAACTTATCGTGCTTCACCCGTTCATGCCATTCATCACTGAAGAGCTTTGGAAATATCTAAAGAAAGATACTGACGACATACTACTTGTTACTCGGTGGTAGATAAAAAGAGAAGAGGGCCGACGTCTACGACATCGACCCTCTTCTCTACATGTGTATAACTTTCAACATACATTGACATTGTTGGCTGTATACTGTCCTTATACACATATAATTGTCTATTTACTATGCTTAAAGAAAAAAAATCATTCTTCGAACGTCTCGCTGGCTCTATCAGCGTTGATGATGAAGATGAACCATTGGATATCATGCCAGAGGAAGAAGAGTACGAGGAAGAAATTCCCGTACAGTCAGGCTCAAAGGCTAAGATGTCTAGTCCAATGTCAAAGAATCGTACACACGTAGCACACATACAGGACGACGAGGAAATGGACATGGAGGAAGGAGAGCTTTCTGTAGACGTATACCAGACTCCGAGTGAAATTATTATTGAGGCGATGGTCGCCGGTGTAAAGCCAGAGGATCTACACCTCTCAATTACTCGCGATATGGTAACGATTAAAGGACGTCGAGATGGAAATACTCAAGTAACCCACGACGACTACTTCTATAAAGAACTCTACTGGGGAAGTTTCACTCGAAGCATTCTCCTCCCTCATGAAGTGGAAATCGAGGAGGCTGAAGCGGTAGAAAAGCATGGGCTTCTCATCATACGTCTTCCAAAGGTAGACAAGGCTCGACAGACAAAGTTGAAAGTAAAATCAATTTAGGAAAAATAAAAGCACCCAACTGGGTGCTTTTATTTTTCCTTTAGAGACTGTTAGCAAAACCTAGTAAACCGTTCTTAATCTTACTCTTTATATAGAAGTAAAAGTTTTTAGCGACATTTGTCTTAGCTTTGGCTTCTGTTTCATTTGAGATGTTCTGAGTGACTGCTGACATGACAACACTCTCAGTTGTAGTTGACACAGTTGGGGCAACCTCAAGCTCCTCTTCTTTGATATTTTCCACAGGTAAAGGTACAACCTTTACCTGTTTAGTTCGAGCGGTAGTTTCGGCTTTAGGCACTGGTGACAAAACCTGCGCTGGAGCTTGAGGAACTGCAACAGCTACATCTGGTGTAACCACTATTTGTAAAGGAATACTTTTATCAAAAGAACCACTATTTAATACTAGGTTAAAAGCATACACTCCTTCTTTTTTTGTGGTACCTTTAATTTCTAAAATACCGTTAGAAACTGGAGTTACAAGTGAAGTATCTGGGTAACCATATGATACCTCGGAAGAAAAACCTTGTGGTAAGTCACCTCTAAAGCTAATGGAAGGTCTTGCACCATAATATTTAAATTTAATATGCCCTCTGTATTCTTTATCTTTCTTTGTGTCAGGTAAAAAAGTATCGGTTATCGCTACTACATCCACACTTCTTACTTCGAAAGATACCGACTGAATAAGACTCCCCCCGTTATCATCAGTTAAAAAAACTTTAAATGAGTACTGGCCTGGCGTTGTAGGTATACCGCTAAATATAAAATAATAAAAACCAGTTGATTTTTTATATACATTACCTATCTTCATTCCCTCAGGTAAGTTGTTGCCAATAATGTTTGCAGAAGGAACCCAATCTCCACTGTAAACAAAGCTTATATTTCTTGAGTATGGCTGTCCCGCAACAGCACTTGGAAGACTACTAGAATCCAGCAGCTCAAACGTACCAAAAGCAAACATTGTTGAAAAACTTGAAAAAATAAACAACCCAAGAACAAAAGCTTTTAGTATTTTCATTACCACATGATACCAAAGTTAGCTTTTTCTTGAAAGGAATTCTTACGTCTTTTTTGTGCCCTCACCAGGAATCGAACCTAGAACTACTCCTTAGGACGGAGCTGTTATATCCATTTAACTACAAGGGCGTACTCTGGATTCTAGCACATTTTATCCACTGCTAAATACACGCCATAAGGTATACTTAATAGCATGAAAGAACAAGACCTGACTAATCAGGAAAAACTTGAGGAAATCTACAAGATCACTCTCGAGAACAACCACATCCTGCACAAAATACAGAATCGTGAACGCATTACTATTATTATCCGTATCGTGTACTGGCTTATCATCATTGGAGCGCTTGGAGGAGCATACTACTTCATCAGTCCGTTTATTGAATCAATTAGACACAGTAGCACTAAAGCAGACGGAGTACTGCGTCAATTTGAGGAATTCCGTGCTCAATTCCCTGAAACAAAAGCACTGCAGCAATTATTCCACCAAGGAACCTCCTCATCTGCAGAATAATTTTGAATCTTTTCTGAGTCTGTAGAATATGTTATAATGTGTTCTACTATGCTTGGATAGCTCAGTTGGTAGAGCGCTTCCCTGAAGAGGAATAGGTCCCCAGTTCGAGCCTGGGTCCAAGCACCAAAACAAAAAAGTCCTTAGAGGACTTTTTTGTTTTATGGTTTAAGAATTAACTACTACACAGCTATGCCTAGTAGGCCAGCCATTTTATCTGGATTAAATCCAATCATCACATCAT
>CAYVMF010000019.1:0-1790 GCA_964452605.1 uncultured Candidatus Saccharibacteria bacterium
GGTCGCACAATACGAATATGTGACGGTGTACGCCCCATCATATTTTTTGCTTCTGTCCCAACCGCAACCACACGACTTGTTTTTGCATTAAGCGCAACAACGGACGGCTCATCAATCACAATACCTCGACCACGCAAATACACGAGTGTGTTTGCAGTTCCGAGGTCGATACCAATATCATTAGAAAATGACTGGTAGAGTTTCTTTAACATTTGTATATTTTAGCATTTCTACCGACACTTGTATTTCTTTACAAAAGAAGGAAAAAGTTGTAGATTAACAGCCTTAGTACAACAACTCTGCAGTGAAATAGTCTGCAACGGGAAGACAAATGAAATACCAGACTGGTAAAGACTACAGCCTGACACCCATCGCGCAAGCCGACCAGGAGTACAAACAAATGAAGCAGAAGGCCCCCCGCGCCACACGAGAAGACGTTGTCGCTTTTCTCAGAAAATACGACGGGGACCCTCCCGCTGAATTCATTGAAAATGTCAGAGCCTCTTCGGAAGCTCGTCGTTTGTATATCGACGTGCTTGCAAGAGCACTTTCTGACAAGCAGTACGCCGACGATTTTTTCAGCTTGACGAGTAAAACGCTCGACATGAACTTGCCACTGGCAGAAGCTTTAGCTGAACAAGTTGCAACCGAACTTTTTGGACCACCTCAAGCCTTGCAGTGAAATAACCTGCGGAAAGAAACCGATGAGAAAACAAATCTCTCCTGGGGTACTACTGCAAAGCTTGGCCGTTCTTGCCGGGGTTAAAGCGGTGCAGTGTCTGCCGGGAAAATTACTGATGATCTCAGACGCCGACGGAAACTGTCTTTTTGCAAGCACCGTCGCAAACGTTCTACGGCTTCGTAGCGGACTACGCCTCGAAACCATTGGCGGAGACACGCTTGAGATAACCATGACAGCAGATGGCTTGCCCCACTGGCGCTTCATCCTGCTTCCACGGCTGTACACGAGTCACGCGATAAGCACCGTTCACACGGAAAGCAACGCGGTATGGCTCAATGAGCGCATCATTTTCAACCAGCGCGGTCTAGCACAGCACATTGCGTGAATCTGTGCAGATCAGCAAAAAAGCCCGTACGCGGGCTTTTTGATTTCTTGGAGAACTTACCAGTAAGTTATTACCGACAGCCAAACCTTACTCGCAGTTTGGTGTGTACGTTCTGAGAAGCTCTTCTACTGTTATAATTTCTGAGGCTTCACTTGTACGCTCTTTAATCTCTACTCCCCCCTTTTCAAGTGATTTCTCAGACACTACCACGCGAATTGGAATACCAATTAAATCACTATCAGCAAATTTACTCCCCGCTCCTTCATCTCGGTCATCAAACAGTACTTCCACTCCTGCTTTAGTAAGTTTTGCATACACATCTTCAGCAGTCTTTGAGGCCTCACTTTCTTTATCCTTTGAAATCGCAATGAGATGAAGTGAAAATGGTGCAATAGACGCTGGCCACACGAGACCCTTTTCGTCAGCTAACTTTTCAACAACAACTCCCATAATACGAGATGGGCCAATACCGTAGCATCCCATGTATGGAAACTTTTTAGTACCATCCTGATCTGTATAGGTATATTTCAGGACCTCTGTGTACTTTGTATCAAGCGGAAAAATATTTCCAACTTCACACGCCGCTACTTGTTCCATTTGACTGAAATCAACACCAAGCTTCTTCGCAGTTTCATCATTCACCACTTCTTTATTGTAGGCAATATTATTTTTACGATCTAAGTAAATAACATCCTCCCCCACCTCAGTGAGTGTCTGGAATTC
>CAYVMF010000019.1:1890-12553 GCA_964452605.1 uncultured Candidatus Saccharibacteria bacterium
GCAGGTAAGTCTTTGTATGATTGTAGATACTCAGCAGCAAGCGGAGTAATCATGTCTTCGTGAGTTGGGTTAATGATGTACGAGTTTGAGCTTTTTTGTTTTGAAACTTCGTTAGCAGGCCCAGTTCGCATAAGCACATCCACCGTATCGAGGCGGTTAGTATTTTTCCAGTATTCTTCTGGAGAAAGTGTCGTCATCAGAAGTTCAGTCCCAACTGTATCCATGTGTCTACGGACAATGTCTTCTATTTTCTTAAGCACACGAAGACCAAGCGGGAGAAATGTGTACACACCAGCCATCTCTTTATGAATAAAACCAGCGCGAGTAAGTAAAATAGCATTTTTGGAAACCTCGTCTGCCGGTGCTTCCTTACGAGTCTTTGTATAAAGTTTAGATTGTCTCATATATGTTGGAGTATATCATTTCTTATGTAGCAATTTAATAGACTTCTTGCCCTCTCGTTCACACCAAGGATTTCTTCGCCAAACCACTCCCTACCCTACGAAATCCTTGGTGTTCTCTTTGGGGTATGTAAAAGTAATCTTGCTGTTTAGATAAAAATATCTTTAATGGTAACGACTACCAGCAAAAGAATAAGCAGTAAGAAACTAATACTATTAATCGCCATCATCCACTTCATCGGGAATTTTCTACGGCTTATCGTTTCTCCTAAGACCACTAACATTCTTCCTCCGTCTAATGCTGGGATTGGAAGGATGTTAAATATTGCTAAGTTAATTGAAAGAAAAGCTACGAGCGTGAGCACCGCTTCATATCCATACTCAGTGGTTTCACCTACTATCTTCGCAACACCCCACGGACCAGAGAGTGAGTTAATCACACTCTCGCCTTGCCCTATAGAAGCGATAAGTCCGCCAAGACCACTTAGTGTCATCGTAGTAATAACGTACGTCTTTCGTGCTCCAAGTATGATTGCGTCAAGCAAGGAAGTCTCCACTGTCCCACGTATCTCAAATGATAAGCCTATAACTTTTTTATCTGGCACAATACCATACACTGCAGCTATAGTAGTACTTGCAAGAGCGCCTGTTGGGTCGGTATATGTGAGCGTAATCGGATCATTACTATGACGTTCGATAAAAGCTACAGCTGAAGTAGCACTTGTAAGTGAAGCCTTTTGCCCCTTACTTGTAATTGTATGAATAGTTGACCTCGGCACAACCCCTGCTTTATATGCTGGACCTTCCACCTGAGAGTCCCGCACCACAAGAACAGGGTCTGTAACTCGAGATCCAAACTGAGGATCTTCTGGACTTACAAGGACAGTGCCATATGAAAGCATGATAAAAATAACAAGCGCAAGAAGCATGTTCATCACCACTCCAGCAACTAGCGTAGCCAACTGAGCCCACCAGGGACGATTTCCAAAAGCACGTGGGTCTGTCTTTGCCTGATCGTTTGGTTCACCATTCTCACCCCAAATAGAGACGTACCCTCCAAGAGGAAGTGCGTTTACGGCGTACGTAGTTTCACCAACTTTCTTTGACCAAACACGTGGAGGAAATCCAAATGCAAATTCATCAACTCGCATCCCTGTCCATTTAGCAACAGCAAAGTGTCCGAGCTCGTGAACAAATACCAAGACCAATAGTATCAAGAGAAATAAAATAATAGACGGTTGCTTGTACCACACAAAACAGACAGTAATAAGTACTGTAAGTAACACCGTATACTTCGGAAAGAGAGACCTAAGAAATGCGTCGCACTTTTGAAAGAAAGTAATCATGATAATAAAAAGTATATCAGAAAAAACAAAAGGAGCCTCTGCTCCTTTTGTTGTATGTATTATTCACCTAATACTTCTTTTTCTTTCTTTTCAAAGAGAGCTTCGAGTTCTGCATTCGCGAGGTCAACAAGCTTCTGCATTTCTTCGCGATAATGCATGCGGTCGTCTTCTCCGTATTCTCCAGCTTTCGAACGTGCGTCGATGTCCTTATTGGTATCCTCACGAAGAGACCGCACTCGAACTCGCGCTTCTTCTAACCGTTCCTTTAAAAGTTTTACAAGTTTCTGTCTAGTCTCTGTGGTGAGCGCTGGAAAGTTTACACGCAACCCTTGATCGTCAGAAGAAACAGAGAGGCCAAGGTCCGCTTCGTTGATAGCTTTTTCAATATCTCGAATAATCATTTTATCCCACGGAGATACACGAATAGTGCGAGGGTCTTCGATGGTAACAGATGCAGCGTGCGCAACTGGAGTACGTGAACCATACATATCAATATGTACAAGGTCCAATACCTGTGGAGTAGCCCGACCTGTTTGAATAGAACGGTATTCGCCTGCTAACCACTCAAGAATCTTTGTTTTGTCTGCAAGGGCTGCTGTAAATTGATATGACATATAAATAGGAGTTGATGAATACAAATTCTACCTTATGACGTTGTCTGTGGCAATGCTAAAGAAATGTATTCAAGTAGCGCCTTACCTGAAGATGACGGGTCCGCAGCATATGATGCGACTTCAAGTGTATCTGCAATATGAGCCCCTGAAAACGTTTTTTGGTCTTTTGACATACAGGTAACTAACCCTAATAAAAAAGCCCTCACCCCTTCTCTGTTTTTACGCCCCTCTTCATCTTCTTGATTAAGAAGATTTGTAATATAAGGAAGTGACATACGCATCTGTGGACGTGTTTCTAAAAAAAGATACGCATCTTCTTGAGCCCCTTCCGCTTTACCCTCAGTAATAACATGAACCCTTGAAAGCACTGTGTCGATGAGGTTAGATTTGTTACTCGTAACAAGAATAAACTTCACACCTACTCGAGGCTCTTCCAGGATTTTAAGCATAGCGTTCTGCGCAGGAATGCTTGCGGAGTGAAAAGAAATTAATGCCACCTTCTCACCATTATATGGGGTCTGCGCCCAACTAATCACAGAACGTGCGGTATCAATATCAAGTACAGTGTTAATAAAAAATCTGTGTACAGGAGAAAGCGCTTGAAGCTCCTCTTTTAATGAAAGCGTGGTTGCTTCGCGCTTTGTATGTACCAAAAGTACTGCGTGATGATGTGGTAAGTCAGCTAGCTTCATAATGGTAATAGGTAGAGTATACCAAACTAGTAACACCAGTCATTACCCACCTACCAAGCGTTAAAAATAGTTTTAGATACGCGAAGCCTAGGTAGGTTTCGAAGGAGGTGTATGAGTGGTACATTGACTCAGAAAACTACCGTAGCGACAAAGTGTAGATGAAACTATTTTTAACGCTTGGCGAAGATGGAGCGTTTATAGGTATCCAAATGTTCAAGCGCAATTCCAGTACCCTTAGCCACACAATAGAAAGCATATTCGGCAAGAACCGCTTTAACCCCTGTACGACGTTCAACTAAATCTGGAAAATGACGAAGCATTGAGGAACCCCCTGACATAATAATGCCGTTATCAATAATATCTGACGCAAGTTCTGGAGGAGTTTCTTGGAGCACATCCTTAATTGCTTTTATCATAAGTCGCAATTCTTTATCTATTGCTTTTACAATTTCATTCGTTCGTATTTCTACTGTACGCGGAAGCCCAGCAATGAAGTCTCGGCCTTTTACTTTCATAGAAAGTTCTTCTTCTACCGGAAGCGCTGAGCCAATTTTCATTTTAATTTCTTCTGCAGTCTGATCTCCAATCGCGAGGTTGTATGTCTTTTTTATGTAATCAACTATCGCCTGATCAATTTTATTTCCCGCACATTTTACTGAAGTACTACAGACAATACCTCCAAGAGAAATCACTGCTACGTCTGTGGTTCCGCCACCGATATCTACAATCATTCGCCCTTGCGCTTCGTGAATTGGAATACCTGCGCCGATCGCAGCAAGAATTGGTTCTTTCACAACGTATGCATTTCTCGCACCGGCTTTAAGCGCTGCCTCTATCACCGCACGACGCTCGGTTGAAGTTACTCCCGCTGGAACAGACACCATGACGTCAGGTTTAAAAAAAGTAAATCCTGTTAGTGACTTGTTAATATAGTAACGAAGCATCGCTTCTGTAACACGATAATCGGCTATTACACCATCACGCATTGGGCGGTATGCAATGATTGAATCTGGTGTCTTACCAATCATATCCTTGGCTTCATTTCCTACTGCGAGAATTTTGTTGTCAATTTCTGAAACAGCGACAACCGAAGGCTCGACCAACACGACACCCTTTCCTGGCACATAGACAAGAGTGTTAGCTGTTCCAAGGTCAATGCCTAGTTTCTTAAAAAAGAATCCCATAGTAGGAGCATTGTACCATAAGGGCCGCAAATGAAAATGTACGCTTTCTTTGGCACAAATATAGAAAAAAGCTTATATTCAAAAGCTTTTTAAGATTCTCACACTTTAATAACATACTCACTCAGACTCTATACCCCTATAATCTGAAGCTGTATACTAGACATATGCAGGTTCTCACGGTCGCACCACTCACACAGGGACTCCCTTATGAAGAACTCTCTTACTTTTCTAAAGATGACGTTGAAATCGGCGACCTTATAGAAATTACAATTAAGCGAAGAGTCTCTCGTGCAATTGTACTTAACAGACACAGCGCAGAAGAAGAGAAGCAATCACTTCGACATGCAAGTTTTAATATTAAAAAAAGTGGAAAAGTTATTACAAAGCATCTCCTTCCAGCAAAACTATGGGCCGCACTTACCTACAGCTCATCATACTTACTGCGCTCAACTGGGCCTGTGCTGTACGACTTAATTTCTGAAAAAGCATTTGGAACACTCACGCCATTTAATCTTCCAAAAAATCCCTCCGGGTTTGAAGTGCAGCTACTACAAGAAAAATATGAAAATAGAATCACTCGTTATAAAACAACGATACGTGAATCCTTTTCAAAGAAAAAATCACTTGTGATTTTTTTCCCCACTATTACAGACCTTGAATACGCCAAGGACAACCTCACTAAAGGAATTGAGGAATACGTAGTAAGTCTCCACAGCAGTCTCACTGATAAGCAGATGACGCAGTCGCTTGAAATGCTAGATACCCATGAACATCCTCTCCTTATCTTAGCCACACCATCACTACTGCCCTGGAAGCGGGAGGACTTAGGGCTTGTCATAATTGAGCGCGAGCATAGTCATTATTACTATACCCACGGAGACAACGGCTACGACATGCGTTTCCTTCTTGAACAACTTGCGAAACAAAGTAACATTCCCTGTCTACTTGGGTCACACATGCTTTCACTGCGTGCACACCTCCTCTATAAACATCATGACGCTCATGAAGTTATGCCGCTCCATTTTCGTAATGACGCACCGATTGACATCATCCCAATGCATGAGGAGAATCGCAGCGCGAGTCCATACCTTTCTCGTAAAACACTCGCACTACTTCATAATGCAAAACTTGAAGGTAAGGGGCACTATTTTTTATATGCTCATAGAAAAGGCATGTATCCGACCACAGTCTGTTCTGACTGTGGAACTGTATTTGCGTGTCAAAAATGTAACCGTCCATATGTCCTTCACAAAATCGCCGGAGTACGCACATATATCTGTCATGGATGTGAACACATCGTACAAATCGACAAGGAAAGTACTCTGACCTGTCATCACTGTGGTGGATGGCGCATGCAAACACTCGGTATCGCAACCACCGGTGTCGAGGAAGAACTAAAACGTCTTGGCATCCCGCTTTTTGTGATTGACGGAGAGAACACCCCGACACGTGCAAAAATAAAAAAAGTGTACAAAGAGTGGAAGGAAGCTTCCTACGGGGTTCTTATCGGAACCGAAATGGCCCATAATATTTTAGAAAGTTGCGTCGGCATCACTATACTTTCTTTAGACTCACTCTTTGCCCTTCCCGACTACAGAACCGACTAAAAAATAGTAACGCTCGTAACTGAGATGGCGGAAAAGATTACACAAGGAGGAGAGCATACTGGTCGACTCATCTTACAAACTCGTCTTAAAAAAATGCCTGTCATCAAGCAGCTTACCTCTCACACCTTTGCAGACGTATATAGTTCGCTACTAAAAGAACGCGAGGAGCTACTGCTTCCCCCTCAGTACGTTGTGATTAAAGCTTCTTTTGATAACTTACAAGACACACTTCGCGCGCGTATGGAACAAGAGCTTGAGCCATACGTCGTAGAATGGTTTGAAGCTGGGCGTGGGACAACACTACTTTTCATACATATAAAAGAAACGGAGTGGGCAAACCAAGAAACGGTACGCAACAGAATCAAGAGAATTATTTATGACGGGCGACCCCTTGTTAATCCTTTACACTTTTTTATCTAACACGCTCAAAAGAAGAAGTTTCTTCTCTTTACAGAAATATGATAAAGTAGTCTTATGAAAAAGCTTGGAGAGATAGTACAGATAGATGAACATAAAGATAATCCTCTTAGGCAGGTGGCTACTCCTGTTTCCGAAAGTGAATTTGGTAGCAAGGAGCTATTGCAGATTTTAGATACAATGAAAACTTCTCTCGCAAAAGAAGAGGATGGTGTTGCAATAGCCGCGCCACAAATTGGAATTTCGAAACGTATTTTTGTTGTATCCCCTCGAGCCTACGAAGAAGATACAAAGTGGAAACAACTTGTATTCATAAATCCAAAAATTATAAAAGTTTCCAGAAAAACACAAGACATGCAAGAAGGATGTCTTTCAGTGCGTTGGATTTATGGAACAACAAAACGACATGTTGGAGCAACCGTAGAAGGTTACGACGAGCTTGGTAATAAATTCACCTATGGGGCTTCTGGTCTTCTCGCGCATATTTTTCAACATGAAATAGACCACCTTGAAGGTATTTTGTTTGTTGACCACGGAAAAGACTTTGAAGAATACACAAACGAAGCAGACTATAAAGAACGTAAAGGTGCAAAAAAATAAATATGAAATTTGCTTTCTTTGGAACAGGCCCACTAGCAGAATCAGTACTTGCAGCACTATATAAAGCTGGTTATACACCAACGCTTCTTGTAACTAAACCAGATGCTCCACAAGGGAGACACATGGAAGTAAAGCCTCCTCATATTAAAACATGGGCGCAATTAAAAAATATTCCTGTGTTTCAACCAGAAACTCTGCGTGAGCTTCCAAAAGATACACCGCTTCACACTGTGCCTTTTGATGTGTTTATTGTTGCTTCATACGGAAAAATTATTCCAGATGAAATACTTGGTCTAGCAGAAAAAGGTGCACTGAACGTACACCCATCCCTTCTCCCTCGTTATCGTGGCCCGTCTCCAATTGAATCGGCACTACTAGATGGCGTCATGACCACAGGTGTTTCGATTATGAAGCTAGATAAAGAAATGGACCACGGCCCAATACTGCTACAGAGTGCTTTCATTATTGACGCACAGGCAACAGCAGGAACAATGGAGGTATCGTGTGGAATACTTGGAGGAGAACTACTTGTACAAGTACTCCCCCACTACATGGAAGGGACACTGCTCCCAAAAGAGCAAGCACACGCAGATGCAACTCTTTGTAAAAAGATAACAAAAGAGCTTGGTGAAATAACACTTATAACACAGGCAAGTGAAGTACAGCGTAAATTTAGAGCACTGACCCCTTGGCCAGGTATTTATTTTTTTATAACACACAAAGAAAAAAACATTAGAGTGAAAGTTACCGAAGTGGACCTTATGCTCGCAACCACGGACACACTTACCGCGGAAGATATCATCACTCGAGTGGTCCCTGAAGGGAGAAAAGAAATGGACTTTGAGAGTTTCAAAAGAGGGTACCTTGGGCACTAGGAGACAAATACAAAAGCACGAGGCCTACGGCCTCGTGCTTTTGTATTTTGCATTTCTAACTAACGCACCTCAACCTTTTCCAAAATCACGTCCTTAACAGGTTTATCAGAACCGTCTGTCTCTACGTTTTCTATCTTTAGTACAATATCCATACCCTTAGTTACTTTACCGAAAATAGTATGCTTTCCAGCAAGCCATGGTGTACCACCCTCTGCGGTTACGATAAAGAACTGACTTCCGTTTGTATTAGGCCCTGAGTTTGCCATTGCAAGAACACCTTGAGCAAAAACATCGCTTGGTGAAGTCTCATCTTTAAATGTGTAACCAGGACCTCCTGTACCCCACACAGGTTTTTTAGTGAGATCTTTTGAAAACGGATCCCCTCCTTGAATCATAAAATCTTTAATAACTCTATGGAAACGAGTGCCGTCATAAAATCCTGATGCAGCAAGTTTTTTAAAATTTTCTACAGTTACTGGAGTGTTTGCTGCTAACGCAATTTCTACTACGCCCATGTTTGTAGTAAATACTGCGGTAGTTAGATTATCTGGTGTTGTCATAGTTGATGAAGAGTTAGTTGTTGTGGATGTGATTACTTGTGAAGTTGTAGCGACCGGTTGGCTGTTTCCGTTTGTCGCAGTTACCTGCTCGCTCTCTGGTCTATTGTCTACATAAGACATATTACCTTGAAGGAAATATGAGACCCCTGCTAGAAATATCACCAGTAAAGCAATGACAGTATAGGTTATTTTAGTATCGTTTTCCATGAGGCTTTAGTCTGTTAATCGTTTGAGTAATAATTTAAGTTTGTGTGCACTTCGTCTGACGACCGAACGCTCTTTATCTTTATGAGAAGCAAGTTCACGTACGAGCATATCCTTTAAAACATCTACTGCTTTATACAAATCATTCTGAGTTGTACGGTGGGATGTTGTTAGGCCCCTGATGTGTAACTGAGCTTCCGCCTGAAAGATATCGCCGTGAATATGATGAGCTGTTGTTCTCGAAAGCTCGATGGCAAGCTTTGCACTTGAGTCGTTAGTAACATATTTTTCAAGATGCGACATCTTATCAAGTGTATACGTGCGAATCGAGTCAGTGATGTCCATATGTAGCCCAGTGAGTATGATATGCATATAGTTAGTTAGTCTTATGTTGTCCAGTATAGCAAATATTTCTCATATTGGGACGTACACACATTGTGTATAAAGACCTTATTTTGATATACTTTCGATATATGACAACACATAATTTTAATCAACGACAGGTTCTTGGGCAGGCGTGGAATAAAACAAAAGAGCATTTCTGGTATCTGCTTGGTGCTGGCTTAGTAACAATCATAGTGGGTACAGTCATAGACTCAGCGTTACCAATACTTGGTTCTATTGCTATGGCTCTAGCCACAACAACAGTAGCACTTGTTGTCATGCACGGACACAAGCCTGGCTACGATGACCTCCTTACAGGATTTAAGAGCTGGAAGATTGTATGGCACTTCGTAGTTGCTGAGATTTTGTACGCACTTATTGTACTGCTTGGACTACTATGTTTTATTATTCCTGGAATTTACATCGCAATACGTCTACGATTCTTTAGGTTTATGATTGTTGAGGATGAAAACCTTGGTCCAATTGAGGCACTTAAGAAAGGTTGGGCGATGACTCGTGGAAAATTCTGGAAGCTCTTCTGGCTAACGATAGTTCTCTTTGGTATTAACATCCTTGGAGCACTACTTCTACTGGTCGGTCTTCTGTTTACCATTCCGTTCACAATACTTGTGGGAGCATTCTTGTACAAGCAAATGAGTCAGACGACTCATGAAGAAACAGAGAATAAATAACTCTCTAGAAATAACAACCCCGGCGCCGTAGGCGCCGGGGTTGTTATTTTGCTATACTTTAACCCATGAAACTACTAGTATCCATCCTTCTTACAGTTACTTTTCTCGGAAATATTTCAGCGGCGGAAATCATACAAGATACCCAAATTACCTCAAAAGCAAAAGTTATTAGCGCAACTGAAATAGCTTCGGAAGTTCTTCCGGGTCTAACCACTGAAACCAAGCGGCAAAAAATCACAGCCATCTTCCTAGAAGGAGAAGACAAGAGCAGGACCGTTTCTTTTGAGAACGACTACACACAACTAGAAACTGGAGACCTCTTCTTTCTCACTAAGACAACAAGTGGGCACGACGGAAGTATTATGTATGCAATGTCTGAACCAGACAGACTCCAAACTATTTACTTCTTTACCGCACTTTTTGTACTACTTGTTATCATATTCGGCGGTAGACAAGGTATACGGGGCTTAGTAAGTTTAATTGGTAGCTTACTTCTCATCCTCTATGTTCTCATTCCAAGTATCTTACACGGTTACTCACCCATACTTGTAAGTGTAGGTGTTGCGTCTCTTATTATTATTTTAGGTTCATACGTTACACATGGTTTTAACAAAACAACAACTGCAGCTGTATTTGGAATGATTGCAACAGTTATCTGTTCGGGTATTTTAGCCTACTACGCAACCCATAGCGCGAGACTCTCTGGTTTTGCAAATGAAGAAGCGGTATATCTAAACTTCAATACTAGAGGCACCATAGATTTTGTCGGCCTTCTTTTGGGTGGCATGCTTATTGGTCTTTTAGGAGTACTTTACGACGCAGCGATAGGTCAGGCGATTGCTGTAGAAGAACTGTATCGTGCGGGAATTAGTTCCAAAAAAGAAGTCTATGCCCGAGCTTTACGAATAGGAAAGGAACATATTGGCGCCCTTGTTAACACACTCGCAATAGCGTACGTCGGCGTATCACTGCCACTTCTTTTATTATTCTCGATGTCAGACTCCCCTGTGTTACATATTATTAACAGAGAAGTATTCGCAACAGAACTCATACGAACAATGGTTGGAAGTATAGGGCTTGTACTTGC
>CAYVMF010000020.1:0-7641 GCA_964452605.1 uncultured Candidatus Saccharibacteria bacterium
GCTGTTTATTCAGATATTTACAGCAAAATCCCCTTATGATATAATCAATATATGGTTCACTTGCTATCTATCGTGCAGATTACGTTCGCTATCCTCCTTATCGTACTTATTATTGTTCAGCGTGCAAACACTGATGCATCTGGCGCGCTTGGCGCTGATGGAGGTACTGGAGGGGCTACGCTTGAAAAGCGTGGGGCTGAAAAAATGATACACCGACTTACTGTCATTGTAGCGGTTATTTTCGCAGCTTCTTTTGCTCTTCCACTTGTTGTAGGCGCGTAATATAACTACGTTATATAGATCTCCGGTGCCACTTTTGTATGAATATAGATTCATTACAATCATCACTCACCTCATACACACATAAGCTCGGTACTGTCTACCGCTCACTCTCACCTGAAAAAGTGATTGTGTTTTGGTTACTTATTGCAATGGCAGGCCTACTACTATTTGCCACACTTTTGCGGGTTAATTCGAAATTCCTTATTTCTATTCCAAGCCGAGGGGGCGAAGTAACCGAAGGAATAATCGGTACCCCACGTTTTATAAATCCAGTACTTGCTGTATCTGATCAAGATAAAGACATGGTTGAGCTCGTGTACGCTGGACTCACAAAACGTGGAGAAGATGGAAGCATCATCTTAGACATGGCCGCGTCAGTTACAGAAAGTGAGGACTCTCTTCACTACAGCATTGTATTAAAACCAGAAGCACAATTCCATGACGGCACACCTGTTACCGCAGACGACATTATCTACACTGTTGGCCTTATACAAAATCCTCTTATTAAAAGCCCTCACAGAGTGGAGTGGGAAGGTGTAAGCATTACAAAACAATCTGCTGCCGAGTTTACCCTTTCACTGAAGAAACCATATCCTCTTTTTATGAATGTGCTCACACTTGGTATTTTGCCTAAACACATTTGGAAGGACCTCACCGAAGAACAGTTCAGCTTAAGTGATTACAATATACACGCTGTTGGGTCAGGACCTTTTATGATAGAAAAGATTAATACTGTATCTGGTATTCCAGAATCATTTATCCTCACAAGCCACGAGAACTACACTCTTGGGAGACCTTACTTGGAAAAAGTGATAATTAAAAGTTACCGAAATGAGAAGTACTTACTTCAAGCATTTGAAAATAAAGACGTTAGCCGTATTCACGGTATAGCTCCGGAAAGAGTATCAACTCTTAACGTCGCGACTAGTTCAATAAACACTTCCCTTCTGCCTCAGACATTTACTGTATTCTTCAACCCGAATAAAGCTGACTTTCTTTCAGACAAAGATGTGCGTCTAGCGCTTAATATGGCAATTAATAAGCAAGCACTCGTAGACACAATCTTTAAAGGATACGGCAAAGTAATAGAGACACCTTACCCATTTGATGAAGACCAACCTGAACTTACCTACGACAAAGAGAAGGCAAAGACAACTCTCGCTAATAGTAAGTACATGAAAAAAGGAACGACAACTCTTTCAATTACTATCGCAACAGCAAATACAGAAGAGATGAAAAAAGTTGCAGAGATGGTAAAGAATGACTGGACAGAACTTGGGGTGCAGGCAGAGCTTGCGGTATATGAAGTAAGCGACCTAAACCAATCTGTAATTAAAGAACGAAACTTCCAAGTACTCCTCTTTGGGTCAATCGCTGAACAACCATCTGACCTCTACGCTTTTTGGCACTCTTCTCAACGTAACTATCCTGGACTAAACATTTCTAACTACGTAAGCAGTAAGCTCGATAAAAATTTAGAAACTATTCGAGAAAGCTCTGACGAACTTAGTCGTATCTCTGCATATGACGCAGTACGCCAAGAATTTATAGAAGAAGTGCCTGGAATATTTCTTTTCGCGCCAGCACTTGTCTACGTAACCCGTGATAACGTAACATCACCTCTTCCAACATACAGTATCGAAAACGCATCTCGATTTAGTCTTATACCCTCTTGGTATAGGTATACGGAGTCGATTTGGCCGAAAACATATTACACAACAGTCTTATCAAAAATAGAAAACATACTTCACTAATTACATTAACAATCTAACAACTTATATATGACAACACCTATCACCACACCCACAGAAACAGAATCACAAGCACCACAAACGCCCGCTAGAGCGCCGTACCCTCCACGAAGGACTTTTGACCGTGGACGCGGAGGAAACGCTGGGCGCCAACACTCTCGGCCACGCCCAGTTGTTGGACCAAAATTTGATACAACGGTAACAGGCAAACGTGAGACAGATCACATTCCACCTCTTAAGGACGGGGATATTCGTATCATGCACTTAGGTGGGGTGGAAGAGATCGGACGAAACATGAGTATGGTTGAATATAAAGATTCGATTGTTATTGTGGACTGTGGAGTACAGTTTACCGAAACACATACACCTGGTATTGATTTCATTTTGCCAAACACACGATACCTCGAGGAACACAAGCATAAAATCAAAGGCGTACTCATTACTCACGGACACCTTGACCACATAGGAGCCATTCCTTACATCATGCCGCGTATTGGTAACCCACAAATCTATGCACGTCTCTTTACATCGCTTATGATTAAAAAGCGTCAGGAGGAATTCCCTCACTTGGCCCCTCTTACCATAAACGTAGTTGAACGAGGAGACACTATTACATTTGGTGACCTTAAGGTTCGCTTCTTCGGAGTAACTCATGCGATTCCAGACAGTATGGGAATCATTGTTGAGACTCCTTATGGAGATATCGTACACACCGGCGACCTTCGACTTGACCACGACGACGGTGTACCTACAGATGATGAAATTGAGCGCTATAAGATTTTTGAAGATCGTAAAGTGCTTCTTCTCATGGCAGACTCTACAAACTGTGAGAACCCTGGATTCTCTATCTCGGACCGAGTGGTATACAAAAATATTGAAAATGTAATTCGTGATACTCCTGGAAGACTTATCGTAAGCACATTCGCCTCACAGGTAGAACGCATGCTTTACATGCTTGATACTGCTGAACGCTATGGAAAGAAAGTGGTAATCGAAGGGCGAAGTATGAAGACAAACGTTGAGGTAGCGAAGCTCGCTAACATGCTTAAGGTTAAACCTGAAACACTTATACCGATTGAAGACCTCACCCGGTATCCTGACAATAAAGTGATTGTCATGGCCACAGGAGCTCAGGGAGAAGAGTTTGCAGCCCTTGGACGTATCGCAAATAAGACACACAAGTACGTACGCCTCACCCCTCGCGATACAATTCTTATGTCCTCATCTGTGGTTCCAGGAAACGAACGTGCTGTGCAAAATCTAAAGGATAAGCTTTCACGCCAAGGGGCACACCTCATTCACTACAAGACATCAGACGTTCACTCTTCAGGGCACGCTAACGCTGAGGAGCTTGTATGGATACACCGAAAAATTCATCCGAAGTTCTTCATCCCGGTTCACGGGTATCACTACATGCTTCGTATGCATGCTGACCTCGAACGACGCTTCGGAATGATGGAAGAAAACATTGTGATTCCAGATAACGGAATGGTTATTGAAATTCAGAATGAAGGAACCAAGATCACTACCCTTAAGGAAAAAGCGCCTGGGGAAATGATTGTGGTTGATGGTACTTCTGTAGGTAAGATTCAGGACGTAGTAATGCGTGACCGTCAAATGCTCGCAGAAGACGGAATGTTTGTGGTAATTGGTGTGATTGATTCACATACACATACACTTAAAAAATCACCAGACCTAATCTCTCGTGGATTCGTATATTTAAAAGAGTCTCAAGACCTTCTCTACCAGACAAGACTTCTTACAAAGAAGATTATTGAGGACGCACTTGCTCGTGGCGGATATGTAAACTTAGACCAAATGAAACAAGACGTTTCTGAGGCAACAACTAAGTTCCTCCTACAAAAGACAGCGAAGCGCCCTGTGATAATTCCGGTAATTATTAGTGTGTAGTGCTATATAAGAAGAAAGCGCGGCCTACGGCCGCGCTTTCTTCTTTATTCCACACGAAGACGATTATTTATTGATATACTAGAGGCAACACCATGCACGCAATTACTAAAAATAAACTACTTCTTGCGACACTTCTTATGACAGTGCTGTACGCACTGCACTACGGTATACCTCTCTACGCAACTTCAACGTACCTGCACATGTACTTTGGTTCTTCGACTATAAGCATACTGTACGTCATAGCAAGTATTATCACACTGCTCGCCTCAATACATATCGCAAAGTACATTAAGAGGTTCCACACTTACCAATTCACACTAGGGCTTGTTATCGCTGAAATCATTACCACCATTGCATTTGCCACAACCACAAACCCTCTTTTTATTGGGCTATTCTTCGTAACTCACTTTTGTTTACAAGTACTACTTTATATTTGTATCAATATTTTCATTGAAACATTTAGCAACCACAAAGAAACCGGGAGTATCCGTGGAATATTCTTAGCACTCCTTAATATGGGAATTCTCATTTCCCCTGTGCTTGCGGGCGCAATTCTCTCTATATCTTCATTCCAAGCACTCTACATAGTAGCTTCGTGTATTCTTATACCTTTCATATTCTTCTTGCACAGGTACATGAGCCATATTGAAGAACCTGCATACCACAGCTTAGATATGGTAAAGGCAGCTAAGCGTGCCTGGAAAAACCCTGATTTGCGTGGAGCGCTCATCGCAGCACTAATACTTGAGTGTTTCTACTCTGTGATGATTATCTACTCACCTATTTACCTTACATCACTTGGTATACCACTTACTGTGTATCTCGCCACAATACTTCCTTTTGCTCTTCTACCTTTCGTCGTGCTTCCGTATGAACTTGGATATCTCGCAGACACAAAGATAGGAGAAAAGGAACTACTAATTCTTGGACTCATTATTGTTGCAATCTCTTTATTCTTAATCGTCATCATACGATCACCGGATATACTACTGTGGACCGCAGTGCTTGTCGTGTCTCGTATTGGTGCATCCTTTGTAGAAACAATGACGTTCACCTACTACTTCAAAAAGATTGAAGCCGAGGATGCATCTCTTACCGCACTTTTCAGCAACATGAGGACACTTGCTGTGGTGGTGATCGGTATACTTGGTTTTGCAATAAGCCCACTACTTGTAACCTACCCTCAACTTATCTTTATCATCCTTGGCTGTGCAGTGTTACTAAGCATTCTTTCAATTATGCAAATCCGCGATACTAGATAACTTATACATCATGCAAACACTTCCTGTAACATCAAAAGAACCCGTTCGTCTTAACAAGTATTTAAGTGAATCAGGTTTTTTCTCTAGACGCCGAGCTGATAGTCTCATTAAAAATGGTGAGATATTTGTGAATGACAAAGTAGCGACACTTGGGGTAAAAGTAAAGCACGGAGACACCGTATCAATTGTAAGCGCAACCCCACACCTTACCTATGCGCTTTACTACAAACCCAGAGGAGAGGTAACCGGTCGAGTTGCAACCCTTCCTGGATGTGAACCTGTGGGACGGTTAGACAAGGAAAGTGAGGGCCTACTACTCTACACAAATGACTATCGTGTTGTAGACGCGCTCCTTCACCCTCGTCATGCACGTGAAAAAGAATACGAGGTTGTCATCAGAGAGAAAGCAACACCACGAGTAGTTACTATTCTTAAGCGCGGTATCAAAACCCAAGAGGCTGAGTACTCGCCGGTTAAGAGCGTACATATTTATAACGAAGGGTACAGTCTTCGCATCATCATCACTGAGGGAAAGAAGCACGAAATACGCCGCATGCTAAACGCGCTTAACCTCACCATTAAATCACTTAAACGTGTACGTATTATGTCCTTCTTAAGCCATGGACTAAAAGCAGGCGTACCACACACACTTTCAGAACGTCAAAAAGGAATACTCTTTAAAGATCTTGGAATAAGTATTTCTAACTAACCACGTAGCCTCTTCCTCTCTTTGTAATAAACTTTTCTTTTACAAGCGCGCTCACCACATTCTCGCGTCTTTCATCCGTTGGTAGCGCTTCTTTGTGAGTTATTGCAAATAAGATTTTTGCGCGCAGTTCACGAAGAGACCCTTTATACACCGACTGAGTTCTATAGTTTTTTGTCTTAGCGTTATGAGAAATGTGCTGACTTTTAAGATGCGCACCGTAGTCCATAAGCGCACTGTACCACGCGCGAGCACCCACTCTCTGTACAGCTTTGTCTTGTTCTAGTACACGTAATTTTGTATACAAAAGCTCATCTGGAATAGCGCTCTTATTTTTATAAAAATATTCAATAAGTGCAGTTCGTATATTTGTCTCAAGTAAAGGATGCCCAAACTCGTCATATGCAAAAGAAACAACAGCAGAAGCGGTATACGGCCCAACTCCAGGAAGTTCGTTTAGTAACTCAAAGGTGCGAGGCACTGAAAGCATTTCTTTAGCTATCTCGTGAAGCGCCTTAGCCCGCCTCTGATAGCCCAACCCTTCCCACAGCAACAGGACATCTCGCAGAGAAGCACTTCGTAATGCAGAGAGAGTTGGGTACTGCTTCATCCATAACCTAAATTTCGGTATCACACGAGCCACTTGTGTCTGCTGTAACATAAGCTCACTTACGAGCACTCTGTACGCTGACGGATTTTTACGCCAAGGTAAATCATGGCGTCCGTATTTTTTATAATGCGTTAATACTTGTTTAACGAAAGCTGTATCGTTCATATACTCGTCTAAAGAAGATACGCTCAAGGTTTTACTTCTGTGCGTCGCCGAAGGCTTCATCTTCAGTATCTGCATCCGCCTCTTCTTTCGTAACATGGACTCTTCCGTCAATATGATTTGGTGGTGAGTATGTCGTAATTATTTTTACCACCTCCTCACCAGTATTAATAAAGTTATGTTTTGTTCCTGGAGTAACCACTACGACATCTCCACCGCTTATAACATGCGACACATCATCAAGTACAACGGTACATACCCCAGAGACAATGTACAGCGTCTGTTCAACATGCTCGTGCACTTCTTCTCCAACATCAGACCCAACGGGAATAGACATCACTACTAGCTGTGATTTCTTTCCTGTAAAAATAACTTCTCTAAAGTTATCATTTCTCATTACGAGCGCTTCGATGTTTCCTGTGTATGACATAGTGTGAATAACTTACTATCTTTTACTTGAGTATACCACGGAGGGCTGCTACACTGTGTAACAGGCAGTTGTTTCATATCAGCTTTGCTTTGAGTAATATAGAAAGACAAATGGTAAAGACGACAACCTTTGGGAGTCCACAAAGACAAGAAAGGTTTGTGCTACATCTGGGTTTTATAAAGACCCTAACATAGTGTCTAAATCTACATCTTGTCTTTGGAAAATACAGAAGAAGCTGATATGAGTAAAAACAACTGGGAAACAATTGGTAACACAATTGTTGACAAGCATTAACCGCATTCAAGCAGAAGACGTCCAATCGTGCTCGACACATGATTGATTAGAAAAAGCGCTAACTTACCAGAGGAGGCGCTTTTTCATTTGTACATATTAGAAAGAGAGGAGGTAAACGGAAAAGAAAGGCGGCGGCCCGTGGGCGCCCCCCGTGGGTTTAACCCCCCCCACAAAAAATAAAAAAAAAAAAAAAAAACAAACACCACCGGACGCCCCCCAAAAAAAAAAAAAAG
>CAYVMF010000020.1:7651-12343 GCA_964452605.1 uncultured Candidatus Saccharibacteria bacterium
TATTTGTTACACTTTTCAATGTGTTTGGTAAAACTTTAACCAAACGGGCCGCCGTCGGCCCCGCTTTTCTTTACACCTCACCCTACAAAAGGGAAATAAAATAAATCACAACCACCAGCACTGGCAGCCCGATAATTAAACCAAGAAGTTGTTTATCTCGCTCCGTCATACGCTGTCTGTGCGTGAACGTACTGACCGATGTCAACTCCAGTAGCTTCAAGCGCTCGTACAAATCTACTCTCTTTATGAAGTGATGGGGTGGTATCAATATTAACCACCATATACCCATCTTTATGAGGAATCATGTCGATGCAAGCGTGAGTGGAAAGTCCAAGCGCATTGTATGCATCATGCGCAGCACGTATCATCGCCTCTTTTTTATCGTGAAGTGCTTGGGCGTGTCCGCGCATAGGATGATCGGTACGTGGCAATGAGCCTTTTGGTGGAAAGGTTTCCAGCGGTAGTGAGGTGTATATTTTTTGGCCACGAAACTGTGGAAGCACAGCGACGGATGTCGTAGGAGTGTCTCTGTAAGTCAAAATATGGGCATCTACGTCTGCATTTTGATACTCCTGTAGAACCATTTCCAGGTCCTTAAACTTACGAATGAGCGCAGAAGCCCCATGACCCTTATTCACCGGACGCACCATAAGGGGCGTATGAAATGTGTGCCAAATAGTTTTAAGTGCGTCAGGTGTTACAGGAGTATTTGCTCGTATGAGATGTGTTTTTGGAGTTGATATCCCTTGCTGGCGAAGCAATCTGTACATCGTCTCGCGATCAAAACTCACAGTATCATCGTGAGAAAATAATAATGACACCCCCATTTCTTTAGCGAGTTTTTGATACGGCGCATTTCTTGTGCGTGTAGTGTCTACAATAATTTCAGCGACCGTAAAGACATAGTGTGCATCTGTTGGTATACCGCGCAGTGTCCATTCTCCACTTTCTGAGACGAGCACATCAAGTGGCACATACCCGATATGTGAAAGTGAACGCAAAATATCTACACCTTCTTCCAGAGATTGTTTAGTCCCCGCCCCACCACGCAGAACTGCGATTGTAGGCATGGCACCAGATTCGTTTATCATGTAACTAGTATAGCAGAACGAAATGCCTAGATTACTCCAAGATATCCAACATAGTATCAATCGGAACAACTACAGAATAACCAGAATTTTGAATATTTACTGCGGTAACCTCGTTGTGTTGTGAGTTAAATAGTTCCTCTATAAAAGGTATATACTCACTTACTATACCTATCGGCAAAAAGACTTTAACACCTTGTTCATTTGTATGAACCTCAACAACCAGCCCTCCACTGTTTCCAAAATAAACCGGTGAATCAATGATGATTGTGCGTTTCTTCTCATTTTTACCTGCCACAATTCCTTTCCTTAAAAGTGGGCGCGCTAGATCAATTTGTTCATATGTTTTTTTACCAATAGAAATTGGGTACCCGAAAACATATACATCGTTTGAGACAAGGACATCTTCATATTTTTTAAACTCATGATCCGCTATCCACACTAATTCAAAATTGTCTGGCTGACTTTCTAGTTTAACTCCGTCAAGAAAATCCCCTTTCGCGCCGTCGCTCTTTTTTTCTTTGTCTTGACCAATTCTCATAACAAGGACATCAAAAACTGGGTGAAACTTTACCTCTTTTTTGAGTTTTGTATAGTCTATGGAAATAATCATAGGCTCTTTGACCGAATGATCCGAGGAATAGGCAGATATTTTAAAAGACTCTTGCCCTTTAAATTGATTGCCAGAATCAAGAATCACATGCTTAGCAGTAACAAGATAAAGCCCATTGTTATGGGATATAAAGAAACCACTTCCACATTTACCGGTATCCAAGAGTATAAATACTGGATAAGCTAAATTGTTATCGGGAAGCTCTCTCATACCAATATTAACTCTAGACTAACTACCAAGAAAGTGTCCCCCCTGTCTTATACTCAGTAACTCTCGTCTCGAAGAAATTCTTCTCCTTGTTTAGGTCTACCGCTTCTGACATCCATGGGAATGGATTGGCAGATCCATACATTGGGTCAATTCCTACGCGCGCGAGACGACGGTCTGCGATGTGTTCGATGTACTGCTTGAATCCATCAGCATTAAGACCGAAGATTCCTTTAGGAAATACGTCTATCGCAAACTCATACTCAAGCTTCACCGCTTTAGCGATAAGTGCCTTGATACGCTCCACAAACGCCGGAGTCCAGAGCTCTGGCTGCTCCTGCTTAATGGTGTTAATCATATCGATACCGAAGTTCATGTGAGTAGATTCGTCACGCATGATGTACTGAATCTGTTCTGCTGAACCTACGAGCTTACTCTGTCGCTGGAATCCAAACATCACCGCAAACGATGAGTAGAAGAAGATACCTTCAAGGATGAGTGAGAACACACACATATTTTCCAAGAATTTCTGGTCTGCTTCAAATGTCCCTGTCTTAAAGTGAGGGTCAAAGATTCCTTCGTTAAATGAAAGAATAAATTCTTCTTTGTTGTAAATCGTATCCACTTCGCGATACATGTTGAAGATTTCTGTTCCATCAAGCCCGAGCGATTCTACGATGTACTGGTACGCCTGAGTATGCACGGCCTCTTCATATGCCTGGCGAAGAAGGAATAATCTCGCTTCAGGAGAAGTGATGTGCTTATAGAATGCGAGCACGAGGTTGTTCGCAGCGATTGAATCAGCTGTCGTAAAGAACCCAAGTACCATACGGAACGCATGACGTTCATCATCTGTAAGCACGTTCATCGCGCGCCACTGCTCGATGTCTGACTGCATACTGATTTCGGTTGGCAACCAGTGATTCGCATTACCTACGTTGTACGCATCCCATGCGAACTTGTGCTTGATAGGCCAGAGCTGTACCACATCTGCCCCTCCACCGTTTATGATCTTGCGGTCATTTACGTCTACACGAGTTGCCCCACGCTGAATGATTGGCACGTGATTTGGGTCACCAAATGGCGCATTTGGAGCTTTCGGTGTGTTGGTTTGGGAAGTAAGTGGTGGCATAGTGATAGTAGGTTAATAAGTGATGATTAATAAGTAAAAACTACTGACATCCATCACAGGTCGCTTCGGGCATTACTGTAATGTTATATTTTGATGTCGTCATCTGTGGAGCAGAAGGAACCTGAGACATTTGTGGTGCCGGGACTGTTTCAAGAACGCTTGCAGTTACAGAAGCGCTCACTGGGGACGGAATAACTACAGATGATGGCACTGCAGGTGCTACCGCTTGAGCGACCACCCCTGAAGGCATAGAGATGCCGCTTGCAACCCCTCCGGCTAGAGCGTTACTAATAGCTTGCCCAGAACCTTCACCTGCTTCACGTTTGTGAGTAGAACCAAATTCTGAAGCGTTTACAGTACTCTTCTCTACCTGAGAAGCTCCGAGTGAGCGAAGGTAGTACGTAGTCTTAAGACCAAGTGTCCACGCGTACTCGTAAATATTTGCGAGCTCACGTCCTGAAGTTCCCGCGAAATAGATGTTAAGTGATTGAGATTGATCAACCCACTTACCTCGGTGCGCAGCAGACTTGATAAGCCATGAAGGGTCTATCTGGAATACTTCTTTGTATTTATCCTTAAGGTGAGAAGGAATATTTGGAATATCCTTTACAGAACCGTCATGATACTTAAGACGGCCAATCATTTCGAAGTCCCAAAGACCAAGCTTCTTGAGGTCAGACACTAGGTATGGGTTAATGATAATGAACTCACCGTTCATGTTTGACTTCACGTAGATGTTTTTGTAAATAGGCTCGATTGTCGGTACTGAACCAGCGATGTTTGAAATAGTTGCTGTCGGTGCCATCGCCATACAGTTAGAGTTACGCATACCATACTGTGCAACAGCCTGACGTACAGGTGTCCAATCCATGCGTCCATTCTTTGATACTTCGATTGACTTACCACGAGAAGCTTCAAGTAGTGCAAGTGTATCTACTGGGAAAATTCCTCGGTCCCACTTACTTCCCTTAAAGCTTGAGTACGCACCTCGTTCACGAGCAAGTTCGGATGAAGTGAGAATCGCGTGATATGAGATGAGTTCCATTGACTCATCAGCAAACGCAACAGCTTCGTCTGAGTCAAAGTTAATATCCATCATATAGAGTGCGTCGTGGAATCCCATAAGCCCAAGTCCTACTGGGCGATGACGCATGTTACTGCGCTCAGCTTCTACAGTTGGGTAGAAGTTTACATCAACCACGTTATCAAGCATGCGCATACCAGTACGAACAGTAGATGCTACGAGGTCAACGTCGAACTTACCGTCACGAACGAGACGCTGGTAGTTAATTGAACCTAGGTTACACACAGCAGTCTCCTCTTCTGAGTTATTGAGCGTAATTTCTGTACAGAGGTTTGAGTTGTGCACAATACCTACGTGGTCCTGCGGTGAACGAACGTTTGAAGGGTCTTTCCATGTGATCCAAGGGTGTCCTGTTTCGTAAAGCATGGTAATCTGCTTTCGCCATAGTTCACGAGCCTTCATCTTCTTAAAGATTTTAATCTTTCCTTCTGCTGCCATCTGCTCGTAGCGTGTATAGTGGTTCTCAAATGTATCACCATACGTTTCAGAGAGTTCAGGCACTTCGTCCGGTGAGAAAAGAGTCCAATCTACGTCTTCTTGAGCACGCATCATAAAGAGATCATAAATC
>CAYVMF010000021.1:0-11629 GCA_964452605.1 uncultured Candidatus Saccharibacteria bacterium
AGACGCGCACGACTCAAAATCGTGTATCGCAAGGTGTGAGAGTTCGAGTCTCTCCCTCGGCACCAAAAATTGTGAGTTTTTGATATACTTGTTTTATGAAAATAAGTGAGAAAGATATAAAGAATTATTTTTCTAGTTACGAAAAAGAGTCAAACTCACATTCGTTTGATAATCTAACAAAAATGATTCATAAGGATGCTATTTACCGATTCAGTGACGGTGATTTTATTGGCATTAATGCAATAAAAAAAGCGTTCATAAACACTTGGAAAAAATTAAATAACGACACATACAAAATCAAGAATTTAAAAATAATATACAACTCTAACAATAGTGCCAGTGTTTACTACCATTTTAAATGGACGACTGAAATAGATGGTGTTAAAAAATCAGGTGCCGGTAGAGGAACAAGTGTAATTATTTACGAAAATGGTAGATTGCAGTGTGTCTATGAACATTTGAGTTCTTGAAGTCTTTTTATGGACTCCTTAACATCTAGCGAATACTTTAAAAGTTCGGAAAGCCAAGCTGTTCCGGCACATATAAAAGAAAATGCCAAACTAATATTTGCGGTGGCTATTTTCTTTTGTACGGTATCGGCGAAGGAGAGACTCGAACGAGGAAAGGGGTCGGGAAAACGTGAGTTTTCCCGTGGCGGAAGAATGGGAACCGAGGGGTTTCCAAACCGTAATGAGCGATAGCGAATGGAGGTTGTGAGATTCTCTCCCTCGGCACATGTTGATAACTTTTGCATGATATACTCTCACTATAAAGAGAGTATATGGCACACGTAGAGACTTCAATTTTTTGGATAGAAACAGAGAAAATTATTCCAAACCCGTATCAGCCACGGCGCGAATTTGACGAGGATAGGCTTAAGGAGTTAGCAGATAGTATTCGTCAGTATGGCGTGCTTCAGCCGCTTGTGGTGTCTCGAATGGAGACAGAGCTTCCAGACGGGGGAATGAAAGTAGAGTACGAACTCATCGCAGGAGAGCGACGTCTTCGAGCGTCTCGACTTGCGGGCATTGCTCAAGTGCCAGTGGTGGTGCGTATTGGAGATGACAGTCGCGCAAAGCTTGAGCTTGCGATTATTGAAAACTTACAGCGTGAGAACCTTAACCCAGTTGAACGTGCTCAGTCATTCCAGCGACTCGCAGATGAATTTAAACTTAACTGGACTGAGGTCGGTAAGAAAGTTGGAAAGAGTCGTGAGTACGTTTCAAACACGGTGCGTATTCTCATGCTTCCCCAAGATATTCTCGATGCGCTTTCAAAAGGTCAGATTACAGAAGGGCACACTCGGCCACTTCTTATGCTTATTGACCGTACTCAAGAGCAGATGACACTCTTTAAGGAAATGATGGTACGTAAAATGACTGTACGTGAGGCAGAGCAGATCGCTCGTCGTATCGCATTTGAAAAAGTAAGAAAGAAGGATCACTTCATGACACCTGAAGTTGTAGATATGGAAGAAGCTCTTGCTTCAACGCTTGGTACTCGTGTACAGATTGAACCACGTGAACGTGGTGGGCGTATTTCTATTGACTACTTCTCACACGAAGAACTGCTCGCACTTTCTCTTGTGATTAGAAAAGCAGGAGAAGAAAAGACTCACAAAGGAATGTTCGACTCTCTTAAAGAAGAGGACATACAAACGCTCTCAGCTGTTCCTAACAGTCCACGATATGTTAAGCCTGTTACCGAAGAAGAGCTTACTCACTTAAAACCTCAAGCGACACAGGAAGAAGTGCGTGAGCTCGTGGATAATGCTGCGACACAGGTATCAAGCGAAGCAATAGAAGAAGACATATATGATACACAAGATATTGCGCTTGATGACCGCTCACTTGAAGAAGTAAAAGAAGAAGAGCAGCAGACGGATTTGTATAATGTGCGAGCATTTACTATCTAACTACACACTATCATGTACGAACATTTTGAAATTCCGAAAGACGCGCCTCTTATCGGGGCTATTCATGGTCACTACAAAGATGTGCGAAAGGAATATGTCGTTACCGGGCTTTCACTTAACTCAGACACAGATGAGTGGCATGTAGAGTACGTTCCACTGTACGAAGGAGCTGTGGCGAGTAAATTTAACCGTGCGCTTACAAGTTGGCGGTCGTCAGCTGAAGTAGATGGAACAGCGGTCGTGCGATATCCATTTATACGAATGCAATAACTATGAGAGGAGAAAAAGTAGAAATTCCAATAGGGGCCCCAAAGAGTGGCGAAGTGTATAGGCACTTTAAAGGGGATTTGTATCAAGTGCTTGCGCTTGCACTTCATTCAAACGACGCTGAGTGGATGGTGGTGTATGAACCTTTATATGAAAATCCAGATGCGCCAATGTTTGTGCGACCCTTGCGCGAGTGGCGAGATGACAAACAGGATTATGAAGGTAAGCCTGTAGCTCGTTTTACGCTTGCGTTACCACACTAGGTTTATCTGGTGAGGAATTTATCAATAAGTCCTCCGTTTTCACGGATGTATTGACGTATCTTTCGTTTTGCCATTGTGGTTCTGGTCATGTCGAGCCATTTACGTTTTGGTGTGGCGCTTTCTTTTACTTCTATCTCAACAACGTTACGGTTTGAGAGTGGTGTATGAAGCGGAACAAGCTTTCCATTTATTTTCGCACTGGCAATGTGGTCTCCAATTTTTGAGTGAACAGCATATGCAAAGTCGATAGGAGTTGAGCCTTCTGGAAGGTCAATTACATCTCCTTTTGGAGTAAGCACAAACACGCGTTTTTCGAAGAAGTCAGTTTTTAAGTTCTTCATGAATTCTTGGTGGTGTTCTACGTCCTTTTGCCACTCGAGTAAATCCTTGGTCCATCCGACTTTCTTTTTAATTTCTTGTTCACTTACGTTCTTTCCTACTTCTTTATATGAGAGGTGAGATGCGATACCGTACTCGGCTTCTTGGTGCATGTCTTTTGTACGGATTTGAATTTCAAGTGTGCTTCCGAATCCAGAAAAGATAGTGGTGTGAAGGGATCTGTAGCCGTTTGGTTTTGGTACGGCGATGTAGTCTTTAAAACGTCCCGGTACTGGACGGTACAGTCCGTGAATTACTCCAAGTGCTTGATAACACTCAGCCACACTCGGTACGATGATACGAAGCGCGATTACGTCGTAGATTTTACTTGTGTCCATTTTGTAGCGACGTAGCTTCTGGAAAAGCGAGTAGAGATGCTTGATACGTGAGTCGATGCGTTCGATGTGTACGTCAAAGACAGAGAGTTCTTCTTCTAGTTTCTGAACTACTTCTTCGAGTTGTTCGTCAGAAGTAGGCCGCATGGATTCAAAGAGTTCCACGGTCTGTTTATATTCTTCTGGGTACACATAAGGGAATGCTGCATCTTCAAGTTCTGCTTTTAAGCGTCCCATACCTAGACGGTCTGCGAGTCTCGCGTGAATTTCTATTGTTTCAAGTGCGATACGCTTCTGTTTTTCAGCAGACACATACTGAAGTGTTTGGATGTTGTGTAGTCTATCGCATAGTTTAATGATGACCACACGAATGTCGTCTGCCATCGCCACGAAGAATTTACGGAGAGATTCCACGTGTCGTTCCGCACCTGAGTATCGAAGCTTTCCAAGTTTGGTAACACCTTGAACGAGTTTGGTGATGTGTTCGCCGAAGGCATCTATCATCTCCTGTTCTGTAACAGATGTGTCTTCAAGTACGTCGTGCATGATTCCAGCAGCTACGGTATCTGCATCCATCTTGAGACTAGCGAGGTTTAGTCCTGTTGAGAATACGTGATTGTAGTATGGCTCACCGGATTTGCGAAGTTGACCCGAATGGGCTTTTTGTGCAAAATCGCATGCCTTTTCTATAAGCTCTTTATCTGCCTTGGATAGTTCTGGCAGTAGTACAAAAATTCGTTGAGGTGAGGTGTCCATCTACTTACAATACCATAATGATAGTGTGTCGTTAATAGCTAACGTATTTGTGTCTAATATGAAAAGAAAAAGAGGGGCTGCGTCAGACGCAGCCCCTAGATTTGCGGTGCATGTTTACACCATCTTGTACTTCTGGAATTCGGATACGTTCGCCCGAATACCGTTCCGGCCGGCTAGGCGGGTGGCGATGTAGCTTCGAACTTTGTTGGCAACCTCTCGGCTGACAATCTTTCGTATCGCCAGAGTCGAGTTCCATGTGCCTTCCTGGAGCCGTAGGGCGACCTCCTTCCGGAAACGGCGTGCATGGCGTCTCGAAAGGTGAAGGGTTGTGAATTTTCGACCGGTGGGACCGACCCACCATTGAATGTGCAGTCTACGCATCTCAGTGCTCCTGTGTTGTAGAACAAAGTAAGTATAACAGTAGCCGGGTATTATGCACGTAGGAGCTCACGTACCTTATTTCAACAAATACGGTACGGCAAGCAGAAGAGAAAGAATGAGAGAGTAAATAACTATGGTGTCTTGAATATTTTTTGGAATTTTATAAACAACTCTTTTTGCTATATATACCGTAAAGAGCATAAATGGAAATAGAATAAGAATTGAAAATGTATCTTTCACAAAGAACGGCTCATGAAGCATTCTGGTTACAATCGTAGCTATTCCACCTGTTATGAATGCGATAGCGGCAGTTGCTTGAACAGTTGGTAGATCGTACCCTTTAGAAAACAGATAGCCTTGTCGTAGGACACCAACAGACATTCCAAAAGCTTGAAAGAATGCTGTTATAAAACCTGAAAGAAATGCTCCGTGTCGCTTCTGGTGTTGAGGCTCGTTTCGTTTGATGTATTTGTATATATAAAATAGTCCTGAAAGAAAAAAGATAGCAACGATTATTTTTTGTGGAATTATTCCCACAAAGTATCCTCCAAAAATACCTCCAAAAAGTCCCCATATAGCAAGAGTCGTTGCGTCTCGCCAAACTATCTTGTCCCACATAACTATAATTCTACTTATTGCACCCAAAACAAGAAACAACATAGTAAGAAAAAGAACTCTATGCGGTTCGTAGAAGTGTAGAAGCAGGGGGTTGATATGAAGCGACCCAGGTATGTTGATAACTGTTCCCAGAAAAACAACGACGAGTGCAAGTGCATAAAAGGCAAACATGATGTATAGAGTATAGCAAAATACAAAACCACCCGAAGGTGGTTTTGTATTACTTCTTCTTCTTTGTTGGTTCTTCTAGTTTGTGCGGATTATGCATTGGGCAGGTTTTGCTTGAACAGCGTTCCGGAATTGTCTTGGTTCCTTCCATCATGAGTTCACCACACATTTTACAAATATGCCCCGTTGGTTTTGTTTTGATGATGTGCTTACAGTCAGGGTAATTTGTACATGCGTAGAAAATCCCAAATCGTCCACGGCGTTCCTCCATTTCTCCGCCATCGCATTTATTACACTTCACTCCTGTCATTTTCTTTTTGCGTTCCTCTTCGTCTTGTTCAATATATTTACACTTTGGATAGTTTGAACACGCAATGAACTTGCCATAACGACCTTCGCGCTCCATAAGTTCACCGCCACCATTTTTTCCTGTGATATCTCCACACTTTGGGCATTTTCTCCCAAGTGATTTCGGTCCTTCCATAACGGTGCCATCTAGTTTACGTGCGCCCATACAGTCTGGGTATCGTGAACAAGAATAAAACTTTCCGTTTCGTGCGAGCTTGGTAACCATTGAGGCATTACAAAGAGGGCAGAGGAGATCCGCTGGTGCGTCACCTAAGTTTGTCGCCTTCTCAAGCTTATCTTTACTTTTTACGTCTTTCAAAAACGGCCCATAGAAATCTGTCAGTGTTTTTAGGTACGTTGCTTCGCCGCTTGCGATTTTATCTAGCTTGTCTTCCATATCTGCGGTGAACGTATCAGAGATGTACTGTCCTAGGTGTTCTTCTAAGAAGTTGGTTACTACTTCACCAGTATCTGTTACATGAAGTGCTTTATTTATTTTTTCTACATATCCACGTTCTTCGATAGTTGAAATAATAGACGCGTAAGTAGAAGGACGTCCAATCCCACGTTTTTCCAACTCTTTAATAAGACCTGCTTCAGTGTAACGACTCGGTGGTTGCGTCTGCTTTTCAGTTGACTGAAGTGTGAGAAGGTCGAGCGGGTCTCCAACGGTGAGTGTAGGAAGTTGTACGTCTTCACCGCGAGCATCTGGGTCGGCCATGAGCCATCCTTGAAATGTTACTACGGAGCCAGTTACTGAGAAGTTTGGAATAGTTTCTTTTGCTCCTATGATATTTGTGGTTACTTTACTTCGCCTGAGTTTTGCATCTTTCATCTGGCTTGCAATGGTGCGGTCCCAAATAAGTGAGTATAGTTTCTTCTCGTCGTCAGTGGTGCCGCCGTTACGAGTACTAGCGTGTGTTGGACGAATTGCCTCATGGGCTTCCTGAGCATTCTTTGCTTTTGTTTTATAGGTACGAACTTCAAGAAACTCTTTTCCAAATGTGCTTTCGATTGTGGTAGCGATTTCGCCAAGTGCCACCTGTGAAAGTGTGGTGCTGTCAGTACGCATGTAGGTGATGAGACCTTTTTCGTAGAGTTTCTGAGCGATTCCCATGGTACGAGATGGAGCGTATCCTAAACGTGAAGAGGCTGTCTGTTGTAAAGTTGAAGTTGTGAAAGGTGCCTTAGGTGCACGTGATACATCTGTGCTGTCTAAAGAAAGCACTTCCCACGAGTGAGTTTTTCCAAGCTTGAGAATTCTCTCAGCTTCTTTTGCTTCACGAGGTTCGACTTCACACTCCATAAGAAGTGTGTATGTTTTACTTTCTTTTACTCGGCCTGTTGTTTTCCATTCCCCAGCAAGTACGTAATATGTTTCTGGAATGAAAGCTCTAATTTCTCGTTCACGCTCCATGACGATGCGAAGCGCAGGGGATTGCACACGGCCGGCAGAAAGTCCGTAGCGTACCTTCTTCCAAATAATTCCAGAGAGGTCGTATCCTACGAGACGGTCAAGTACACGGCGTGCTTCTTGGGCTTCCTTTAAATCCATGTCTATTTCACGAGGATGCTTCAGGGCTTCTTTAATGGCGCTTTCAGTAATTTCATGGAAAGTTACACGTTTTGCTTTTGGTAAGTTAACAGCCTCTTTTATATGCCAGGCAATCGCCTCTCCTTCACGGTCGGGGTCGGTTGCGAGAAGGACAGTGCTTGCTTGTTTTGCGAGCATTTGTATTTCGCTCACTACTTTTTCCTTACCTGCAGATATTTCGTAGTGCGGCACAAAACCAGCTTCGATGTCGATAGCTTTTTTGTTGCTCTTAGGAAGGTCTCTAATATGACCAACAGAGGCGCGTACTTCGTACTCGCCTCCTAGGTATTTAGCAATTGTTTTTGCTTTTGATGGACTTTCTACAATGAGTAATTTCATATTGCGATGGAGTTACATTACACTACTTTTCTTACTTCACCAAATGTTTCGTGTACACAACCCTTCATTTCAAGCGCAGAAAGTGTCGTGAGAAATTCAGAAAGCGTGAGACCACTTTCAAGTAAAAGAATATCTTTTTCTTTGGGTTCATTTAAAAGAGAAAGAAGAAGCGACTCGTCTTTGGTGTATAGCATGCTGGCCTGCTCATCTTCTTTTTCAGGGTGTGAAAGATGAAGAAGATCAAAGAGGTCTTTGCTGTTTCGTATGACATGAGCTCCCTCACGAAGGAGCATATTGGTACCGTCTGAGGTGCTTGAAAATATTTCTCCTGGGACAGCCCCAATATCTCGTCCGAGTTCAAGCGCAAGCCTCGCAGTAATGAGTGTTCCTGACTTTTCTTCGGCTTCTATAATAAGTACTGCATCTGATAGTGCAGCTTTAATACGGTTACGTGCCGGGAATACCCATGGTGCGGACTGGGTGAGTGGTGGCAGTTCAGAGATAAGAGCACCACCTTTTTCTAAGATTTCTTCTGCAAGAGGAAGGTGCTGTTTTGGATAGATAACTTTTTTATCAAGACCAGAACCAGGAGCTGAGATAGTGATGAGGTTTTGTCTAAGCGCTTCTTTATGAGCGAGTGTGTCTATTCCAAACGCAAGTCCTGAGAGAATCACGACGGGTTGGTTGGCAAGTGAGCTTAACAGAAATCGTAAAGCATCTTCTCCGTATGTGGTATGTTTACGACTTCCAACTACAGTGAGTATTCGTGGAGTCGCGCGACCGTATTCATCTATGGTGATTTCCGGGAGTGTTCCTTCAATATATATTTGATCAGGAATATCATGTAGTTCTAAAAGCCGTGCGAAAAGAGGGTGGTCTTGAAACGCTTCACGTAAAATGATCTGCATATATTCAGTATATGCATGTCTGTAAGTATGGGCTGTGTATAAAATAAAAAAACGGGCCAACTCCGTCTTCTCCGCGATATGACTTGAGCCAACCTGCAGTGAAGAGGTCAGCACACGTTTTCGCGGGTCAAACAAAGTTGGCCGTAATTGATTTACAGTTTTCTCTGGACAATGCTTTGCAGGTTTGTCAGTCCTGAAGGTTGTAAACCTAGTGTTTATCGCTCAGAACGGTCCAGACGATGCTGGCGAACACTAGAGCGAGGGAGATTTTCACTATTCCGATGAACACTCTGTCGATGTTTGTCACGGCTTCGTTCATGAAGCCGGCACCGACTGAGAAAGCAAAGGCGATAGCCAGAAATCCCGCTGCGACTGCAGCAAGTTTTTTGGCGGGCGCCCACGCGTCGGAGTGATGCGCATCTCCTGCTGGCTTTGCACCCTCTTCGGGTTTTGACATGGTTGGGACTCCTTATTTGTTGCAGCCTTCACGCTGCAATTCAATCTCTGCCAACCTTACTTTCGTTTGGGCTATGGCGAGCTTGTTGTTGGACTCTATTTCGTCACGGCGCATTTCCGCAACAAAACTCTCTTTCCCGTGAGGTGTCGTTCGGGAGTAGCTGTTGAACCAGAGGAAACCCCCTTGAACCACTGCTATAAAGGTCAAAGCGAAAAGTTTTGCCCCTTTACTGAGGGGTTTGACATTCGGTTTGTCGATTGTTGTGGGCTCAGCGGGAGCAACAGCGCCTGCTGAGGCAGCGGGCGTGGATGTCGGACTCGCCGACGTTGCTGCTGTCATGGTTACCTTCCTCCAGGAAATTCCTGGGTGTTGTGAATGAACAAATTGAAAGAATTGCTTGCAAGTTCAACTCTCTCATCTAGTCGGCTAGATCATTTACTGAATACTTACGTATCAGCAGATAACCTTACCTATCACGTACTCTACATATTTAAAACGAAAGTGTCAAGCGTTCCATGTAGCGGTCGCAAAGTGTTTCTTATATATAAAACGAAATGACCACCGGGGTGGTGGTCATTCTCACTTTTGGACGGGGCGGCAGCCATCGTCCTTCTGTGCGGGTGGATCTGGAGAAATCTCCGGACTCACATATTTGCAGCCGCGTGCGGTGCGGTCTGCTACTGCATTTTGGTACCATTCCTTGGTTTTCTGGGAATCCTTGAGGACCCAAACCAAGATAGTGGTACAAAAAATAACAACAACAATTCCCGCAAGTACAAGCTGCTTTACGCTTGGCAGCCTGTGCCAGACGAAGCCTTTGCTGCGTTCATAGAACTCGGCATAATCTCCGTCTACAGTTTTATCAAAAACTCGCGGGGGAGGCGGAGGTAACCCTTCGCCTGTCAGTTGGTTGCCTTTCTCATCGAAGACAACGAGGTCATGATTGCTCATGGGGTTGCCTTTCAATTTGAAAAGTTAGGAACGAATAAATACACACTACAACTAATTATGTTTATCGTCAAGTTTTATGGAGATGTGGGTATGAAGAAGGGCGGCATCTCGAAGAGATGCCGCCCTTGTATTCAAGCGTTTGGCGTCAACCAAACGTCGTGTGCCTGAACCAGTAGACGGTCCAGGATATCAGTAACACTGCGGCGATGATTTTTCGCCGTTTCAGTGTTGTGTCTTCGGAGGTGAGTCCGGAGACCAGTAGATAGCCGACTGCCACCAGTATGCCTAACCCCGCAAAAATCCACGGGAAGACACTGGCGACTTTCGGCCCTAGAAAGTAGGCGACAGCCAACGCAAGGCCTAGCACCGCGAGCACTCCGAAGAGTTTTCCTACGATGCCGCCAAAGGTAAGGCCGAAGCCTCTGGAAAAGGACATGTTGTTCTCCCGAAATGGTGTGAAGACTATACTATATCTTTTTACTGTATTTGTGAATATTGTCTTTCTGTATCTAACATGAGAGGATACGCGTAGTTGTTGTTTTATAGCAACATTCCCAACTTAAACTAACCAAGAAAGGCAGGGAACCATCATGGCCCTCGAACCCGTTTACTTCTCGCTTCTGCTCATCCTGTGCTTCGGTACAGGGTGGTGGTTGCTTGAGGCGGTGTTTCGTCGGCAGGTAACCGCGCTTTCGTGGAAACTCATTGCGTGTGCAAGTGCGTTTGGTTTGGCGTGTTACTCGGAGGCCTTTCAAAAAGCCGCCTTATTTTTCCGCCATACTGAATCATTTGAGTACAAGGTGGTGGTCGCAGCCACCAGCATTCTCATCGTATGCAATATGGTGATGGTGCTTAAGTTTGCGCACTATCGTGGGCGCACGACGTGGATGGATCGTTTTGTGATGTTTGTCCTGTTCGGACTCTCGCAAGGCATCTTCACATTCTGGGTTCACGTGCTTATCGGAAACAGCTGCGCACCGTTTACCGTATGGTGGCGGATGTGCACGGACTACGCGGCTCTTGGGCGAGACTTCATGTACTTTGCCGTCGTTGGTTATTGGGCCATGGCCTTTGAGACCAATGAAGAGAACATGTACTCGACGCTTTCGTGCTTTGGACACCGAGTCGGCGTTAGCACCGAGGGTGTCGATTTCAGTCCTGAGCCGTCGATGACGCTTGCGATGTGGCTTCGTACGCTTGGACACAAAAGTTTCTTCAATCGCGTTCTTCATGCGATGAATAGGAACTTCAACGTTCGAGTGGACGTGATGCGTAAAGCGCTAGACGGTGTAGACATGGTTATGTCCGTTGGATTTACCCTTGAGGTTGCTGACCCTGAGCGGCTTGATACGGTTGGTGGTGAGTCATTTGCTCTAGATGCGGCGCAAGACCGGCTTACAGGGCAGATTACACAGCTCATTGGTTCGAGAATGTCTAGCCGTGTCTTTGGGCTTGTTTTACCCAGAGACTTCGTCGCGAAGTTCAACCAGGATGTTGACCCGATTAAGTTGTGTGGTCTTCGTCTGACATCTGCTACACCACTTCGGGTCGACTACTACGACGATGCAACCCGTGCGTTCTTCAATGAGTTGGCGACGCTTCCCCAACACGTTGACTATGCCGGCGAGTTCATGGAAGAAGCCAGAAGGATGTACGACAAGCTGTCCGCAGAGAAACGGCAGCGGCTTACATTTGAGCAGTATGTCGCTATCTACCTAACGCTCACCGGAAAAGGCGGAGCGTTTGGTCAGTACGGCATTAATCCTGCCTAAACCTTTCAGGTAAGGATACGGCAAATGGAGTTTCGACTCCAAAAGAAAGCAGCCCCTAGTGGGCTGTTTTTGTTTTTCTAATTTCGTAAACTGTGGTAGGATTATGTTTAGTTTAAAAAATACAATATGCCCGGGTGGCGAAATTGGTAGACGCACTTGCCTTAGGAGCAAGCGAGGCA
>CAYVMF010000022.1:0-11472 GCA_964452605.1 uncultured Candidatus Saccharibacteria bacterium
CGTATGCCAATTCATGAACCAGTCGGAAGTATGATTGTAGATATAGGCGGGGGGACTACAGATATCGCGGTTATCGCACTTGGCGGAATTGTACGTTCAAAGAGTTTAAAAGTCGCCGGAGATAAACTCACCGAAGATATCATCAGTTACATGCGTGATGAGTTTAAAATGCTCATCGGTGAAAAGACGGCTGAGTATATAAAAATGACACTTGGGTCAGCGATGCCATCTGATGACCCAGAGGAAATGAGCATTAAAGGGCGAGATCTTGTCACAGGGCTTCCTCGAGAAGCGATTATTACTGACGTAGATATTCGAGAAGCGATGTACTCTTCAATTGTGCAGTTAATTGACGCAATACGCGAAGTGCTTGAAACGACTCCACCAGAAGTACTCTCAGATATTATGCATAAAGGAATCACTCTATCAGGAGGAGGGGCGCTTATTAGAAACTTGCCTCCACTTTTACAAATGCAACTCAAAGTTCCTGTTGTGGTAGCTGACGATCCTCTTACTGCTGTTGCGCGCGGTACCGGGGTTATTCTTGAAGACATCGACACGTATCGAGATATACTAGTAGAAAATACAGATGACATATCGTTTAGATAAAATAAAAAAACAAAAGAAATCATCCTTTCTAATTTTTGTACTGGTGTTCCTTCTTGCGCTTACGCTAGGTTGGGCATATGTAAGGGAAAAAAAATATCCTATTGCAGAACCTGTGGTTGTATTTGGTGCGTATACATTAAGTGTGTTCTCAAATATTCCTCATAACATAATGACGTATATTCGTTCACGGCAGTCTTACGAAGCTACTATTAGTGCGCTTCAGGTACGTACTGAAGAACTTGAAAACCAGCTCGCACTACTTAGAGCAAATGAGACACTGGGTGAACCTCACCATGTGGACGACGAAACACTGGTTACGATCGCACTGTACCCTCTCGCAAGAGACGTTACCACGCTCTATGATTCTATCCTTCTGTCTAAAGGTTTTACTGGTGGTGTAGTTGAGGGCGCACTTGTATATGTTCGAGGAAGGCAGCTTGTTAGCCTTGTAAAAGAAGAACACATAGACACATCTCTTTGCGCACTTCTTTCAGCACCTGGTAACACCGTAGAGGCTGTTACCTCTACAAGCTCGCTTGCGGTTACGCTTATTGGTGAAGGGGGTGGAAATTACATCGCGTTACTTCCAAAGGAAAGTCCGCTCTCTATTGGTGAAGTACTTATGTATCGCGCTTCGCCAACTATGAAGTTAGGAGAAGTTGTAGAAATTAAGAATGATCCACAAGACGTTTTCGTTCGTGTGTATATACGTGGTGCCTACAATCCGGTAACCTCCTCACTATTTTATGTCGATAAACAGTAGCTATAGAAAACACATTCTCTACACGGTTCTCGTTCTTACGTCATTTCTCTATGATCTTATGTTAGGGGTGTTGCAGTTCCCTTTTTTTTCTATTGCGGTGTTTGATATATTGATACTATATTTACGTGTTTCGCCATTTATCTACACGTCGCGCTAGGCAAGCAGCGTCTCGTGAAATTGACCCAGAGGACGTGTTTTTGGATAGTCAAAATCTTTCGTCATTTAACGTTGACCAAATGGAAGGACATCTTAAGCGTCCAATTGAACTGAAAGCCCACTATCTTTTCCTAGGGGTACTACTTCTACTCTTCATTGGGGTTGGAGTGAGACTCTTTGACATGCAGATTGTGAACGCTCTAAGTTATCAGGAGAAGGCTGACAGAAATCATTTACGCACTACTCCTATCTTTGCTCACAGAGGAACTATTTCAGACAGAACGGGTGAGTTGCTTGCCTGGAACTCAAGTCAGGACATACTTCACGAAGTGCCTGAGCGTATATATACGAATGACTCAGGGTTCTCTCATGTTCTTGGATATGTAAGTTATCCAAAAAAAGATTCAAGTGGTGTCTTTTGGCAAGATGCGTATATTGGAAAAGACGGCGTAGAGAAACAGTATCAGGATAGACTCGCCGGTGTACGAGGAGAACGTGTAATTGCCGTTAACGCACTTCATGAGGTTGAGGCAGAAAACGTAACGATAGCACCAGTAAATGGAGAGAACCTCACTCTCACAATCGACAAAGGGGTACAAGCAAAGTTATATGAACGCATTGAAGCACTCGCTTTGCGGGTGGGGTATTCCGGGGGTGCGGGGGTGATTATGAATATACATACAGGAGAAGTTCTTGCACTCACTAGTTACCCTGAGTACAACAATACTATTCTTACTAACGCAACTACTACAGAAGATAAACAGCAAGTCGCTAAAGACTTACTTGATAAACGAAACAAGTTTCTAAATAGAGCCGTTGGTGGACTTTTTACACCAGGTTCTACGGTTAAACCATTCGTCGCGATTGCTGCACTTATGGAAGGAGTGATTTCACCAGATACGCATATCTTTAGCTCTGGTCAATTGGTGATTAAAAACAAGTATGGTGGTCCGGATACTATTTTCAAAGACTGGAAAGCCCATGGGTATGTTGATATGCGTGAAGCCTTAGCAGTTTCATCTGATGAGTATTTTTATCAAGTGGGTGGAGGCTTTCAAGATCAAGAGGGGCTTGGTATCGCGCGTATTGATGAGTATGCTCGACTTTTTGGATTTGGAACTCCTACAGGCATAGACCTTCCTGGTGAACAGTCAGGTGTAATACCAACCCCTGAGTGGAAGAAAAAAGTTTTCGGTGAGGATTGGTTACTTGGTAACACATACCATACTGCAATTGGGCAGTATGGTTTTCAACTTACGCCACTTGAACTCATTCGTGCGATCGCATCTCTTGCAAATGGTGGGTACCTTGTAACTCCACACGTGCTTCTTGGAGAAGAAGGAGAAAAAGTTGACTTGGACCTTGACCCTAAAGACCTCCGAGTAATTACTGAAGGGATGCGACAAGGTGTGCTTGATGGGACCGGACGCGTACTTCAGATTCCGGGAGTGTCTATTGCTTCAAAATCTGGAACGGCGGAACTCGGGGTGAAAAAAGATTTAATCAACTCGTGGATTAGTGGATATTTCCCATATGAGAATCCAAAGTATGCGTTTGTCGTTATTATGGAAAAAGGGGATGTGCATAACTTACAAGGTGCTGTATTTGCAGCAAAAGAAACAATTGAGTGGATGCGAGATAACACAGACTATACAAAATAAGAAACAAGAAAATAGAAAAGCGCGTTCCTTGCGGAACGCGCTCTGACCGCAGGTATTGTTTGCGGTCATTCTGATTTGCGTGCACAGCTAAACGCGGTACAGGCAAGTAACATGCCCGCGGCCCCAAAGACTGCTTTGAGGGCAGTCGGGGACGTTATGCCGTAGACGGGTTGCAGGACCTCGTTTGCCATCCAGAATGTTGCTGAAAGGCTTCCGGCGCCGTAGGCGACTTCAAGCCAGGTAACACGTCTGGGGAGCTTGGTTAGCCACTGAGCAACTACACAGGTGGACGCAATGGTCCCGAACACGGTAACAACCCAGGCCGCCAAGACGAGTAGTCCAACCATTCCTTGTTTGGTTGTTGCCGGCAAGCCAGAGTAAAAGATTACCCAGAGCATTGACGTCATGACAACAAGGGCAGACCCTGTCCCCAGTGCCTGGACGAGTAGTCCAAAGAACTTTGCTTTTTTCACCGAAGACCTCCTATCTTATGTAATGGCGATTATATATTATACCATACTTACTATATTAAGTCAATGTTATAAAAATGGCATTTTTGTGGTATCATAATTTCCAATATGGAATATTTAACACTTGAAAAGAAAACTGAGCTTGAAACAGAGCTCCAACAGCTTAAAAGCGTTCGTCGTAAGGAGATTGCAGATGCACTTGAGTATGCAAAATCTCTTGGAGACCTCTCAGAAAACGCTGAGTATCATCAGGCTCGCGAGGACCAGGCTAATTGTGAAGAGCGAATTGCTCACCTCGAACAAGTACTTAAGAATGCAGTTATTGCTGATAAGCATCATGCTGGATTTGTGGAAGTTGGAACAACTGTTGTAGTAGTAAAGAAAGGGGAAAAAGATGAACGTCAGTTCACTATTGTAGGCTCAGAAGAAGCTGACTCTTTGTCAGGAAAAATTTCTAATGAATCGCCGCTTGGACAAGCTCTCCTTGGAAAATCAAAAGGAGATACTGTGGTATTTGAAACTCCAAAAGGTCAAGTAACGTACACATTAAAAAGCGTAGCGTAGGCTGACCGTTCTATATGTATATGTTACAATCATATACATTATGGCATCAAAAGAAGAGCTAAGGCTTGAGAGAATTAAGAAGTTAGAACAGTTACAAGCCTCTGGACGCAGTGGTTATCCTGCGGTATCACGACGTACTCACACATTAAGTGAGGTGATTAGGTCGTTTACTTCTCTTGTTTCATCAGGTGATCAGGTGATTGTAGCTGGGCGCGTGATGTCTTCACGAGGACAAGGTGCTCTCGCATTTATCGACCTCTACGATGGAACTGCAAAACTTCAAGCAGTAATTAAACTACCTGAGTCTACTGAGGAAACACTTCAGTTTTATAAAGACTATGTTGATTCAGGTGACTTCATCGAAGTTACTGGGACAGTATTTACTACAAAATCAGGACAGGAGAGTGTGCTTGTCTCTCGTGTAGAGATGCTTTCAAAATCCCTTCTGCCACTTCCTGACAAGTACCATGGTATTCAAGATGAAGAGCTTAGAATGCGCGAGCGTTATTTAGATATTCTTACCAATCCAGAATTACGTGAACTTTTTGAAAAGAAAGCAAAGTTTTGGGATGTAACTCGTGCATTTCTAAAAGAGAAAGGATTCCTTGAGGTTGATACGCCAACAATTGAGGTAACTACAGGAGGCGCCGAAGCGCGCCCGTTTGCAACTCATCATCATGATTTTGATTTGGACGTGTTTATGCGTATTTCTGTCGGAGAGCTCTGGCAAAAGCGTTTGATGGCGGCAGGGTTTCCTCGCACATTTGAAATCGGGCGTGCGTATAGAAATGAAGGCTCATCTCCGGACCATCTCCAAGAATTTACAAACTGTGAGTTTTACATGGCGTATGCTGATTACGAAGATGGCATGAAGCTTGTTGAAGAGTTGTATCGCAAAATCGCAAAAGAAGTATTTGGAACCACAGAGTTTACTACACGAGGACATACATTTGACCTTGCAGAACCATGGGCTCGTATTGACTACTGTGATGAAATTTTAAAACAAACAGGAATTGATGTTACAAAAGCAAGTCTTTCAGAACTTCAGGCTAAAGCTGATGAGCTTAAGATTAAGTACGAAGGTGTAAATGAAGAACGTCTGACAGATACACTTTGGAAGTATTGCCGAAAGAACATCTCAGGCCCAGCATTTTTAATTAACCATCCACTTCTTGTGGCTCCGCTTGCAAAGGCAAATCATGACGGTAAGACTGCACAAATCTTTCAGCCGATTTTAGCAGGGAGTGAACTCGGAAAAGGGTACTCAGAGTTAAACGACCCGCTTGACCAGCGTGCTCGTTTTGAAAAGCAGCAAGAATTGCTCGCAGGGGGAGATGAAGAGGCGATGATGGCCGACGATTCCTTTGTGGAAATGCTTGAACACGGCATGCCTCCGACATGTGGATTTGGATTCGGAGAGCGTTTATTTGCATTCTTTGTAGATAAACCAATTCGAGAAGTGCAGACATTCCCACTTGTAAAGCCAAAAGTACAGTAGTAACGCAGAAAAAGAAAACCACTCTCTAAGAGGGTGGTTTTCTTTTTCTGCGTTACTACATAGCGCTTTGTGGGCTTATCCACAGCCATTTCCTAGGATATTGAAAGTTAAGTGGAGTATAATGGAGCCTAGTGGGAGATTGTGGGAGGTCTCTTACAAAACATATGCTGATTGGCCAATATACTCACGAACTCGATCCAAAGAAACGTTTAACGTTGCCAGCAAAATGGCGAAGTTCTTTGGGTAAGAAAGTAGTGGTTACAAATGGTCTTGATGGTTCATTGTTTATTTTTGCCGAAAAACAATGGACAGAGATTGCAGAAAAACTTGCACAGAACGGTTTCGGTAATGCAGACTCACGAAGTTTTAACAGAGTGATGCTTGCACACGCATTTGAAACTGATATCGACGCACAGGGACGAATACTTATTCCAGATACTTTGAAGGCTTCTGCGGGGTTAACATCAAGCGTTGTGCTTGCTGGAATGTATTCTCGTATTGAAGTATGGGACGAAACAAAGTGGAAAGAGTATTCAAAGAAATCCCTCGGTGAAGCAGACGCTCTTGCTTCAAAGTTAAGCGATCTTGGCATGCTATAGGTGTGTGACACAAACGACCATGTCACATATCCCTGTACTTTTACATGAATCTATAGAGAACCTACTTCTTAAGAAGGGCGGGACGTATGTTGATTGTACGACCAATCGTGCTGGACACAGCATAGAAATCGCTAAAGCTATTGGTAAGACAGGTACACTTATTTGTATTGACCTTGACCAAGACGCACTTCTTGAAGCAGAAAAAAAACTGAAGAAATACAAGAATGCACCAACACTTCATTTTGTACACTCAAACTTTCGTCACCTTAAAGAAATTTTAGAAAAAAATAATATTTCAAGAGTTGATGGAGTTCTTGCCGACCTTGGACTTTCTTCAGAAGAGTTAGACGAATCAGGTAGGGGATTTTCATTTCGTTTTAATGAACCCCTCCAGATGACCTTTGATGCTCATCCTACAGAAGATATGACGACTGCATACGACATTGTTAACTTCTGGAGCGAAGAGACAATCGCTGACGTCTTATATGCTTTCGCAGATGAGACCTACTCTAGACGTATTGCTCGAGCGATAACTTCACGTCGTATCGAAAAACCAATCACCACCACAGAAGAGCTTGTTGATGTAATAGCAAGTGCTGTCCCAGCTGTGTATCGACATAAAAAAACACACTTCGCTACAAAAACATTTCAAGCACTGCGTATGGCGGTAAATGACGAGCTCGGAAGTATTAAGGACCTCATCGACGCGCTTCCCCAAGTGCTTATGCCAGAAGGTCGCGCGTGTATCATCACTTTTCACAGCACCGAAGATAGAATCGTAAAACAAATGCTCCGTTCCCATGAAGACACACTCACTATTATCAGTAAAAAAGCTATTAAACCACAAGAAGAAGAATTAGTAAGTAACCCTCGCTCACGCAGTGCTCAGTTACGAATCGCAGAAAGAATATGAAATACCAAACCCACAACACACATCTTTTCTACACCCGCATCGTCCATACTATGCTCGCTACTCTTTTGGTGCTTGCAGTAGTCTACTGTGTAATACTTCTTTCGCTTGTATTTTCAGTAATTGAACGTAAGCAAAATCTTCTTGCGGTTAAGGACCTTACCTCACAGGTGAGCGCGCTTGAAGCTCGTTACGCAAATGAGGTTGCGGCTATTGATGAAAGCAAGTTAGCAGAGCAACAGTTTGTGCGTATTAGTAATACTACATTTGCAGTACGTAAGGACCCTATAGCTAGTTACGCGGTTTTGTACGCACGTTAATGCTCTATGTCGAGCACTGGCCAAGAAGTACCTGTTGATCATATAGAGCGGTCTCAGTATCGTATACAGCTTGTGCTGTGTGTTGCGGGACTAGTAGCTTTTATTATTTTGGCTCGTGCTTTTTACATACAAGTTGTTAAACATACGCATTACACGTCAGTCGCAGATAGTCAGTACGTAACAAAAGCTAGAAACACATTTGATAGAGGTACGGTGCTACTTTCTCACCGTCTCGGTGAACCTGTGCTTGGGGCAGAGCTTATCACCACGTATCGTATTGCGATTGACCCTACAGTGATTGTGGACGCTCCGGGGCTCTACGATACGCTCTCTTTATACATGGAGCTAGATAAACAAGACTTTTTATCTAAAGCCGCGAAAACAAAAGACCCTTACGAAGAAATAGCTAAAGATATTCCTGAGGACGTTATTGTCGCGCTCCGCGCAAAGAAGCTAACAGGTGTGAGCTTTGTGAAAGACAGCAAGCGTGCGTACCCACAAAACGAAATCGGAGCTAAAGTGTTTGGTTTCGTTGGGAATGACGGTTCACGTATTCGAGGACAGTATGGTCTTGAGCGATACTATGACGACGTGCTTGCTCGTAAAGGTAACGAGCGTTCTATAAACTTCTTCGCTGAGCTTTTTACAGATATTGAAAAAACAATTATTTCAAACAACGATCAGGATGAAGGAGACTTACTACTCACCATTGATGCAGAGGTACAGCGCGCACTGTACTCTCTTTTAGTTGAAACTAAAAATACCTGGGGATCTGACATCATTGGAGGTATTATTATGGATCCAAAAACAGGTGCCATCATTGCCATGGATGCTCTCCCATCTTTTGACCCAAACCAGTATTCCGGAGTGAAGAACCAGAGTTTTTTTAGCAACCAGCTTGTATCAGGTGTGTATGAAATGGGTAGTATTATTAAACCAATTACTGTTGCAGCCGCACTTGATGTTGACGCAGTTAACCTCACCACAACTTATAACGACACAGGTTTCCGTGATCTGAATGGTTATAAAGTTCGTAACTATGACGGACAAGCTCGTGGTCCTAATACGCCGATACAAACCATCCTTGATAAGTCACTTAACGTAGGTATTGTATTTTTAGTTGAGCAGCTAGGCATTCCACGGTTCCAAGAGTACTTTAAGAAATTTGGTCTTGGTCAAGAGACAGGCATAGACTTGCCAGCGGAAGCAAGCGGCCTTACAAAAAGTTTAGACAGTAAGGTATTTGTCGATAACGCAACGGCTGGTTTCGGACAGGGTCTTGCAGTTACTCCTATTCAAACAATTCGTGCACTTGCGGCGCTTGGGAATGGTGGGGTCCTCGTTAACCCATATGTAGTAGATAGTATTTTGTATACAAATGGTACTCAGAAAAAAATAGTACCAAATACAGGTGAGCAAGTTATTTCAAAAGAGACAAGCGAGGAAATTTCGCGAATGCTTGTGCACGTGGTAGATACCGCACTTAAAAATGGTGATTACAAAATGGATCACTATACTATCGCTGCTAAAACAGGTACTGCACAGATGTCTAAACCAGGGGGAGGATATTATGAAGATAGATATCTGCACTCATTCTTTGGGTATTTCCCAGCGTACGAACCAAAGTATATTATCTTTTTATTCCACACATATCCAAAAGGTGCAGAGTACGCATCTGCCACACTCACTGACCCATTTTTCAAACTCGTTAAATTTTTAATTAGTTACTACGAAGTTCCACCTGATCGTTAGGTTCATCCCAGTGTGTTAGTATGTATACATGTTAAAAAAATCTGTATCAAAAAAATCAGCAGATGAGGGCAGGGTGCGTGTAGTTGCCAAGGACACTTCATGGGGTGGTGTTGCAGACTGGTACGACAAACATCTAGAAAAAACAGGTGATACGTATCACGATAAAGTCGTTCACCCAAACATGCTGCGCCTATTAGGCACTCTTAAAGGAAAACACGTGCTTGACTTAGCGTGTGGTCAGGGTATTTTTTCAAGAATGCTGGCAGATGAAGGGGCTTCTGTAATTGGTGTTGACCTAGGTAAAGAACTCATTGAAATAGCAGAAAAGAAAAATAAGGACCATAAGTTTAAAATCCACTATTTTAATAGTACTGCGAACGACTTGTATATGATTAAAGATGCGACTCAGGATATTGTCGTCTGTATTTTAGCGCTACAAAATATTGAAAAACTGCATGAGACTGCTGCGGAAGTTTCTAGAGTTCTAAAGGAAGGAGGTACTTTTATCTGTGTTCTTAATCATCCGACATTTCGCGTGCCAAGAGCAAGTGGTTGGGGATACGACGAACATGAACAAGTGCAGTATAGACGTGTCAGTCAGTATTTATCTGAGTCAAAAATAAAAATAGACATGACCCCAGGCTCTCTTAAAGATAAAAAATTCACTGTCTCATTTCACCGGCCTCTTCAGGTGTACATGAAAGCATTTTCAAAAAATGGACTTGTCATTAGTCGTCTAGAGGAATGGCAGTCTCATCGCGAGAGTCAGCACGGTCCAAGAAAGGCTACAGAAGACACAGCTCGTAAAGAAATTCCTCTGTTTCTGTGTCTTGAGCTAAAAAAGTGGCCTAATAAGTAAGCTTTTTACTCTAGCGAGAGACTTCTCTCTACGGTATACTGATTTTTATATGAAAAAAATTCTTTCACATCCACACGGGAAACTTGGTATTGCATTTGTTACAGCGCTTATAGCTATTTTTGCATATTATTTTTATGCGATGAGTACGCAGCCAGCTATGCCAATAGGACAGGTAGAAATTAAACAAACTGACCATATTCGTGGAGCAACAGGTGCAAAAGTAACTCTAGTTGAGTTTGGTGATTTCCAGTGTCCCGCTTGTGCAGCATATGAACCACTCGTTCGTCAGGTGCTAGCAGATAACAAAGACAGTCTCCAGGTGGTCTTTAGACATTTTCCTCTTACACAGATTCATCAGAATGCTCTCTTAGCAGCTAGAGCGTCAGAGGCAGCAGGGCTTCAAGGAAAATTCTGGGAGATGCATGACATGTTGTATGACTACCAGAAGAGTTGGAGTGGACTTCTTAACGCGCGGGAAATATTTGTCTCATACGCGGCTACGCTTGGTCTTGATGTTGCGCAGTTTAGTGCAGACATGGACAGTTCTGTAGTTGAGGAAAAAATCTTAGCAGAGTACAGAGAGGGAACGAAGCTCGGGGTTGGAGGAACTCCCACATTCTTTATTAATGGAAAAATGATTGAAAGCCCTTCATCTCTTGAAGAGTTTGATGCACTTATTAAAGCAGCAGCTAATAATCAGTAGACAATGATAAAAGAATTTTTAATTAGACAAGCTGTTAAGCGTGGAACGAAGAACTTACCTAAAGAGCAGGCTGAAATGCTAACTGCCGCTGTAGAAAAGAATCCAGAACTTTTCACAAAAATAGCAAAAGAAATTGAAGAGTTAAAAAAACAAGGAAAGCCAGAAATGTACGCTGCGCTTGATGTGATGAAAAAGTATCAAAAGGAGCTTCAAGAGGCGATGAAAGCATAATCTTTGACGACTTTCAAATAACGGCGTAGGATAAAAGTGGAAGCCCTTATGGCACCAGAAAGGAAACGACATGGCAACGATTGCCACAACAGAGCTCGTCGCGAACGGAAGTAACGACGACCGGTCACCCAACTTCATTGAGGTGCCCATCAACAGGAAAAGTGTCACAGGAGAACTCTCCGGTGAATTGCCGGGTGTTGAGTTTCGTAACACCATGTCTGTCGTGGAGCCTCCGTATACCAGCTACGGTGAGGACGGTTACAACGGCCCCTGAAACCAGTGTGGCCGAACTCGGAAAGCCCCGTACGCAAGTACGCGGGCTTTTCTTCTTATTGTAATTCTATGGTAGTATTTTTCATTATGTCTCTATCTATCGG
>CAYVMF010000023.1:0-597 GCA_964452605.1 uncultured Candidatus Saccharibacteria bacterium
CAAGATCAGCTCTTCGGCGTACCACTTTTACAAGACCTCTAACTTTACCTTTAAAGGCAGTTTGACCCTTAACTTCAGTAGCGCTATCTGCTGCCTCCTGCTTAAGGAGTAAGTTATTTTTCTCTGCCACCTCGTCAAGCTCAGGCAACAAGTACAAAACATCTCGATATACGAAACAGCCCATCCTTGAACGCTCTTCTAAGATCGTCATAAGTTGAGAATCATTACGCTCTAAATCTCTTACTTCTTTTGGGGTAATGTAGTGCGAAACATGTGCATACTCAGGAAACGCTTTTTCAAAGTAAATAACAAACTTCTCTGACATCAGCGCGGTATATTCTTGTGTACCATCTCGTACTGATTTTAATTTTTCTGAAAACTCTTTGTTTAAGTTTGGGTTATCAACCAGACAAAAGAAAAGGGTGTTCAAAGCCATCCAAAAATCAATCACATACTGATAATATACAAAAGCTTCTTCTTTAGTTTCTATTTCCTTTCCTTCTAAAAAGTAAGGAGATATCTGCTCCCAAGCCATATCAAGGTCGCGTGCAATGCGTGCTCGTAAGTCTGCATCACTATTTAACATTTCAAGAGCAA
>CAYVMF010000023.1:607-10593 GCA_964452605.1 uncultured Candidatus Saccharibacteria bacterium
GGGTACCACACCTCTCCAGGCATGCCTTTTGGTTGAATAATAAAGAGAATATCATTGATATCTTCTCCTAAATATTTTTGTATACCCGCTTTATCTGCATCAGGAAACGCGTAGTAGTAAAAAAGTGGACGTTCACGAGTAAATGATTTTTCTAAAACAATTGGAGGTTCCGACTCATTAACAGCAACTCCTGAAAGCGTAGTAATTGGTCGCGACTGAGTTATGTAAAACTTTCCACCCTCATACGCCCATTCAATGTCGCATGGGAAACCATAGTGGTTTTCAATTTTTACTATCAAGTCGCCAAGTTCTAGGATTTGCTGTTGTGTTAAAACTTGCTTAGCCCCTTTCTCTCCTAATTCTTTCCACTCATTACCACCGCCTAACATACGATAGAGTGCACGCGATTGGTCACTTACATTTATATCGATAATACTCTGCGGGGATTTTGTAACCACATAACTATCTGGTGTTACCTGTCCTGATACAATTGCTTCCCCTAAGCCAAAACCAGCTTCGATAATCATCTGATTTCTGTCTTCTGTAACTGGATGCACCGAGAAAGCGATACCTGAGTGTTCAGAGTCAATCATTTTCTGCACAACCACCGCGACAGATATATGTGTAGCAGCCAACCCTTTTTCAAATCGGTAAAAAATGGCTCGCGGAGTAAAAAGCGATGCCCAGCAATTCTTAACATTTTCCAAGAGATGCTCTTCTTTGGTATTTAAAAAAGTGTCTAGTTGCCCTGCCCACGCATGGTCCGCGCCATCTTCTGCTGTGGCAGATGAACGAACCGCCACAAACTCTACATCAAGATTTTTAAATGAAGAAAGAATATCATCGCGAAGCACCTCTGGTAATTCTCGAGAGAGAATGATGTCCTGTATTTCTTCAGATGCATGCTCCACTTCATGCATGACATCATGGTGAGTCTTCATGAGTATTGCTTCAATGTCGGCTTTGATATCTGTTGCTTCTAGAAAGGCGTCGAATGCTTGTGCAAGAATAACAAAGCCCGCTGGGACTGGAATGCTAGCATTCGTCATCTCACCAAGAGAAGCGCCTTTTCCACCAGCTAAAGCTGCATCAGTTTTACCTAAATCTCCAAATCCCCTAATGTGGTTCATGCACTATATCCTACCATACGAATCTTATTTGAAGACCTATATTATAAGATGCGGATGTATTGACTTTTTATAAAAAAATGTTATTCTAAAATAGAACGTTTGGGCATCCCGCCCGATTCACAACCCACAAATTACCTGGAGGTTTAGATGACACTTTCTATCACATTCCTGCGCCACGCCAACGCCCGGCCTGCAACAGACGCACTTGAGACGTCCGACCAAGCCCGACCACTGTCCCCCAAGGGCATCGATCAGGCCGCCACTCGCCGCGAAGCGCTTGGCAACCGGAATTACAGCCTTTTGCTATGCTCACCCACGATCCGTACCATCCACACATCCGAGATCGTGAGCGGGAACCCTCGGCAGCGCACCTTCGTCTCAGAACTCTTGCCCTACCAGGGCGAGAAGATGGATGCGCTCTTCGCCAAACTGGCATACGCACCACTCTCCACCTACCGCAAGGAAGATGGAGGTCTCGTTGACGAGGTGGCACAACAAGCCCATGTCGCCATCGTGAGATGCATCAAGAGCAGGACGAAGATCGAGAGTGTGCCAGACTACAAGGACTACCGTGTCCTCGTGGTCGGTCATGCGGTAGTACTCAATGCACTCGGTTGCGCATTCCTGCACAAGGAAGGAAGGCAGGGCGCTGGCAGCCTGCAGCTGCAGGGGGAGCTGGCAGAGCTAGCTCTAGGCGAGGCTTGCGGCTTCACTCTCGTCTTCGATGGCGACAACATCCAAGCGAGAGAGATCCACCAGTGATCAAGGATCAAGGCCCGGACGCTTCAAAGCGTCCGGGCCAAGTTTTTTATACCAAACCGTATTCACTAAAACGATTATATGATCCCAGATACGCGAAGAGCGCATAGTTTTGGAGGAAGTCGTACTTGAGCGTACGGAGATTTACAAAACTATGCGCTCGACAAAGTAGATGGGGTTAGAGAATCGTTTTAGTACTCCCTCATTGAAAGCTGAGCATCGATTTTCTTGATAACATCAAGGACCACCGACACCGCAATCAAAAGCGATGTACCTCCAACCTGCACAGCACTGATTCCAGTAAGTCCTTGCACCACAACCGGAAGCACTGCCACAAGACCGAGGAATACAGCACCAAAGAGAGTAACTCGTGCAAGCACGTGTCCAATATATTCTGCCGTAGCGAGACCCGGACGGAAACCAGGAATAAACGCACCGTTCTTTTGAAGGTTATCTGCCGTCTTTTCTGGATCAAACATTACCGCTGTGTAGAAGTACGTAAACACAACAACGAGGAAGAAGTACACGCCACCGTATACCCATTGATTCGTGAGAAGTTCGTTAATGGTACGAGCAATAGACTGAAGAGTGGTATGAGAAGATGTAGCAAGCAACTGACCAATAAGCTGTGGGAAAAGTAGAATTGAAATCGCAAAGATGATTGGCACCACTCCGGCCTGGTTAAGACGTAGTGGAAGATACGTTGAGTTAGTGATACCTCCTGATGCGCCCATTCTCGCCTGACGAGCATATGTAACAGGTAGTGGACGCTCAGCTTCTGTAACAAACACAATACCTGCAATCACCACAAGAACGAGAAGTACAAGCCCAACGATAAGTGGAATCTGTGATACATCAAATGTAATCAAGAACTGGCTTATCACCTGAGGCAATGATGCTACGATACCTGCGAAAATAATAAGCGAAACACCGTTTCCAATACCGCGTTCGTTAATCTGCTCTCCAAGCCACATCATAAGCATCGTACCTGCAGTAATGATGACAATGTTAAAGATAAGCGCAGTGTTAGTAAGCGCTGAAATAGCCTGCTGACGCTCAAGTAGTGTAATAAGTGCGAACCCTTGAAGCACTGCAAGAGGAAGTGTAAGCAAACGTCCATACTGAACGAAACGACGACGACCCTTGTCCCCTTCTTCTTGATACATCTCCTTAAGACGCGGTGAAAGCACTGTCATCAACTGCATAATAATCGAAGCAGTAATATATGGACCCACACCAAGCATGACAATCGAGAACGCAGAAAGTCCTCCTCCAGCAAAAATGTTAAGAAGTCCAAAGAGATTATTATCTGCGAGGAAGCTTGCCAACTTCTCTGTGCTTACTCCTGGAACTGGAATAGTCGCAAGAAAACGTGTAAGAAGTAAAATACCCGTAACAAAGAGAATTCGAGAACGAATATTGCTATCAGTAAAAATTGCTTTGATTGTCTGCATAATTGGCCTAGTATACCATAAAAATAAAGCTTAGTCGACCAACTTCTCCATGAAAAAACAGCCTTCGCACGAAGCGTTGGCTGTTTTTGAGAGTGCAGAAACTGCACCGAAACAAGTTACCCTTTGCAACTTTGCATCGCAAAGAGTGCCGGCACTTGGCACGACGGGAGTGCCGGATTCACGATAAGCGGTGGCAAACCGATGTCAACCGACAGCGTCCGCAGCTTGACGGACACCACAGCGGTCGGACCGATGCCAACCGGGGCGCCGACGGTCTTCACGTAGAAGAACAGCGGAGTACCGGGAGGCAATGCCAGCCCATCAAGCGACAGTCCGTAGACCTTGGGATCAGTGGGCGACGGCAGCATTTGGTACGTCAGGCCGTTGCCGACCTGAAGCCCAGGAGCAGAGCCGCCTTCAACTTCCACTTCTATCGTCTTGGGGCGGCACGCGTAGTTGTTGCCCTGCGGGCAAAACAGTACCTGCGTGTAGGTTGTAATCGTCCCCGCTTCCACGGTTCTGGTCACGAAGTCACTTGTCGCCAGATAGGGCTGCGCGTAACCGGCGAGGGTGCGCATCGTGGTCGAGACACCACGCAAGATGGGCAGCCCATCATGCGCGACACCGTCCACCTCCTCGTACCCGACCAGCGCAAGCTGGGCAACCCCAGCGTGCGCGACCGAGTCAAAGGAGGCGACAATCGAGTACCCTCTCGGGCCAATTGCGGGGTTCCACCCGCCGGACGAAAGGAACGTAAACGTCAGCTCCTCACCGACAGTGGAGTAGTTGTAGCGAACGCCGAGCGCCGCCAGATCAACCCCCTCGTACATCAACCGGTACCCATAGGTCCGATCAACGAAACGACCGAGTGAGCCGCCCACATCGCGGAAAGTGAGCTTGGTGAGCCCTTTCGGTGCTTCCGCAACAGTAAAGTTGTACACCGGTACACTCCGTGACCCGGGCAAATACTGCGCCGGAGTCGTCTGTTCAGGGACCGGGTACAGCCGGAAGGACCGGGCCACAGGCGGTGTAACCACCACGAGAACTTCGTCAGGATTGACGGTAGAGCCACCTCCCCCTCCGCCACATGCGGTAAGTAGCGCCGCCATACAGGCAGCAACCAAAACACGGAACATTTTCATAAAACCCCCACAGAAAAACAATGATCAACAGTAGCGGCAGAATTACCGTACATGGTTATCACACTATCACATTTTATGAAAATGTCAATGGTGTAATACTGTTAGAATACAAAAGAGCGCGGCCTTCGGCCGCGCTCCTTTGTATTTTATGTAAAGCAGTATATTACTTTGCTTTTGTACTTTTTACTTTCTTTGCAGGTTTTTCTTCTTTCTCCTCTTTTACTGGAGCTTCAACGACTGCAGGAACAGTACCTCCAGCTGCTTCAATCTTTGACTTTGCGGTCTCTGAGTATGAACAACCTTCGATGTTTACAGCAACTGTAATCTCCCCTGTTCCTAGAATTTTCACCTTAGGATGCTTTCCAAAAACAACCGGGATAAGTCCTTTTGAGACAAGCGCTGTTGGATTAACGAGATCTCCCTTTGTAAATACATTAAGAGCCGCTACGTTAACAACTGCTTCTGGTCCACGGTAAAATACTGACTTAGAACGATTCTTTCCATGACCTCGCAACTTAGGAAGCTTCTTGATGATGTCACGCATTGCAGGGCGAACACGGTGTCCAGCACGAGCTGTCTGTCCCTTTCCTCCCTTACCTGACGTCTTACCACGTGTTCCACCACGTCCTACGAGTTTCTTTTTCTTATGCGCATGAGCGCGTCTGATTTCGTGTATTTGCATAGTGGTTTAGTTAGTAGTTTCAGTAACAGGTACAACGTCTGCAATTTTAATTGCCGCTACAGGTGCTTCACCGTGAGCGTATGCAAGCGTCTGAAGTGCTTTCATTGTTGCGCGAGCGTTGTTAAGTTTATTCTTTGTTCCAGAATAAAACTTTGCAGTAACGTTGTTGAGTCCAGCAAGCGCTAGAATTGTACGTGCTGAAGATCCAGCAATAAGTCCACGCCCTTTGTTTGGCATAATCATCACCTCGGCTGACTTAAACTTTGCAGTTACGTCATGAGGAAGTGATTTCTGCTTTGACATACGGAGCGTAAACATATTCTTCTTCGCAGCTTTAAGCGCTTTTTCGATAGCAACCTGTGTGTCCATCGCCTTTCCAGTTCCAAGTCCGATACGACCATTACGGTCTCCGGCAACGAGAGCAACTGAAAGTGAGAAACGGCGTCCACCTGATACTACACGTGTTACGCGACGAATACTGATAGTCTTTGAGTCAAACTCTGGCTTCTCACGAGGAGCACGTGGGCGACCTCCGCCACGCTGTCCACCCCGCTGTCCAGGCTTTCCTTGTCCACGGCCACCACGAGCTGGAGCTTGTGCTCGCTCTTCCGCAACAGCGACATTTCCTGTCGCAACTGTTGTTTCTGGGGTTCCTTCTGTTGTTTTGTTTTCTTCTGACATAAATAATTAAGAAGGTTTAGAATTGTAGGCCAGCTTCACGCGCTGCGTCAGCTAATGCCTGTACTCGTCCACGGTACGAGAACCCGCCGCGATCAAATACAACCGCAGTAATTTTTTTACCCTTTGCTTCTTCAGCAAGTTTCTTCCCTACTGTTTTCGCACGCTCTACTTTTGAGATTTTATCTGTAAGAGAGATATCAGATGCAGACGCGAGAGTTACCCCTGCGATGTCATCGATAAGTTGTGCGTACATGTAGCGGTTAGAGCGGAAGACTGCAAGTCGAGGACGCTCAGCTGTCCCTGACACACGAGAACGAATCTTCTTATGAAGACGTACTCGCTTTTCTGTTTTGATGTTTGTTTTCATATAGTTACTTTGATCTTACAGATTATGCAGACTTCTTACCCTGCTTACGACGAATAACTTCAGTACTGTAACGAATACCCTTCCCCTTGTACGGTTCTGGCTTCTTCATTTGGCGTACCTTGTTTGCAAAGAGTCCGACAGCTTCTTTATCAATACCTGAAATAGTAAGCGCACTCTTTTCTGTAGTTACTGTCAGTCCTTCAGGGATCTTCATGATAACCGGGTGTGAAAACCCAAGGTTCATAAATAGATCAGGACCCTTTACTTCCCACTTAAGTCCCACACCTTCTACAAGAAGCTTCTTCTCAAACGGAGTAACCACACCTGTTATCATATTCTTCATATGAGACATGTATGTTCCCCATAGTGAACGAGAGAACTTGTCGTTACGACGAGGCTCTGAGGTAATAGTGTTATTTTCAGTCTTAAACGACACTTCATCACGAAGTGCACGAGTAAGTTCCCCCTTAGGGCCTTTTACACGTACAGCATGGGCATCAAATGTTACTTCGACACCTGCTGGAATACTTAATTGTTGTTTTCCTATTCTGCTCATACGTTTGTTGTTACCAAATTGTGAATAATACTTCACCGCCGACCATTTCTTTGCGGGCAAGTTTGTCAGTCAAGATACCTTTTGGTGTCGAAAGCACTCGAAGGCCATGACCGTATTTAACCGAAGTGATATCTTTCACTCCTGTATACACACGCTTTGAAGACTTTGAAATACGCTTTACTTCGTTGATACGCGGGTTTCCACCTTTGTATTCAAGTACGACTTCAAGTGTCTTCTTTGCATCCCCTTCTGTGTGGAATGTCTTAATATACCCTTCTTCTTTGAGAAGTACGCAAATCGCTTCCTTCATCTTTGAATGAGGGAGTTTAACGGTAGCCTTTTTTACAAGACCAGCGTTTTTAATAGCGATAAGCATGTTTGCAATAGGATCCATAGATTTGTTTGATTACCACGAAGCCTTCTTAATACCCGGGATCATACCGTCGTTCGCGAGTTCGCGGAAACAGATACGGCATAGCCCGAAATCACGCATGTACCCGTGCTTTCGACCACATTTAAAGCAACGGTTAGTAGCGCGAGTACTAAACTTTGGAGTTTTTCGGCTACGTGCAATAACTGATGTTTTTGCCATTGTTGTTGTTAGTTAATTAACTGTCTGAATATCGCGAATATGTGCGCAAATACTAGAAGATGTCTAGAACTTGCGGAGATACACGGATTACAGACAGTTAGGCGATAATACCACAAATACTGACTTATTACAAGGCGCTTTCTGACACCTGCGCTATACTTTAGGTATATGCTACAAATTATACTTTCGCTTGGTGCTGGTATCGTAAGCTTTATAGTGCTCGACTACATTTGGCTCGCAAATATCGCAAAGACATTTTACTTAGAAAAATTACAAAGCCACGTCTCAATCGAGAACGGGAGCCTAGTGCCATACCTCCCTGCTGTTCCGCTCGTGTACCTTGTAGGAGTGGTTGGTATCTGGATATTCGTAGTTTCACGAGTGGCTACGGTTTCTGAAGCTTTTCTATACGGTGCACTTCTTGGATTTATCATGTACGCATTTTATGACTTTACCAACCTTGCAACACTGAAAGACTACCCTTGGTCTCTCACACTTGTAGACATAATCTGGGGGACAATACTTGTGGGTACGGTGAGCGCAATCATGTTCTATGTAAAAGGTTTACTTGTATAGCCCTCAGTAACAAAAAGAGCGCGGCCTTCGGCCGCGCTCTTTTTGTATTTATTCCCCTTACCAGCTAAAAGGTGCTGGGTTGATTGTTACTGAAGTCTGAGACGTCGCAACGACATTACCCACTGTATCTACTACATCTACACGGAAAGAAACATCCTGACGGTACCAAGAAGTGTTGGCAACTCGTACTGGCACTTCCTGCTGAGAGTAGTTAGCAGTTACCGGGAGTGAAAATGTCTGTCCACATGGAGTACCGGCAATACTTACCTGTACAGTAGTCTGACATACAGCACTTACTCGGTATGAATACTGTCCGTAGACACCTGTATTCCAATAGAGCCCTGATGGCATATTTACATAGAGACGGAATACTTCACCTGAGTCTACCGGTGTCTTACTTGCTGACACACTTACAATACCTGGAGTTTGTGGACGGTTAATAGTAATCGGCGCTACTGTAGCACGGAAGAGTGATGTCTGTCCTGCGATATCTGTAAGTGGAGTCGCTACGATAATACGGAAAGCATCCTTACTTGAGTATCCGTAAATAGTTGAACATGAAGTTGAACACACGATGTCAAGAATTTCTTTTGTAAGAGTAAATGATGCATTACTTCCTAATGTTTGTGCAACTTCCTTGCTCTGTCCAGACTGAGTATTCTCGAGGAATACACGGAATGATCCAGCTTGTAAGTTACTTGTTGTCCAAGCAACGTTTATTACGTCCCCTTCTTTGTACACTGAGTTAGCAAAAGGAGTTGTAATGGTAAGTGTTCCTGGTGTCGGTACAATGCCGTATGTATATCCAGTTGATGGATTATATATGATATTTGTACTTGAAATTCCAGAGCTTGTTGAAGGAATTACTGGGGTAGTAGGAATTGAGTATGTGTTTACGTTTGTTGGAAGAGTAAATCCACCTGTGTATGCTGAAGAGTTAACCACAACAGTACCTGGCGTATTGTACACAACAGGAGTTTGAGTAATTGGAGAAATCACCTGAGCATATGGGTCGTATGACTCAACATATGTAGAACCCGATGTATAACCATATCCGTATGAGTTATATGAATAACCATTTGCAGTTACGTCGCTATCACAAGCTCGTTCGTTAAGCGCGTTACGAGTGGCAGCTCCAACTGTCCCTGTACGAGAAATATAGTTATCCGCCTGGAAAGCAATAACCGCAGCACGAGTAGACGGACCAAAATGACCGTTTGGTGTTGCGTGTAGGTAGCCTCCACGAGCAAGAATATTCTGGAGAATACGAACCTGATTTCCTTCTGAGCCTGTGCTTAGATTTGATGTAATTTGAACGTTACAATTAGTAATTGGAGTAGGGTTAAAATAGCCTGCAAATGCAGAGCCGGCAGTTCCTACCAACATGCCTAGTACGACAATACTATGTTTAATTCCTGTTTTCATGACCCTAACCCTACATTATTTTCGAATACTTGTCAAGTGCAGTAAAAACCGCCCGTACGGGCGGTTTTTACTAGAGAATCACTTATAGTTAGTTATCCTTCTTGAAAGGCACACCAATTAGCTCGAAGAAAGCAGTCGCCTCTTCTTTTGTCTTCGCAGTAGTCCCCATAGTAATAGCCATGCCGAAGACATCTTTTAGTTCTTCGTCCTTAATTTCTGGGAAAATAGTATGCTCCTTGATACCAAAGGTCATGTTACCGATAGCGTCCACTGACGAACGGTTAAGTCCACGGAAGTCTTTCGTGCGAGGAAGCGCTACGTTTAGTACTTTATCCAAGAAACCAAACATACGCGCACCACGTAGTGTAACCGCAACACCGATTGGGTCCCCTTCACGAGTTTTAAATGATGCAACTGACTGCTTTGCTTTACGTAGAGTTGGCTTCTGTCCTGTAAGAACCGCAAGACGATCCATAACGAGATCGTTTCGTTTACGGTCTTTTTTCATTGCAGTACCTGTCGCAACAGATACCGTTACCTTTGTAAGGCGAGGAGCAGCCATAGTATTTGTATACCCGAACTGCTTTGAAAGCTTTTCAAATGAAGCCTTTTCAATCTCCTG
>CAYVMF010000024.1:0-9934 GCA_964452605.1 uncultured Candidatus Saccharibacteria bacterium
TGCGTGCAGGAACAAAAGGGTCGCGTGGGTTCAACCTCTTGTTCCGTGTGCTTTCCGGTGTACACGCCGGCACCGTCGCACTTGGTGAGAAGAAGTCGCCAAGTGCTGATCACCACATGGAGCTCTTCGAGGGGCACACATCCATGCTCTTTTCCAAGAAAGTTGCTGACCAGGTTCGGTATTTCCTGGAAAGCGGCAGCTTCAAGACCTGACAAAGGTTTCACAGAATTTGCGGCTCGCGTATGCGGGCCGCTTATTTTTTAAAAAGCGCGGTGGCTTTTTCTGTGGCTTTTCTGCCACGAGAAGTACGCTCTAGCATTCCAATCTGTAGGAGGTACGGTTCCGTAACATACTCAATAGTTGCCTCTTCTTCTCCCGTTGCTGCTGCGATAGTGTTTAGTCCTACAGGACCACCATTAAATGTGTTAATAATTGCATTAAGTACCATTCGTTCTGAGATGCCAAGTCCCCATTCGTCTATTTCAAGCATGGCAAGTGCTACGTTAATCACCTCTCTATCAATATTTGCTTTATGTACTTGAGCGTAGTCACGAGCCCTCTTTAAATAGTAGTTTGCGATACGTGGAGTAAAGCGGGATCTGCGCGCTATCTCAAATGCCGCATCAGTAGGAATAGTTGTTCCTAAAATCGTAGCACTGCGTTTTACAATTTCTGTAATCTCATCTTCTGTATAGTATTGAAGTCTATATACCCCACCAGAAAATCGTGAACGAAGAGGGGAAGAGAGGAGTGAGATACGAGTGGTTGCTCCGATAAGAGTAAAGGGTGGTAGGTCTAATTGTATTGTTCGAGCGGATGGTCCTTTACCAATCACAATATCTAGTTTCCCTGATTCCATAGCAGGGTAAAGTACTTCGTCAATACGTTTATTAAGTCGGTGTATCTCATCAATAAATAAGACATCCCCAGGAGTGAGGTTGGTTAAAATCGCTGCGAGGTCCCCAACTTTCATAATTGCTGGACCGCTCGAGAGTTTTAAGTTGGCTCCAAGTTCTCGCGCTATTAAATGCGCAAGTGTTGTTTTACCCAAGCCCGGTGGTCCATATAAAAGGATGTGTTCGGGAGGCGTTCCGCGCTCTTTTGCGGCGGTGAGTAGAATATGTAAATTGTTTTTTATGGTTTCCTGTCCGATGTAGTCGTCAAAACGCTCAGGGCGTAGTGTTACGTCCAAGTGCCTGGTCTCGGTTTCATCGATAGGGGTGTCTAAAGGGGGTAAAACGGTCATGGTTGGGGGTATTTGACAAATATTTTTTATATGCTATAATCTAGTATAGTTAATTCTTAAACAAGCAGTCGTTTAAGAATACGTTTGTCAAAGCCCATACATCTCTAAACAATCGCTGATTATTCAGCACTCACTAATTCGAAGGACGGTCTGGTTAGGTTTTTCCTACACTGTGCCTATCCTTACGAAGGTTTGTTCTTCACCAAGGGGTTGCTTAGAGGTGTATGGGCTTTCGGCTTTCACTAAGGCTTCATCTGCTTTGTTGCAGAATATTTTTACTCCACGCGTCGTACTATGTGTACCCCTTGGTCGCAAAAATATTCTGCGCCGCGCATCTGAAAACCTTATTGAAACCCTCTAGGTAGTTTCTATTCTGAATACAAATCGACAACCTTACCTACTTCATCAACTGAGGTGAGGCCTGCCAATACCTTAAGTATAGCATCCTCACGTAGTGTCGGAATTCGTTGATTTTGAGCCGCATCTCGTATTTCTCTTTCACCTGGATTACCCACAAGTGCACGCTCTACATCCGGTGTTACTACAAGAGCTTCAAATATTCCCACACGTCCAGCGTACCCAGAACCTCCGCAGTGCTCACACCCGACAGGGGCGAATATACTATAGTGAGTATCTGGTATAAAGCCATTCATCGACTCTTCTTTTCCTTCGGTTTTCATCGCCCCTAAAATATTTGTAATAATACGTGCCTCTTTTTCGTTTGCGTCTACTGGTTTTTTACATTCGTTACAAAGTGTTCGCACAAGTCGCTGAGCAAGTGCAACTGAAAGCGCTCCGCCAATCACTTTTGGATTTACACCAAGGTCAATGAGACGTGGAATAGTTCCTGCAGCGTTGTTGGTGTGAAGTGTTGAAAATACTAAGTGTCCAGTAAGTGCGGCATTGATCGCAACTTTCGCAGTATCTTGGTCACGGATTTCTCCCACCATGATAATATCCGGATCTTGTCGAAGCGCTGCGCGAAGTCCAGAGAGAAATGTGTACCCTTTCTCTTCCTCCACTTGTGTTTGAGTAATACCTTCCAAGTGATATTCAACAGGATCTTCGATCGTAATAATTTTTACTTCAGGTGAATACACTTTATGTAAAAACGCATATAGCGTAGTTGTTTTTCCAGAACCTGTTGGACCTGTAGTGAGTACCACTCCATTTGGTTTCGCAAGTGCGCGGTCAAGGAGCTCACGAATTTTAGGAGGGAAGGCGATATTGTCCAAGTTTGAAACGGCATGACGTGGGTCAAGAAGTCGCATTACAAAACTCTCTCCGTAGTTTCCAGGAATGATAGACACACGAATTTCTACTTCCACTTCACCTAGGTCCACACTAAAACGCCCATCCTGTGCATTTGCTATCGTCGAAAGTTTAAGTCCAGAAAGAAGCTTGAGGCGACTCGTCATTTGTTTAAGGGAAGCGAAGTCAAAATACGCCACGTCCTGAAGTACTCCGTTTAGTCGGTAGCGTAGGCGCACTTTGTCTTCTTCAGGTTCGATGTGAATGTCAGACGCATCAAAACGAAGCGCCCCCGCCATCATGAGTTCGATGAGGTGCGTAACTTTATACAGTTGCTGGGACTGTGCCATTTGCTCGAACTCTTTTTTGAGTTCGTCCACCGTGTCAAAAGTGGTCATCAAATGCTGCATGTTCTCTTTGGTAAGAGCGAGTACCCCACTTACTACTTTCGCACTTTCATTTATATCTTTATAGCGGTCAAAGACGTGCTCGAGTGAAGCATGCGAGCAGAGGAAAAGCAGAATGTCGTAGTTTCGTTCAAGTGGTTTATACAGTTCCTCAAACTTTGGATTACTTGGACTTGTTGTTGCTACGTATAATTTCCTACCAACTATTTTAAAAGGCACCGCACTTGCGGCTTTAGTTTCTTCTTCTTTTACAACGCGCATCGCGTCTGGCTCAGGTGCGATACCACGCAGGTCGATATAGGGGAGTCCGTACTTGTCCGAAAGGATTTTCACCAGCTCCTCCTCCTCGTCTTTATGGAGGTCCTCAAGTTTGTGTTTTTGAACCGCATCATCAAAGGTAATGGTCATGGACACAGTATATAGTACTTGGCTTTTTGCTTGAGTGGATAGGAAAGATACATTGACAAATCAATAAATATGTTATATAATAAGCGCCGTATCAGTTTGAAAGTTTGTTTGTAAAAAGCAGATTTTTGAATTGAGTCATTCTTTTACATTTACTTCCAGAGGGATAGGAATATGGACTTTTTGAATTCGGAGTGGGAGCGGGGTTTCTATGTACTCATTGCTTTGATTGCGCTAGCGACGTTCGTCATCTTCGCCTGGTTCGCCAGGCGGTACATTCGTCCTTACGGGTTCGCCCGATACGCTGGATGCACACTACCGCTCTTGGAGCAGTGCCGAGATGCTCACACCATCTCGAAGCGCCAAGAGTCGGGGGTTGTGCTCCTGCTCAGTGTCGGCGCGTCTAGTTTGGCAGCTGGAGCTACGGCCACGAACATGACGCAGTATGTCCTGTTCGGTGTCTTCTGGGGAATCTTCTGGTTCCTGCTGTTTTCCAAATTGGATGCGAGCATCCTCTCGTCTATGGACGGGCTTAGCCCGAAGATGAACGTTGAGGGTGAGTCGCGTTCTGAGAAATGGAAACGTCTCGCCAAAGCCTACAGCAAGACGGTTGCGACGTACGGGTTTCGTGCAGGGCTCGTATTTTTTATCGCCACCATCAACACGGGCGCCGTTGTGGACTTTGCGTTCAAAAACGACATCGAACGTGCAATTGCGGCGCGCGCAGTTGAAATGGTGCGCCCGTACGAAGCTGGCCTCTCGGCCGCACGTGGCAAGTACGGCAAGATGGTCGAAGACTGGGAAAACCACCTCCAAAAAGAGCGTAACGTTTACCAGCAATGGCTAGACGCTAAGCGCCCAGAAGAGGCGGCAAGAGTCCTTGCTCAGCTCGACCGCAAGCAGGCCGAGTACGAGAAGATCAAGGTCTCGGGTGTCGAAGCAAAAGCCCTCGCGGACGCTGTTAGCGGACTTGCGGATGCTAAACGCCGAGCACAAGAGACGGTGGGGCCCGAAGAGCGGGTGCGCATCATGAAGGACCTCGCGGACAAAAACCGGTCTATCAAGGTCATCTTCATTCTCATCTTTATCGTCGAAATGGCGGCGTTCATTGTGAAGCTATTTCGCGGTAAGGACGAGTACGACCGGCTCGTTACGGAGTACAGGACTCGCGTGGAAGACACCACAAAGCCTTTCGAGCCTGTTGCTCCGGTTACTCCGTTTGTTCCACCGGCACCACAGCCCCAAGACCCTGGTGATTTCCAGGACACCGAGGCCGGATTTCCGGGTTCGCCCCAAGTTCGCTGACCTCTACGTCTACGTTTGCAAGTATCATAAACTTGCCAAAAAGGCCCTCAAAAGGGGCCTTTTATGTTGCTATATTCAAGAAAGATACTTGACAAAAGTATAAAAACATGTATAATACACACATCCCGAGTAGATTGACCAACGGTCTGTCTACACAGGGTGTGAATCTTCTTTTACATCATCAAACCTTATCAGGCCAAGGAGGCCATCATGAACTTCATCTCGTTTTTCCGTGTCGTTTTGGTCCTCGCTGTCTCGGCAAGCCTTTCTGGTTGCTTGGTAGCAATGGGTCCGAGCGCCAAGAATCCCAATTCCTACGCGGTTTTCCAGTACAACCAGCCTGCACCGCAGTCCGTGATTGTTACGGAAAAAGAACCGGACGGTAAGGACTACCAGTTCCGGTACGCTTGCCGTCCTGGTCATCAGCTGGGCTATGAATGGCGTCAGGATGACAGGGGTCAAGCCGTCAGGCGTTGGCTCTGTCAGACCCCTGATGGCCCGCGGGCTGCGCCCCGCATACTGGTAGTCCAGGGTGGGCAATTCGGCGGCGGCGGTAACTCGCCTCAAGGATTGTTCCGTTACGGTACACGGGTTGACTGCCCACAAGTGCCGGTTGGCAACGGGCTCGCTCGCTGCCAATAAGGGAGAAAACCCCGTAAATCACAAAAAGGGCCCAGAATCTGAAAAGATCTGGGCCCTTGACTTTTCTATAATTTAATGTATACTATATGTTATCTCATACGGATTGTCGAAAGACTTTCTGAAAGAGTACGTCGTTTTTTTCTAAAATAAACCACACACAGGCCAAGGAGGCCAACATTAAGAAACTGAAAAAATGTATTTCCGTTATGGTGATTGCCACACTGTCGACCCTGGCCTTCGGCCAAACCGCACCAGCAGCAGGGTCATCGGCCCCGCCTGCAGCGGCTCCCGCTGCGACGGATCCCAGTGATCCCACGACGGCGAACGCCAACGTGGACTGCAAGCTGGAAGACGGCAGTAAGAAAACCGTTACCGCGAAAGCGGCCGGCAAAAACGCTGTTGCCATCGCCAAGTGCGGTGAAGACCTCAAGCAGGTCGTCCGCCGTCCTGCGGCTCCGCCCGCCAACACCGCCAACGCAGAAACTGTGAAGCGCCTGGCAGAAGAGTTGGCGGGTCTGCGCGCCAAGGCTGCTGAATGTGACGGTACGAAATCGTACCACATATTCCAGCTGCCGGATGGCAACATCCGTCGCGTCTGCAAGGGCGAGAACGATGAAGTCTACTCTGCACCCACCGTAGCTGCCCGGGTCGTCAATCCGGCCATCGTTCACGGCGCCCAAGGGCGCGTGTCTGTCTCGGCTCCTGCTTCGGCATCCGCCGGGGGTACTGCGACCGGTGCCCGGTTCTTGGCCTTTTGCGAGGCCAAGTTCAACAACGGTGTGGCACAGGACCATGTCCCGGCCAATTCCGACTCGGCTGCAGATATCCGTGCTGCATGTGACGTCTGGGCAAAAGCTCAGGCCGAAAAGCGCGGGATTACCCGTGCTGCAAACGTGAACAACAACCACGGCGCCTCCATCTTCGCTCCCGCGAAGTAAGTGGCCTTCGGGGGAAACCTCGAAATAAAACGCCCTAGCTGCAAAGCAGGGTGTTTTTTCTTGCTATTGACAAATTCAATTTAATAGTATATAATATAAAAACTTAATAAAACAATTATATGAGCCTCACGTACAAAAATTTCATCTCGACATCTCTCATAGCTGTTTTTCTGCTGGTCCAGGTTAGTCCTGTTATTGCTCAGAACGATGGTTATAGTTATGACTTCTCAGACAACGCTTCAGTTGGTGTTGGATATTCGTATGACTATAGCTCCGTCACAGCTCCAACTGTTCAAGTACAAAACGCAGGTGGGTACTCGTACGACTATTCTGGTGGGAGTAACGTTATTCAGCAGAATACAGGAGGATATTCATATGACTACACTGGAACAAATAATGTAGTTACATCAAACGGCGGCGGTTATTCATATGACTATACTTCATACGACAATGTTGGCACTCAGAATGCAGGCGGGTACTCGTATGACTATACAAGTGGTTACAATAACGTTCAGTCAAATGCGGGAGGCTATTCATATGATTACACAACCCCGAGTTACGATCCTATGGTTGTAGGAGGTTACAGTTACGACTACACTTCACCTATTTACTCATCACCAAGTACATTCACTACAGTAACTTCAGGTTACGGGTACGGATCAAACGTTGGTGGATTCTACAGCGGTGTCTCAACATACGCAGCCCCAGTAGTTCTATGGGGAGGAAACACAGGAGGAAATACTGTTGTTGGTGGTGGAACACAAACACCTACATGTAATGGTGGACATCTTTATAACAATATTTGTTACGTCTGTAACAGTAACCAAACATGGGGTGGTTCAAGTTGTGTAAACAACGTAGCTCAGTGTCCTGCAAACTCAACACGTGTTAACGGAAACTGTCAGTGTAATAGTGGTTTCAATCTAATCAACGGTGTGTGTCAGACTGTTACTCCAACACCTACTCCTACATGTCAGTATGTATCTGATCCATACGTAAGTTCATACCACTACAACTATCCAAACTGTACGAAGGTGTGTTCAGTTAACGGCGCTACAGTAAATGGAAACACAATGTGTCCAGCACCTGTAACTCCTGCTCCTGTCCCACTTCCTCAGCCATACCCGGTTCCACAACCGTACCCAGTTCCATATCCAGTACCTCAGCCGTACCCAGTGTACCCAACCGTGAACTACCAAACATGTTGGAACGGAACAACAATTCCTCTTACATCAGTTTGTCCTTCACAGTACAAGGTGTGTGCTAACGGAACAAGTGTTCCAGTTAGTCAGACATGTTACCGAGTATGTGCCAACGGAACTATCGTAACTGAAGGGTCATACGGTCCGGGAACTATCACCATCCCAGCACCAGTTACGGTTAAGTTTAATAACGTAGTTACAAGTCCAGTAACAGAAATAACTAATATCTCAGGACGTTGTAACGGTATCGGACTTATCGCAAACGGTGCCCCATCAACTGGATGGTTCGAATACGGTGAGACAGCAAACCTTGGACGCGCAACAGCAAAGGCTGCTATCGGTTCATCTGTGTCTGCTCCGTTCTCTAACCTTCTTACGAACCTCAAACCAGGTACGACATATTACTGTCGCGCAATGATGAGTAACTCATACGGTGAAGTACGAGGTGAAATCGTGAGATTCACTACAAAGCAAAAAGCTACGGTATACGTAAAACCGGTAACGACACCAAAACCAGTTAAGAAGCCTGTGGTCACAAAGAAGCCAGAGATTATCTGTTCTGATGGTTCAATCCTCACACTTAGTTCACGCTCATCTGCGACACTGATCAATAATGGACAGAAGCTCGCAACGCTTCAGGTTGAAAAAGTAAATGGTGAGCTTAGAGTGGGTGAGACTGTATCGTACAGACTTGCATACAAGAATCTCTCAGACACAACACTTACTAATGTAGCGGTTAAGATTACTATCCCAGCAGAAATTGACCTTGTAAATGTGTCAGCAGGTGGATACGATGTAACTACTCGTACACTTACTACACAGATTGGAAGTCTTCCAGCGCAGGCTGAAGGAACTATCTCATGGACTGGGAAAGTAACTGCAAATGCACAAGTTGGTAAATCAATCGTAACAACAGGATACCTCGTGTATACAGTAGAAGCCGCAAATGGTGCTGATGCACAGGATGAGGTGACTGCATATGTTGTTGGTTCAATTCTTCCAGCTGCTGAAACTCCAAGTACAGGTGCTAAGCATGTAATTGGTGCAGACGGAGATCGTGGATTCTTGCCAGATAGTTTAATTGAGTGGCTTGCACTTATCGCAATTCTCTTCATTATCTTTATCTTGGGAAGAAGTGTTGCGTCCTCATATCACAAAGAGGAACAGCACCACTAAACTAGTTTCACAATGCCTTATGTGAGCCTAGGTTGTGCGTAGAAAATAAAAGAGCGGCCCCGAAGGGGCCGCTCTTTTATGGTATTATGGGCGTATGAAAGATGCTAAGGAGATATACAGCCTTACACTAGAAGAGCTGCCGGGGCTTGCTGTGAAAGTCGTTTCAGAGCTTTCTAGTCGTTCACGAGATAGGGCCGCCACTATTTTGCTGGAAGGGGATTTAGGTGCTGGAAAAACCACGTTCACTCAGATGGTTGCAGAAGTTCTGGGGGTAGAGGATTCGGTGCATAGTCCAACATTTATTCTTAAAAAAGAATACCGTACTCCGCATACACTTTTTCGAAAGTTGGTACACATCGACGCGTATAGATTTACTCATCCAAAGGAAGCAAAAGTGCTACGACTCGAAGAAGACCTAGCAGACCCTCAAACACTTGTGATTGTAGAGTGGCCATCAAAAATGAGCTACTTAGAAGCAGACCTTATCATGACACTTGAAGTAACTGATGAGCACAGCAGAAAGATAACACTCGCATATGAAAAATAATCACTTTAAAAAAACAATCGTATTGCTTGACGCTCACGCTATTTTGCATCGAGGGTATCACGCGATGCAGGGGTTCGCTACGCGAGATGGAAGACCGACAGGCGCGCTCTACGGATTCATCATGATGGTGCTTCGTATTTATGCTGACATTAAACCAGAGTATGTCGCGGCGTGTTTTGATTTACCAAAACCTACGTTTCGTCATGTGAGTTACGACGGGTATAAAGCGGGTCGTCAAAAGTCCGACGATGCGCTTATCGAACAAATTAAAGTAGCGCAGAAGTTGTGTGCGGATTTAAACATTCCTGTGTATGCAGTTGAAGGCTTTGAAGCTGACGATCTTTTAGGCACAATCGCTGAGCAGTTAAAAAAAGAAAAAGACGTACGAGTGATAATCGCAAGTGGTGATATGGACACGTTACAACTTGTGGATGATGATCACGTGGTTGTGTATACGCTAAAGCGTGGAAACGACACAGCACTCTATACCGAAGAGGCGGTAACTACTCGTTTTGGTTTTGGTCCATCGCACATTCCAGACTACAAAGGTCTCGCGGGTGACCCATCAGATAACATCATTGGGATTAAGGGGATAGGGGACAAAACAGCTACTGAGCTCATTAAAGATTTTGGAACAATTGAGGAAATGTACAAAGTGCTCCGCAAAGACCGAACTCAATTTCTTGAAAAGGGGTATAAAGAGCGCATCGTAAAACTTCTTGAAGAAGGTGAAGAAGAAGCGCTATTCTCAAAGACGCTTGCGACGATACGTCGTGATGCGCCGTCTACGTATGTGTATCCAGAACAAACCTGGC
>CAYVMF010000025.1:0-6667 GCA_964452605.1 uncultured Candidatus Saccharibacteria bacterium
GACGTGGAACTTTACAACAGGTGACTATACGGCTCCGATGATTACTGAAGTGGCAGCAACTGCAACCACGACAACAGCAACCACGACGTGGACTACAAATGAAAATAGTACTTCACGAGTGGTGTATGGACCAAGTACAGCTTACGGAACAACAACTCAAACGAACGTATCATCTGTTCTTTCTCACACGGTAACTCTCACTGGGCTTGTACCGTGCGTAACCTATCACTATGCGGTTGTGTCTACTGATAGTGCATCCAACACGGCAACTTCTACTGATAAGACATTTACTACTCTGGGATGTGCGGCTAGCTCAACTCCATCAAACATGGCAGCTGGAGTTGTCGCTGCAAATACTGGAGGAACCACAACATTAAGTCACGATGAGGCGACCCTTGCAGTAAGTATGCCAGCTAACTTTACGTCAACTTCTTCGTCAGTTGTAATTCAGTTGCAGACACTTCCTTCTTCGAACGTGCTTCAAGATATTGGCATGCCTCAAACAGTGATTCAAAAAGTAGGTGCTGTAGTATTTGACGTTAAAGCTATTATTGATTCAACGACGGTGTTAGATTCTTTTGATGCTCCTGTAACGATCACTTACACGTATACAGATAGTGATATCCGAGGAATAGAAGAAAGTAGTTTGTTAATGTATCACTACCACAGCAATGCATGGTCTTCACTCAATGATTGTTCAATCAATCAAAGTACAAATACCATTACTTGTACAGCCCCACACTTTTCTATATTTGCTATATTTGGCTCACCAAATACGTCATCTAGAACATACTCTGCTTCATACTTCGCAGCTGCCCCAGTTCAATCTCTTCCAACGGTTACAGAATCAGTACAAGCAGTAGCCACAACAACCCCAGTTACAAAAGGGAAAGGCTTTCAGTTTACTAAAAATCTTAGACTAGGTGCGGAGCATCAGGAGGTTAAAAAACTTCAGGAATTTTTAAATACACATGGGTTTCCTGTGGCAGCTAAAGGTGTAGGTTCTTTAGGTAACGAGACGACTTATTTCGGAGCAAAAACAAAGAATGCTCTCATTGCGTTCCAAGAAGCTAACGCTTCCACTGTGCTTACCCCTCAGAACTTGCTAAAGGGTACAGGGCATTTTCTAAGTTACACAAAAGCATTTGCTAACTCGATACTAGCCGCAGAGTAAATATGGGTATAGACTTAGTTATATTAAGGCTCTAAAAAACAGACACATCTATGCCAGTCTTTATTTATATTATTGTATTTCTAGTGGGGGCTTCTCTTTTTCATTCCAATGAAAAAGAAGCGGAGCGACCAAAGACATACCTTGCGCCGTCGTATGACTCGGTAAACTATTACGAACCAGGTAGAACATCAAAGATTGATAGAGATGAGGCGTTGGACCAGTATTGGGACGAGATTAGAGAGTATATAAACGGTACAGAGACGATTGAAGTATATTCTTTTGAAAGCGGTAACTTCTACACTGTTGATGCTGAAATTTCAAACGGTGAAGTAGAAAGTATTTATTTTGACAACGGTGGATATATTTATATTAATGCGTTGCTTAACTCAGACGGTACTGGGGAAGGGTACGGAGCTGATAATTATTGGGAAGTAGAAGTAGACTCGTATCTCATCGATAACGCGTTAGAGGAATGGGCGTCGGATAACGGATATGAAATTTGGTAGATGTAAGTAGTTATTTAACGATACATTGGTATACTTTCACGACTATGTCGCTAGTTTCAAATAAAAGGACTTTTTATTCACTGCTTGGGAACACGTTACTTGCTTCGGTGACTAACTTTTTCGTATGGTTTGCAGTGACCTTTTGGGTGTACATCGAAACACAGTCGATACTTGCGACATCGCTTATTGCAGGAATATTTGCTGTCATTAACGCAGTTACTGCGCTTAACTTCGGCGCTATTGTAGACCACAACAAAAAGAAAGTAGTGATGGTCTACTCAAGTCTAATCTCTCTTGTGGTATATATCCTGGCAGGGGTTGTATATCTCAGTGGCTCAGAAGCGTTATTTAAAGACCCGACATCGTGGACACTCTGGCTGTTTATTATAGTGCTGATGATTGGGTCAATTGTAGGAAACCTACGCACTATCGCGGTAGTCCCGTGCGTAACTATTCTTTTTAATGAAGATGAACGAGCTAAAGCAAATGGAGAAGTTGGAATTGTAAGTGGGATTTCTTTTGGTGTTACGTCTGTATTAAGCGGGCTTGTGATTGGATTTGCAGGAATGGGTGTTGCGGTTGTGCTGGCGATTATTATGACGACAGTTGCGCTACTACATATGCTTTCCATTTCGCTTCCGGAAAAAGAAATAGTTCATCTTGAAAATTCAGGGCAGGGTAAATTAGATATACGGGGCACTCTTAAACTTCTTCGAGAGACTCCAGGGTTATTTGCTTTCATTATTTTTAGCACGTTTAATAATCTTCTCGGAGGTATCTTTATGGCCCTTATGGATGCATACGGCCTTTCACTTATGTCTGTCCAAGCATGGGGAATGCTTTTCGGTATGATGAGTTTTGCGTTTATCGGAGGAGGAATTCTTGTGAGTAAGTTTGGTCTCGGTAAAAGTCCTGTGCGTACATTCTTTTTTGTGAATATTGTCATATGGACAAGCTGTATACTTTTCACGATTCAACCATGGATATGGTTGCTTATCGTAGGTATGTTTACATGGATGTTCTGCGCGCCTATTGTGGAAGCTTGTGAAAGTACTGTCATTCAAAAAGTTGTGCCACTTGAGAGGCAGGGGCGAGTTGTTGGTTTTGGTCAAAGTCTTGAGTCTGCGGTTATGCCGCTCACTACGTTTCTTATTGGTCCAATGACACACTTCTTCGTTGTGCCATTTATGACCACTGGGCTTGGAGCTGTGCTTATCGGCTCGTGGTTTGGTACAGGTCAAGCACGCGCCATTGCGCTTGTGTTTACGGTAGCTGGAGTTATTGGTCTTATAGTTACACTCTTTGCGATGAGCTCAAAAGCAGCAAAACATCTTACTGAAAAATATCAGAAGTAACGCAGCGCTTTATGAACAGTAAATAAAAAGACCCCTTACGGGGTCTTTTTATTTACCAACCTAATGTGTATTAGTTAGTGAAAAACGTATGGTTTGGACCAAAGACACTTACATTACCTTTTAGGTCAGTAGCTACTAGTGTGTAGTAGTACTTTGTGTTTGACTGTAGGTTAGAAAGTGTAACTTGCTGTGATGTTCTTGAAAGGCCATCATTTTGTGCAGTCATACCATTTGTGGCACCAAAGCCAACTGAGTTAATGTCACCTTCGTTCATTGTGACTGGGTTTGTACTATAAAATACTTTTGCAGATGCAATTTCGTCTGTACTCCAAGTGAATGTCGCATTTGAAGTAGTGATAGTTTTTGTTACTGAAAATATCTGTGGGCCAGATACATCAGAAGTCACCCATCCACCTGAAGAGATAAGCGTGTTAATTCTATCTCGTGTCATTGGACCAACACGACCAACCTGGTCTAAGTTGTAAGCTGCCTGGAATCGCTGTACGGCTGACTTAGTAAGACCTCCAAAGTATCCTGTAACAAGACCCTCAGGGTAAATCATTGAGTTATCCTTGAAAAACATCTGTAGACTTGTAACGTCGGAGTTAGTTTCTCCGAAGTCTAGCTGTGTTTGAATTTGAGTATAAGCGAGTGCTTGTGAAGTAAGACCAACTGAGAGGAGAACCGCGAATACGCTTGCCATACCAGCATGAGTATATTTTTTCATATATTGTTTGAGTTAATAGCGTTAGCTATAAAGTAAGTAAGTAATACGAGAGAATGCTTGTCTCTATATTCTCATGGGTACGTAGAAAGCGTAGTCGTTGATTTGAAAATATCGAGATTACGAAGATATTTTTAGTTATAAATATTTGAACAATGGAAGTAGAGAGTGGTCTCCACGAGAAATGAAAGATATTCAACGGCTTTCAGGATTACTTAATATTATACAATATTTTTTGAAAATAATCAAGATTTGTAATGGACAATCTTTTATTCTTAGAGACAAAGACAGTACAACAGACCAACCTGTATAGGTATACTGGTATACTCTCTAGATGCAAACCGTTGTGATTACTATTCTTGTGGTTCTTGTTTTAGTTTTTTACTGGGGTTCAATTTCTTATAAGAAACTTAGTGTAAGTAAAGAGCTTGTTAGTGAAGCTATTCCTTTTTCACATATTACAGATAACAGAAGTAAAACACTTCTCGTTCTTGGAGATAGTACTGCGGTGGGAGTTGGTGTAACAGAGAAAGCAGATTCTATCCCTGCAAAAGTGGCAGCACATATACACGCCACTCATGTAGAAAATTATGCTGTTTCAGGTGCACGTATTAAAGATATAGAATCTCAGCTTGCGCGCGCTACACAAAATAAGTATGACGTAATCCTGTTACAGGTCGGGGCGAATGATATTATGCGTTTTTCTTCAACAGAAGAAATTTCTCCTTATCTTGAAGTTCTTCTTAAGGATCTGTCAGAAAAAGGGGAGACTGTTATTTTTATCTCTGCGGGTAACGTAGGGGGCGCACCTATTATCCCGCCACCTCTTAGGCCGTTTTATACAAAAGTAAACCTGAAGTATCACGAATTATTTAAAAAGATGAGTGATTTATACGGTGTGCGATACATAAATCTGTATGAGTCAGCTGATAAAGACCCTTTTATACAGCAACCTGAGGTGTATTTTGCGGCCGATTCATTTCATCCTTCATCTGCGGGATATGAAGTTTGGTTTAAAATGTTAGTTTCAGAGCTGAAAGAGAAATAATTATAGGGTGCTATACTTACTTGTATGAATATACGACAATTTTTTGTTGGGCGCACAGTTGGATTTTTGGTAGTAGTTGCTTTTGTGGGTGGGTTCTTTCTTTTTAACAACTATATTTATAATGAAAAGCAAGCACACACCTCGAACTCTTTTAAGGATGCTGAGTACCGTATTGCAGGTGAAAGTATTATTTTGAAAAATGGAGTTTCAGAAATTGAGGCTGCACCCGGTTCTGCTTCAAAAGTTACTACTCAGTATTTTGGAAATGAGTTGTATAAAGATCTAAATGACGATGGTAAAGAAGACGTTGTATTTTTACTTACTCAAACAACAGGAGGTAGTGGTACGTTTTATTATGTGGTTGCTGCACTTGCTACCGAGGGTGGCTACCTAGGAAGCGAAGGTGTGTTTTTGGGTGACCGTATTGCTCCTCAGGCTACACAGTCTGGCCCTGGTAAGTCAGTTGTGGTTACTTACGCGGATCGTATGTCAGGAGAGAGTTTCGCGACTAAACCTTTGGTAGGTAAAAGTATCACTCTCATTTTAGATCCAGTTGCTCGCCAATTTGGTGAAGTTGTGAAGGATTTCGAAGGGGAAGCTGACCCAAAGAGAATGAGCTTAGATATGAAAACATGGACTTGGGTAAGTGTGCTTTATAACGATGAACGAGTTATTACACCTAAACAAGCTGATGTATTTACTGTTACCTTAAACAAAGATGGGACTTTTTCAGCAACAACAGACTGTAACAGGATTAACGGATTATATACAGCAAAAGATGGACTTATTTCTTTTGGGCAGTTTGCCTCTACAAAAATGTATTGCGAAGGTTCACAGGAAATAACTTTCTCGGAACTTATTCGAGATACTTCCGGGTACCACTTTACTTCTAAAGGAGAACTTATTTTTGATTTGAAGTTTGATAGTGGGTCTGTTACCTTTCGTTAAAGGCTTTCTCGTGTAAGATTTTACAGTCTCGTGCGTCATTCATAACATGAAAGAAGTAGTAAAGACAGGAATACTTGGCGTGCTCTTGGCCGGGATTTCTTTAGTTGTTGCGTACGGGGTATGGGCTTTTTACCAAACGCCTAAAAATGTAGCAGAGGGTGGTGAAATGACAGTTTGTACAGCAGATGCTATGCAGTGCCCTAACGGCACGTACGTGGGGCGTACAGGGCCAAACTGTCAGTTTGTTTGTCCTACCACAGACACCTCACCAAAAGAGGAAACGACTATACGTACGAAGCTTGGTGTTGCTGGACAGGGGCTTGGTATAAGTATTATTCCACTTACTGTGATTCAAGATAGTAGATGTCCAACTGATGTCCAGTGTGTGTGGGCGGGTACGGTTACACTAAAAGTACTTATCGAAAGTGGGCTTGGTGCATCTACACAGGAACTCTCACTTGGAGAAAGTGTTACGACTGAAGCTGAGACTGTTACACTTACTTCTGTTTCTCCGGCGGCAAGTTCTGTACACACCATTACAAGTGAGGAGTACTTATTTACCTTTACTATTACAAAAAGAAACTAAGGTACTGGTATACTTGTATCAATGTTTTTACTGACAAAAGAAGAAGAGGTCTTTTTAAGGAAGTTAAATTCTCCAGCAAAGATTCAAGATTACCTCGATTCAATACCTTTTAATTTTGAAAAAGAAGGTGAGACTTGTATGTCTCCTAGGAGGGTTATGCGTGAAAAAAAAGCGCACTGTATAGAAGGGGGTTTTTTGGCCGCTGCAGCACTTTTACTTCAGGGTAGACGGCCCCTCATTCTTAATTTAAAAGTTGATACAAGAGATGACGACCATGTGGTAACACTATTTAAAGAAAATGGTTATTGGGGTGCGATAAGTAAGAC
>CAYVMF010000025.1:6767-9797 GCA_964452605.1 uncultured Candidatus Saccharibacteria bacterium
ACCATGTGGTAACACTATTTAAAGAAAATGGTTATTGGGGTGCGATAAGTAAGACTAATCACGCAGTTCTTAGATACAGAGATCCTGTCTACAAAACAGTGAGGGAACTCGCCATGTCGTACTTTCATGAGTACTTCTTAGTCAAGAATGGAGAGAAGACGATGCTCGGCTTCTCCAAAGCCATCTCTATGAATCATTTCGGCACTTCTTGGCTCACCAGGGAAGACGATATGTGGGATATTGCAGAGTATATTTACGAGGCTCCTTATACACAGGCTGTTCCAAAAGGAAGTGCTCGACATATACGAGACGCGAGTTCAGTTGAACAAAAAGCCGCAGATATTCCAGAATATACAAAATAATTTGACTTAAGCTAAAATATGTAGTTTAATTACAAACGGATTTTAAACAATGTAACAACTGGAGAACCAGAATGGCAGTCAATAAGTCAGAGAAATTTTTGGAATGCTTTCCGGGTACGGCAGAAACTGTCGTTGTTGGACCGGACGACCTGATATTCAGGGATACGCCAATCTCGGCTACTGGCGTCCGCGAGGTCTTGAAGAAGGATGGCTGTGGGTTTTCGCCCAAAGAAATCCTCTACATGACTCAAGACGAGGATACTGCCTGCTCGTTTTTCAGGATGGACGGGTGGCTCAACACCCTGTGTGCATACCCAAAGCCGGAACTGCCGGTGAGGGTGAAAGTGGCAGGAAAAACTGACGATGGTCACGTTTCCAATGTTGCCGTCGATTGCGAAAACTGGTATCCACCGTCGCCTCCTTGCTGATAAGCAGGTGTCGTTGTTCAAGACCGTCCACGTGGCGGTCTTTGATATTGTGGATGGCAGAGAAAAATATCTGTATCTGCTTGCTATACTAATTGGTATCATGGTACGACGTGGCACTTCATCTTCTCCTTTACGTGTGTCTCCTTTATACCGTAAGGCTACAATTTTAGACTCTCATATAGATAAAGTTACTCAATCGCTACAACTCGTTGCATTTTCTAAATACGTTCCTCCGCATATTGTTATTATTCGTCGGGCGATTTCACTAACTATAATAGGGCTTCTCGTTATATATAGTTTCGCACCATATTTACTTAAGGCAAATACCGTTTTATTTTACCCCTCTACATGTCTTGGAGGTTGGGCTGTTCCAAATAACGCGTCAGGTGCTCCTTCAGACCCTGTATCATATAGTGCTAACACAAGTGCTGTATTAACAGCAAACACTCATGCCGAGCTTTACTGCGGCTCATTCGAAGGTGAGGTTCCTGCGGGAACAGTGCCTCACGATACGAAGCTTGTGGTTCACTGGCAGGCTCCTATGAGTGATGAGCCAGAGTCTACGCCTTCAGAAACTCAGGATGTGGTGGATATTGTGAGTGAAGATTTTGCATCCAGCACTCAGGAGATATTAGATGCGCCAGAAGAAACTGTAACTTTTACTAGCCAAGTTCCTGAAGCAAAAGAAGAGGCAGAAATTCAACCTGAAGAGACTCCCGCCTCTGTAGAGACGGAAGCTGTTATAGAAAAAGCGGAAACAGAGTCAACAGAGCCGCCTGTGCAGTCGGAAACTGTTTCGCCCTCAAGTGAGCCAGAACCTGTCTCATCAAGAATACTTAAGATGCTTATTGGAGCCGTTGTGCAGAGTGCCTACGCAGAAGAGTCTACTGAAACCCCAGTAGAAGTAACTCCGGTTGTGGAAGAACCAGTAGTTGAAGCTGCTCCAGAAACGACCCAAGTAGACACTGTTGAAGTGACATCTACAGAAACAGTGGTCGAAAATCAAGAGCCTACTTCAGACGAGTCAGCTAGCCAACCAACTGAACCTACCCAGGCACCTTCTGCGGAAGCAGAGGGTGGGGCTCCCGAGAATCGTCCAGCAGAAAATGACGAATCTATTGTGATGGAAGAACCAGAAGAAGCAACACCAGTACACCCAACAGTTATAGAGGCACAAAAGAAAGAAGCTGAGAGGTTAGAAGCAATACTTCCTCCGTTTGTTGAAGTATTGTATACGTTTGACGGTGTGAACTGGACTAGTTTGGCGACATTTGCGCCATCTGAAATAAATTCCAACCCACTTACTATTCCTTACGAAGTTGGTACAACCTGGAAGAGTTTACAGTCATTACAAGTAAAGGTTAAGAGTCTGCAAACATTCGATCAGGTGCCAACGCTTTACGTTGACGCGATAGAGCTACAGATTGGGTACAAAAAAAAGTATGATACAAGGGTTGATAGCGACCAGAACGCGACAGATATAGAAATAGACGATGAAACTGGGCAAAAAATTCTCTTATTTGCGGAGGAAAGGTTACATCAAATAAAGGGGCTCACTCCATACCTTGCGGTAGTCAGTCTGTATACAGGAGAAGACACTACTACGAAAAGAAGTCTCTGGATGTACGATATTGAAAATAATAAACGTTTGCAGGTTGCTACAAGTACAGAGATAGACTTTACCTCACCTCTTGGGGTTAAAGATGGTTATATTTTTTGGCGAGCAGATACAGGCAAGAAGATGTACGCCTTCGATACTAAGCATAAGACATACCAAGTAAAAGAGGTTAAACCTTTTGACGTCTCAGAAGGGGAGCGCGGGGAGGTTACATTCGAAGATCTACCGTGGAAAGTCATTGTGACTGGCGAGAGTATTTTGTTTTGGAAAGAAGAGACAGGTGAAATTTTTTCCGATGAGAATAGTGAGGCACTTGAAAACTTTAAGGTAGAGTTTCGCTTAGACGAAGTTCTTTCAAGTCAAGAGAAAGATAATGTCGGTATTCCCATGTCTACAGAAGGGTCTGTAGTAGACTAGAGTATATTTGTTTCAACTATGAAAAAAGAAGTAACCCCATACTCATTCCAATATCTAAAAAAATATGTACCATATCTTCTGGGTTTCTGTGGAGCTGGTATCCTGTTCTTTTTTATCTTTGGTGGAGCGAAGGATTTTTTTCTAAAAGCGGCTTCTTCTCAGTATGACTTCTTAAATCCAAGTGTTAACCTTATTCATAAGGAAG
>CAYVMF010000026.1:0-9372 GCA_964452605.1 uncultured Candidatus Saccharibacteria bacterium
TATTCCTTAACCCAGTCGATAGTTCGAAAATCGTCCGCTAGAGCGCACAGAATAAAGAAAAGGAGTGCGACGCCGTAGGCGTCGCACTTCTTTTCTTTATTCTTCTATCTGAGTAGGAGTTTCTTCTTTATTAATACTTTTTTCGTACGCTTTCTGAGCTTGCTTTTCTTTTAGGAGTAGCTCGTCGATATGCTGGCGGTTCTTTTCTCCGTAGTCTATCTCGATTTCAAAAAATGGAATTACTTTTACAGGAAGACGCTTCATTACTTTCTTTCGAAGGTCTGTGCGCATACGTTTTGCAAAATCAAGCGCAGCAGCTTCTTTACTCTCTGGGAGAACGGTAATGAAAAGCGTTCCTTGTCGCATGTCAGGGGAAACTTCTGCACGAGTAACAGTAATAAGTGAAGCTCCAGACGACTCACGCTGAAAAAAGTCTTGAGCAATTGCGAGAATCTCCAGACTTACTTGAGTTTGTCGCTGTGAGGGTCCTTTGTTTGGATTCGGTAACATATATGTGAAGAAAGTTAAATACGACGACGTTCAGTTTGAATCGCTTCAAGTACATCACTTGGAATCATTTCAATTTTTGTTTCAACCATAAGCCCACACTCATTTCCTTCGTTTACTTCGCTTGCTTTAATTTTCTGAGATTGAAGCTCTACAATACGTCCTTGACCAAGTAGTACTCCACGACGCATAATCTTTACAAGTACACCATTTTGGATCTTACCAGTCTCTACTTTTCCTCCAATTACGTGCTTTTCTTTTTGTGTACTGAAGATTTTAATAATCTTAAGCGTACCTAGTACAACTTCTTTTTCTTCAAATGGTAGGCGAGATTCTACAAGTGTGTCGAACCACTCACCGAGTTTGTAGATGATATCAAACACCTGTGGTGTTACTTTAAATCTATCAGCTTGCTCACGAGCGCGTGGGTCGAGCTTTGTCGCAAAACCAAGGATAACTGTTTTTTCGTCAGATGAGGCGAGCATCACATCTCCTTCAGTGATTGAGCCAATGCCTTCACCAATAATTTTAATTTTAATATCGTCAGTCTCGCGCTTCTTAAGTTCCTTGCGAACAGCTTCGAGCGTTCCGATTGCGTCTGCTTTTACAACAACAGGAATAACTACTTTCGCATTACGGTAGAGACGTGGGTCGTCAACTGTTTTTACAGCGTTACTCACTGCTTCTTGTTTTAGCTTTTCTATTTCTTTTTTATCGTCTGAAGAGATGAAAATTGCACCAGTTGCTGGTATCTCGTCAAAACCTGTTACTTTTATTGGCTGACCTGCGTGCGGTGTGCGGATTGGCTTTCCTGTAAAGTCTTCAATGATACGAATAGGAGAAAGTGCTGTTCCGGCGAGGATTGCTCCTGAAGCAGGAAGTGTGCCGTCTTTGATGATAAGCGCTGCTGAGATACCACGCTTTTGGTCTACAAAACTTTCAAGCACATATCCAGTTGCGTCTGTACTTAGATTCGCAGTTAGTTCGTGCATATCAACCAGGAGAAGTAGTGTCTCGATGAGGAAGTCTATACCTTGGCCAGTTTTTGCAGAGATTTCTACACATGGCACATCTCCACCGTACCCTTCAATATAAATACCATTCTCAACAAGTGAGTTTTTTGTTTTTTGGATGTCTGCACCTGGTTTGTCGATTTTATTAATCGCAACTACATAGGGGAGTTTTCTCGCATCGATAGTTTTCCACGCTTCGAGTGTTTGGGCTTTTACGCCGTCTTCTGCAGAGATGACTAGAATTGCGATATCTGCTATTTCTACACCACGTTCACGCATGGTTTGGAAAGCCTCATGTCCAGGAGTGTCTAGGAAAGTAATTTTACGAGTTTCTTTTCCTTCGCCTTTGTGAGCTACTTCATATGCAGAGATTCTTTGGGTGATACCACCGGCCTCTCCGTCAACGACATTTGATTTTCTGATGAAATCCAGAAGAGATGACTTACCGTGATCCACATGCCCAAGTACCGCGATGACTGGCTGACGCGATGAGATGCTTTCAGTTTTTGAAGTTGTAGACATAAAAATGTGGAATAATTATACCACAAAATCACTATCATTACTAGGCTTTCGCTCCTTAGCGAGTGTCTTTATGTTCTGTCTTACTTTTCTCTATAACTTCTAGTTCTTCTTCAGTAAGTTCGTGTGTGCTTTTATATTTTTCAATCGGTTTTGCAAATGTACTGATACGGTCTCGTACATGTAGTGTCGTGAGTACAACACCATTACCTTTTTCATTTAGTAGTGCGACAGAAAAACTTTGGTTAGAGCCTCCTTGTTCAACAGCTTTGAAACGAACCGTCTGTGCGTTTCGTAAAGAGTGTGAAAGTCTAGACTCAAGTGAAAGCGCATGTTTTGAAATTAGTTCGTTGCGGTCCTCAATACTTTTTACACTTTCAAGACAAGCGAGAATCGTTGCTTCAAGAGATGAAGCTGTACCTCCACGAGTGAAGCGAGAGAGCTTGTAATGGAGATAGCCGACATAGCAAAGGAGTACGCTAATTGCAACCGCAAGGGGGATTGTAGGATGACCAAGTGTGAGCGTGAGAAAAGTTTCCTTCATTGTTGCGCTAGTGTATCAAAAAAGACCTGCAGGCGGCAGGTGTGTATAACACTTGTTTTTTGATGTGGGAAAATGATAGGCTTGTGAAAGCAGGGAGGGAACCCCCAATCTGCGATCGCGGAGTACGAGGACAATCGTGCTTCCGCACGAAAGTTCTTTTGCTTCAAATCAAACCCGCACCTGAGAAGGTGCAATCGGAGTCCAACCATGAAGAAATCGCTTCTCGCGGCCATGGCCGCAGCCGCACTGCTGGCCACGACCGCCTACGCTGCCAACACCCCCCAGACCAACATGCTGGAACTGAAGCAGGGCGCATCGGCTGTGGTCGGTGGCGGTGGTTCCGGCGGCATGACCGCCAAGTACGCACCCGCCATTGCCTTCAAGATGTCCACGGACCTGTCGGCCAAGGCCACCAACTTCGCCGCTGCTGGCAAGGAACTGGGCCTGCTGACCTTCGTCGCCAACTTCAAGGCCGAAAAGACCTCGCCGTACTCGGTGGGCCTGGGCTTCGAAAACGGCGTGCCGCTGGAAAAGGTGCTGGTGAGCACCGACAACGCCGTGCTGCTGGGCAAGAAGTCCGAAGTCATCGTCAATGCGCCGGCGCCCAACATGCTGACCAATGACGTGGCCGTGACCATCGATCCGCCCAAGAACGGTTCCTCCGACAAGGTCGTGGGCACAGGCGGGCAGTACCGTGCTGGCCTTGCGCATCGCCAGGTCGCCATCTTCGGCGCTGAACGTCCGCTGTCCTGATCACCGTTCCCCGGTGATCGAAGCCCCGCAGTTCCTTAGCTTTGTTTTACAGAGCGGGCGCTGCGGGTGCTTTTTGTTTTAGATGTTCCCGGGTTTTGTCTTTTTATATGATAGAGTATCGGTATGTTTAGTTTATTTTCTAAAAAATCAAAACGCATCTACTTGGATAACGCAGGGGCAACCCCCATAAGTAAAGCTGCAGAAGTTGAACTTATTCGTACGCTTTCTCTGTATGGAAATCCATCAGCTATTCATCGTGAAGGGGATGAGGCTTCGCGTGTGCTTCATCAGGCTCGTACGACAATCGCACGAGTGCTTAATGCACACTCATATGAAATATCTTTCCTAAGTTCTGGAACAGAGAGTTGTAACCTTGCAGTGATGGGAACCTACGAGGGGTACATGAAGGTAGAAGGTAGAAGTCAGAAGTCAGAAGGTGCTCTTCCTCACATAATTACATCAGTAATCGAGCATCCAAGTGTTCTTGAGCCAATTCGTGATTTAGAAAAAAAGGGAAAGGTGCGAGTAACATATCTCCCGGTACATGAAGACGGTATTGTAAAAGTAAAAGATGTACGTGAAGCTCTCACCCAAGAAACTATTCTTGTCTCTGTGATGTATGCCAACAACGAAATTGGAACGATTCAGCCCGTAAAAGAAATTGGGAGAGCACTTGAAGAATGGAAACGTACAGAGGGTAGAGCTTTTAATGCGTACCCATACTTTCATATAGATGCATGTCAGGCTGCAAATTATCTAAACTTAGACGTGGTGCGTCTGAAGACACATCTCATGACAGTAAACTCCTCAAAAGTGTATGGGCCTAAAGGTGCAGCTATCTTGTATAAACGAGAGGGATGTCGTGTAGAGCCTATTACATTAGGTGGTGGCCAAGAACGAGGCCTACGCAGTGGTACAGAGTCAGTAGCGGCCGCAAGTGCTTTTTCTGTTGCGCTTAAAGAAGCAGTAGACATGAGAGAGCGAGAATCTATGCGGCTACAGGCAATTAGAGATTATTTTTTTGAAGAAATAGTAAAAGAAGTCCCAGATGTAACTATCTATGGTGCTCGTGGTACAGGGCATGAAGAACTGCGTTTGCCAAATAATATTAATATTCGTGTTCCAGGTATTCCAAGCGATGAAATGATTCTGCGCTTAGACACAAGAGGTTTCGCTGTGTCTCATAAGTCAGCGTGCGCATCTTCTGAAACAGATGGTAGTTATGTTATTGAGGCGCTTGGAGCTACTGAACAAGAAGCGTTGGAAAATATACGCATCACGCTTGGCCGTGATACCTCAAGAGAAGACATGGAGAAGTTGGTCGCTGCGATTAAGGAAATTAAGCTTCAGTTTGGTATACTTACTAAATAATAACTACACAACTATGTACGAAGCAAAAGACTTTTCACATTTACTAGGGCTTACGGGCTTTTCGGATACATTACTTAATAATCACTTCACGCTGTATCAGGGGTATGTAACTAACGTTAATACACTTCTTAAGAAGATGAATGAGATTAGAGTTGAAAGAAGTGAAGGCAATGATGCTCATAAAGAAGAGTCTGCAGAGTTGCATCGAAGATACGGTTGGGAGTACAACGGTATGAAGCTTCATGAGCTCTACTTTGAAAACATGACGAAAGAAGTTGCCGCTTTTGATTCAGAAAGTGTTTTTGGTAAAGCGCTTGTTGAACGTTTTGGAAGCTACGACGCTTTTTATGCTCATTTTACAAAAAATGTAGGCATGTTTCGTGGTATCGGATGGGTTGCTCTTGTAAAAAGAGATGATACTGTAGGAGTGATTTGGATAGGAGAGCACGACGAAGGGTTACTTGCGAACTGCCAGATACTTCTTATTATGGACGTATTTGAACATGCATTTATTGTTGATTACGGCCTTAAGCGCGCTGACTATATCACCGCTTTCATGAACGCAATTGACTGGAGGGTTGTAGAGGGAAGGTATCAGAAATAAGGGGGGATAAATGAAGCGGCGCCGTAGGCGCCGCTTCATTTGACTTTCCCTGCTCATTTGTTAGAAATAATATATACCGTATTTACCGATTATCCACCACGATTGAAGGCCTGAAACTGCTACACTGAAGATGAAAGAAAAGAGTAGGACCGTACGTCTGTATATGGTGAGTATCCCCGGATTGTATTATTAGAATTGTGAACTTGTATTTGCTTTAAGCGCCAAGCTTTCAGCTTCAAACGAACCCTTTATGCCTCCAGCATTTAACAATTTCACCACCAAAGCAAAAGAAGTAATTCGCCGTGCTCATGAGCTTGCGATTGAACGCGGGCAGAATCAGGTGAATCCAGTGCATTTAATGGGAGCTCTTCTCACTCAAGAAGAGTCCCTTGTGCATGCTATTTTAGAAAAATTAGAAATAGATGTAATTCATCTTACTGATAGCATCGTAGACGCCATAGAAGTTCCGGGTGGCTCAGCTACGATGAGTCCGTCATATCAGATGTATTTAACTCCTGAGCTTGCTACAACCCTCGAACATTCTTTAACAGTAGCTCAGGCACTTAACGACGAGTTCGTTTCAACGGAGCATCTCTTCTTGGCGCTTTTAGATGCGCAGGGACAAGTACGTGAAGTGCTTGCACGTTTTCGTATTGATAAAGACGCCGCATACCACATCCTTGAAGAGCTTCGTGCACAGAATATAACTGAATCACAAAGCCCAAAGAAGAATAAAGCTCTCGCGAAGTACACTCGTAACTTTACTGACCTCGCACGCCAGGATAAGCTCGACCCTGTGATTGGTCGTGATACAGAAATCATGCGTCTCATGCAGATACTTTCACGTCGTACAAAAAATAACCCGATTCTCATTGGTGAGGCGGGAACCGGTAAGACTGCAGTTGTAGAAGGCCTCGCTATTCGTATGGCAAAGGGGGATGTGCCAGAGAGTTTGAAAAATAAAGAGCTCGTATCGCTTGACCTTGGGATGCTGATTGCAGGGACAAAGTTTCGTGGAGAATTTGAGGAGCGTCTAAAAGCTATCATGAAAGAAATCGAACGCTCAGAAGGCGGCATCATTCTCTTCATTGATGAAATCCATACAATTGTAGGGGCGGGACAAGCTGAAGGATCAGCAGATGCTGCAAACTTGCTTAAGCCTGCACTTTCTCGTGGTGAGCTTCGCGCTATTGGTGCGACAACGCTTAAAGAGTACCAGAAACATATTGAAAAAGATCCAGCGCTTGCTCGTCGTTTTCAGCCGGTATTTGTCGAAGAGCCAAATGAAGCAGATGCACTTGCAATCCTACGTGGACTAAAAGAAAAGTACGAACTATTCCACGGTGTGCGTATTACAGACGACGCACTCATTTCAGCGGTGAATCTATCAACTCGCTACATCACGTCTCGTTTTCTTCCCGACAAGGCAATTGACCTCATCGATGAAGCTGCTTCGTCTCTTCGAATTGCACTTGAGAACAAACCTCCGGTACTTGATGAAGCTCACCGAAAGATTATGCGTCTTGAGATTGAAAAAGAGGCGCTCACAAAAGAACTCATCGCGTACTCAGATGATGAAGAGAATGGTGTTTCTGCAAAGAAGCGTATCGCTTCAATCGAAGAAGAAATCGCGAACGTGAAAGAAAAAACTCGTGAACTTGAACTTAAGTGGCAAAATGAAAAGAAGACACTTACGGACATTGGTGAGATTAAGAAAACTCTCGAAGCACTTCGTACCGAGGCTGACAATGCAGAGCTTCGTGCAGACCTTACTCGTGTAGCGGAAATTCGTTATGGACAAATTCCAGAACTCACACGAAACTTAAATGAGCGCATGGAAAAACTTCGCAAGATACAAAAGTCTCGTCGTATTCTAAAAGAAGAAATTAACGAAGAAGACATTGCGTCTGTGGTATCTCGTTGGACTGGTATTCCTGTTACTCGAATGCTTGAAGAAGAGCAAGAAAAACTTGCTAAGATGGAAGACTATTTAGGTGAACGTGTGATTGGCCAGCGAGAGGCTATTAAAAAAGTGTCTGATGCGGTTCGTCGTTCACGTGCAGGTATTAACGACCCAGAGCGACCGATTGGATCATTTATGTTCTTAGGTCCAACAGGAGTTGGTAAAACAGAACTCACAAAGGCGCTTGCTTCATTTATGTTTAACGACGAGAAAGCACTCATCAAAGTAGATATGAGTGAGTACATGGAAAAGCACTCGACATCTAAACTCATCGGTTCGCCACCAGGTTATGTTGGTTACGAAGAATCTGGGCAACTTACTGAGGCGGTGAGACATCGCCCGTATGCGGTTATTCTGTTTGATGAAATTGAAAAGGCTCATCCTGAAGTGTTTAACGTGCTTCTTCAGGTGTTAGATGAAGGGCGTCTTACAGATAGTAAGGGGCGTATTGTTAACTTCAAAAACACCATTATCATCATGACTTCAAACATCGGAAGTCAGTACATTCAAAAGATGGAGCAGATTGGTTTCTCAACGAATGAAATCGGTGGTGAGTACGTTCAGGTGAAATCTCGGGTAATGGATGCGCTTAAAGAACACTTTAAGCCTGAGTTTCTTAACCGTCTTGATGACACGATAATCTTTGACGTGCTTACGAAAGACGAAGTGAAACAGATTGTTACACTACAAGTCGAGAAGCTTCGAGTGCGACTGCTTGAAAAAGATATTGTGCTTGAGATCACAGAGGATGCAATACGTCATATTGCAGAAAAGTCGTTTGATCCACATTATGGTGCTCGACCGATTAAACGTTACATCCAGACACACATCTTAAATACTGTCGCAACACTTATGCTTACAAAGAAATTTGTGAAAGGTGGTGTGGCAGATGTGACGCTTGATAAAAAAGGTGAGATTACTGTGGAAGCGAAACGGCCAAAGAAAATCCCAAGTCTAGTTACTGCGAGAAGCGCAGTTCAGAAGAAATAATCAAAAGGCTCCCGTAAGGGAGCCTTTTGATTATTATTGGTGCGCCGGGCTGGATTTGAACCAGCGAAGCCCGAAGGGCGACAGATTTACAGTCTGTTGTGATTGACCACTCCACCACCGACGCAAAAGTGTTGGCCGCATGAAAGGGTGGTATTTCATCTATGGATCGACAGAGACCTCAGAACGCCGCGCTTACGCGCTAGCAGAACCTAGATCTTAGCTTCAAGTCCTCCCACCTATGCTACATGCTTTAACATGCCAGCCAACAGTAGTAGAGTATAGCAAATTCGACGTAAAACATAAAGACCCTTTATGTAAAGGGTCTTTATGTTTCTAGGCACCTGATTCTTGTTTCTTACTTCGCACATCCACCTGTATCGGGCTTGGTATTTTCTTTGGACGCTTCGCTTCCACATAAATCTCTCCCTTTTTATCAAGTGACACGGAAGCAATGCCGCCTTTCACAAACTTTTTCGACAACATGAGCTGTGCGATCTTGTTTAAGATTGTTGTTTGCATAAATCTCTTAATCGGGCGAGCTCCGTAGTGCGGATCAAATGACTTGTCAGCAATATGAAGCGCAGCTTCATCACTAACTTCAAGCACAAGATCTTTTTCAAGAAGCCGTTTGCCGATTTCTTCCACCTGTAGCCCGACAATCTTTTTAACTTCGTCTTTTGAAAGCACATCGAAGATAATCGTGTCATCGAGACGGTTCAAAAATTCTGGTTTAAAGAATTCTTTCAATGCTTCCATGACACGCTCTTTTACTTGCACATATTCAGACCCCGCAGCATGATTAGTAAATCCAATCTGTTCCATCTTTTGAATATACTGACTTCCAATGTTAGATGTCATGACGATGATGGTGTTTTTGAAGTTCACCACTCTTCCTTTTGAGTCCGTGAGGCGTCCTTCGTCGAGCACCTGAAGAAGGAGATTAAACACTTCTGGATGAGCTTTTTCTATTTCATCAAACAAGATCACTGCGTACGGTCGATGACGAACAGCTTCAGTCAATTGTCCGGACTCTTCGTAGCCCACATATCCTGGGGGTGAACCAATAAGCTTCGAGACGCTGTGCTTTTCCATGTACTCACTCATGTCT
>CAYVMF010000027.1:0-9171 GCA_964452605.1 uncultured Candidatus Saccharibacteria bacterium
AAAAAGAAATACCAAATACTCTATAACACCATTCGTACACATATACACTAAATATTTAATCTATTTCTGCTCCTGGCCGATTTGGTTACGCTTAACCGCAGCCACAATAAGCATGTACTGCAATGAGTGAAAGAGTGGGATTAAGTACGAGAATCCGTAGTTATAAAAATCTGGGAAATGCCAAAGTGAAATACTTGCAAGTACAATAATTAGTGTGATTGGCCACTTCTTGTGCGTATAGACAATGTACGCGATGATTCCAACCCATACAAAAATAGATACATAGAACAGAATCGTATTCACGTCTCTTAGAATAGTTGGTAGCCCAAATGAAGAGTAGGTAATCCCGTAAAAGTTATTTATATGTACCGCGCTGTTCCCATTTAAATACGAAAGAAACCACGTAGGAAAGAGTGAATAGTTAAGGATAGTTTTAATATGCTGAGGTAAAAAGATCTTCATCTTCCCAAGAGAAATGAGCCCTATACCGTAAATCTGTCGTATGTAGTGAAGACCCACCATAAAGAACATCAGGTTCACAAGTAACCCTATAATCTGAGGCTGCTTAGTCGCCACAGCGTACACAAAAAGCCCAATGAGAAGCACTGGTACGATACTACTTACAAAAATATAGTAAATATTCGAGAAGAGTCGTTTACGTTCGTCAACATACAAAAGACCGTACGAAGCGATGAAGTGTGGGTTATTTATAAACTGCGCAAGCGTAAAAGCTGTAAACGCGACACCGTAAGAAATTAAGTTGATATCAAAAATAGAAATAATTCCATACACGATAAGAGAGAGCCCGCCAGCAACAAGCCAATCAATATACTTATCTAGAATATACATACTTCAAAGTGTAGCAGACTATCCTATAAACACCTGGGGAAGCTGCTATATAAGTTCTTCTTTTTTCTTTGGAGTTATACCGTGGATGATAAGCAACTTTTCAAACTCTTCGCGCTCAATATTTTCAACTCGTATAAGCTCTTCTGCAATTGCAATAAGCGCATCTCGTTTATCAAGAATAATTTTTCGCGCTCGCGCCCAGGCTTCATCCATAATACGCTTAACTTCTCCGTCAATTTTTTCTCCAAACGCTTCACTGTAGTCTTTGCCGTATACACCACGTCCATAGATAGCAGCGCCATCTGACTCAAGCGCCATAGGACCAAGCGTACTCATTCCGTATTTAGTAACCATGTCTCGGGCCATAGCGGTTGCTACTTGCAAGTCATTTGATGGGCCTGTAGTGATGTCTCCAAATATTTCCTTTTCTGCAACATATCCACCTAAGGACATTGCAATGTCATCCAGGAACGATGCACGGCTCATAAGTCTTCGCTCATCAAATGGAAGCTTCAGCGTGTACCCGCCTGCCCTTCCTCGCGCAATAATAGAAATCTTGTGCACCGGGTCAGCGTCAGGTAAACATGAGGCAACAAGCGCGTGACCAGCTTCATGATATGCAGTTATTTTTTTCTCAGAAAGAGAAAGTACATGACTTTTACGTTCAGGGCCGAGCATTACTTTTTCAATTGCACGAATAAGATCAAACTGCGCAACTTTATTTCTCCCTTCTCGTGCTGCCAGAATAGCACCTTCGTTCATAAGCGAGTACAAATCCGCGCCTGAAAATCCAGGTGTACGTTCAGCCACTATCCGTAGATTAATATCCTCTGCGAGAGGTTTACCTTGGGCGTGAATGCTAAGTATTGCCTCACGGTCAGAACGATCTGGCAAATCAAGTGTTACCCGTCGGTCAAAACGTCCCGGTCGTAAAAGCGCATGATCAAGCACGTCAGGTCTGTTTGTTGCCGCCATCACAATAAGGTTAACGGTGGGCTCAAAACCGTCCATCTCCACAAGAATCTGATTAAGTGTCTGCTCACGACCTTCTCCCTGTCCACCAATATTTGATGCGCGAGCACGTCCAACCGCGTCAATTTCATCGATAAAGATAATTGCAGGTGAAGACTTCTTTGCCATGTCGAAAAGATCACGAACTCGAGATGCTCCAACCCCAACAAACATTTCTTCAAATTCAGAACCTGAAAGGTGAAAGAATGGCACCCCTGCTTCCCCTGCGACCGCGCGAGCGAGCATTGTCTTACCTGTTCCTGGTGCCCCCATAAGAAGTACACCTTTAGGGATTTGCGCTCCAATATCTAAAAACTTTTTTGGATTGCGTAGGAACTCTACAATTTCAGAAAGTTCTTCTTTTGCTTCCTTGGCCCCTGCAATATCTTTAAATAATACTTTCTGCTTACCGTCATCTGGGTGAATGATTTTAGCGCGAGACTGCCCAAATGAAAGAGCTTGCATATTTGCACCTTTAATTCCACGCGCAAGCCACCAAATCATTATTGCCAAAAAGACAATCGGAAGAATAATCGGAATCACCGAAACCCAAAAACCAAAACCGCCTTCTTTTTTAATAGTAATACTTGTAGTCGCAAGAGTTGATGTACTCACCCCGTAAGCTTGAAGTGTCTCGACAAGTGAAGCAGATGGCTCTTTTTTACTTTCAACAAGAGTTTTATCTGCTTTTTCACCAGTAAGCTTATCGCCTTCTACGGTAATTGATGTAACCTCTTTGTTGTTTACAAGAAGTGCGAACTCAGAGAGCGAAATAACTGGAGATGCTTCTTTATTTGAAACAAGTGAATACCCCCATGACAGAATCATGAAAATAATAAGTGTCGTAAGGAGCTGTTGTGAAAAACCTCCAGACTTGCGAAGGAATGAGCCAACATTAGTAATCTTTTTGTCGTTTTCGGGTGTAAGTTTCTTAGCCATCTACGTATTCTATCATATGCTAAAATAGAGCATATCCTTACATGAAACTACTCGAAAATAAAAAAATACGACTCACCTATGAAGTTCGAGATACCTATACAGCTGGTATAGAGTTACTCGGAGGTGAGGTAAAAGCCCTTCGACTGAAACTCGGCTCTCTTGAAGGTGCTCGCGCGATTATTCGTGGAGGAGAAGCGTATATCGTAGGCATGTATATCCCTCCCTACCAACCAGAAAACACAGCAAAAGACTATGACGAGCACAGAACCCGTCGACTACTCCTCACAAAAACAGAAATTGAAAAACTTGCTGGTATGGAACACGAACATCTTACACTTGTTCCTCTTTCGGTATTTGTAGCACATAACCGTCTAAAGGTTGATGTCGCGGTATGTAAAAAGTTAAATAAACAGGACAAACGTGAGAAATTAAAAGAGAAAGACCACAGAAATATCGTTGACTAGCAAGGTTAATTATGGTATAATGTATTCCTCCCCTGAAGGGCTTTTCTAGTAAAAATTCTTCAGCTTGAAAAATGGGAGCGTACTTTGGCTTTGATATAGTGATTCTGTTTGTAGGTGCTGTGTCGAGACTGGTAGAGTTACTCGTAAACATTCTACTATCCATGTTGCAAACAAATCTGCAACGGCGATCCGTTCACCATACATGGCAAACGGACTCGTTCCAGCATTCGCGTAATTACGCCGATCTGGTGTCCTTACTTCTCGTATCTACGGATAAGATAAGGGCATAATAACAGTAGATGTAGGTTACTGTCTCGCACGCTATAGTAACTGAATCAGTTGCGTGCACATCATATAACGCTTTCGTTTACTTTTATGTTATATGATTACCCACAAGTAAACTACACACTGTAGACTCTTACATCATTCCACTATACACGAGGGTTCGAATCCCTCCGCTTCCACTCACAACGAAAAATCCCCTCAAGGGGGTTTTTCGTTGTGAGTGGAAGCTCTATACGCTTTTCTTTTGATATACTTCACTATATGCTCACACTCTACACAACGTCGCTTATTATCAGTATTCTATATACATCTCTCCTCTTTCTTCTTGCACTCAAGAAAAAAGACAACAGCATAATAGACATAGCTTACGGGCCAGGTTTTATAGTAACTGCGAGCGTACTTAGTGTGCTCACCTTAAGCGTTACACCTCTATCCCCCTTCTCTGTCATCCTATTACTTTGTATTTACATCTGGGGAACAAGACTCTCGTATCGAATCTACAAGAAAAACAGAAACAAGCCGGAAGACTTTAGATATGCTGCGTGGCGAGAAGCGTGGAGCAAAAAGGGGCAGCTCTATGTTCTAGTCCGCTCATATCTTCAGATATTTGATTTAAAGGGTGTTGTAATAAGTATTGTATTACTTCCTTTCACATTAAGCCTTAGGGGTGGCAGTAGTGCCGTAACTCTTTTAATACTTGGTTTGGCGCTTTGGGTAACTGGTTTCATGTTTGAGGCAATTGGAGATGCGCAGCTAGACCGCTTCATACAAAATAAAGACCCGAATAAAGGAACCATTATGAAAAGTGGTCTTTGGAAATACACACGGCACCCAAACTACTTTGGGGAATCCCTGATGTGGTGGGGTCTTGCTCTTGTTGCGTTTGGCGGAGTAGCAACCTACTTTGTATTTTTATCCCCTCTACTTATCACGTACTTACTCACTAAGGTATCCGGCATACCTATGCTTGAAAAAAAGTGGGAGGGAGTTCCTGAATGGGAGGCATACAAAAAACAAACAAGTGCATTTTTCCCTCTCCCACCAAAGAAATAACTTAAAGTTGTACCTTTAGATAAAACTTTCTAACTAATCTCTTTTAGAAAAGAGGGTAGCCTAGCGGAAACCGTAGAGAAAAGATTAAAGACTTCCTCCCAAGAACCTTCTGTTAAAAGCTTTTCATCAAAGTCAGTTAAAAAATGAAACTCTTTCATCAACCTCATCTAAATGGCGAGAAAATAAAAGATTGTTTCCATTTTCCATACCAGCTTAGTTATTAATATTAATAATAAAATGAGATACAACCTCCTGCTTTTCGTTTATTATTTTCTTTATTACCTCAGGCCTAACATCCTTACTCTGCAAATCCACATCAGTAAACGCAACAATATTTTCAGGCAACTCCAGATCTACAATATCTTCAAGTAAGTACACAAAGCAAACTTCGTGAAATGAGAATCCTTTGTGTGTAAAAAAATTCTCAACAATTGAGACCAGTTTAAGAACGTCAACATGTAGACCAATCTCTTCTTGCACTTCCCTCTTTGCAGCATCAAACGATGACTCGCCTATCTTCACTCTCCCGCCCAGAGCAAAGTAATAGCCATCTTTTCCTTTTTCAAAAAGGACACCTTTAGTAGTACGAACCAAGACCGCAACCCGTATGTTTAGTTTATGCTGGCCTAATTCAAGAGTTAAATCCATATACTAGAACTATACCACGACAAGAATCAAGACCGAAATCATGTTGGCGAGAGATACTGTTGATTGTAAATACTGAGTATTTATGATATTGTTACCTTATAAAATCCCTTGGCAGATAAAGTAAACATCAACAATAACATCCGTTCTCCGAAACTTCGGGTTATTGGACATACAGGTGAAAACCTCGGTGTTCTCACTAAAGACGAAGCAATTGCAGCTGCAAAAGCTGTCGGTCTTGACCTTATAGAAGTATCCCCTCACGCAGAACCTCCTGTTGCGCGTATTGCCGACTACGGGAAATATACTTACGAAACCTCGAAAAAACTAAAGGAAGTTAAAGCTAAAGCACACGTAACTGAGACAAAAAACATTCAGATTAGTGTTGCAATTTCTGAACACGACATCATGATTAAAGCCAAGCAAGCTGCTGAATGGATAAAAGAAGGACACCGCGTGAAAATTGAACTCCAACTTAAAGGACGAACGAAGTATATGGATCAAGGGTTTCTCGCAGAGCGAATGGATCGCATACTCGCAGTAATTCCAGCTGAATACAAGGTCGCTGAACCTTTAAAAAAGGTTCCAAAGTCTATGATGATAGTAATTGAGAAGGCTAAGTAAGCAGCCTAAGAATCACTTGATACCTTGTGTTAAATATGATATAATAGCCCAACTATCTTAGAAGGTACGGAATTTATGAAGACAAACAACTCGTTTTTAAAACGCCTAAAAGTAACAAAGAATGGTAAGATCATCGGCCGCAAACCGGGGCTTAACCACTTCAACTCAAAGGCTCCACGTCATAAGCAGCTAGCAGCTAAGCGTGGAAAGGATTTCCCTATGACAGGAAAAGAAAAATCTCGTTTCCTCCCTGGCCTTCTATAATTCTTTACCGATTTAAAATAATCAAACTACCATGTCTCGAGTAAAACGAAGTAAAATAGCGATTAAGCACCGTCGCAATGTCCTCAAACAAGCTAAAGGCTACCGTTTTGGACGCAGCAAGAAAGAAGTTGAAGCAAAGATTGCTATCCGTAAAGCAGGAGCATACGCTTTTGCTCACCGTAAAGATAAAAAGACCGACATGCGTCGCCTCTTCACAACTCGTCTAAATGCAGGACTTCGTGAACATGGAGTTACATATAGTGTCTTTATCGACAAACTCACAAAGAAAGGAATGGTTATCAACCGTAAGATGCTTTCAGAAATGGCTGCTGAGAACCCAGAGACATTCAAGCGTATTGTAGAAACAGTTAACGCGTAAAGTATACATAATAAAAGCGGCGCCTACGGCGCCGCTTTTATTATGTATCTCCCGAAATTTTTGGGTTACAGTCTCATGTTTGGAATGTTTGCCGCGTCTTGTTTGCGAACCATTTCCACTAAACGCTCAATCATTCTTTTGGGATCACTCTCAAAAATAATATTTGGATTTGTGCGATCGCTATTTTTAATGATATTTTTAATAACCTCATCAGTTGGCCACTCCCCTTCTAAAATTCCCATCGGCATATTAGCCTCCCACGCAACAGTAAACTCGTGAATCGTACCAATACGACCACAACCAATCACAACCGCATCACTTGAGCGAATAAGCATCAAATCTCTCCCTGGAAAACCAAACCCAGTGTAAATTACTGCATCCATTGCTTTAATTGGTAATCTATACACCTCTACGTGCTCTTTCTTGCTTGCGGCAGGAGAAATACCAAAAGACACACCTCCAGCCTCCTTTGCGCCTTCTGCTGCGTACATAGGAAAACCACTTGTCGCCCCTGTGATAATCTGACATCCTTGGCGAGCAATTTCGCGACCAACTTCTTTAGCGATAGGAATAACAGTTGGTCCACAATGTGCAACCTCAGCCGCACCAGAAACACTAATCGTAATCTTTCTTTCTTTCATGTGTTTAGTATATAGTACCCACCATCACTTACTAGTGGACTAGTCGAGAAATACCTTATCCCCTTTTTCTGGCACCACAACAGGTACCTGGTATGTTTCGTGTACTTTCTGACCAAGGTAGTAAGCACTCTTAGGTTCTCCAAGCACCACAAATACTTTCTTAAGAGATGCTGCAGTCGAACCGACGAAATCCACCAAACGGTCAGAGTCTTTGTGAGCAGAAAACCCGTGAATATTTACAAGTCGCGCACGTATAGCAACAGGACTGTTATGAATAATCACCTCTTTTGCTCCGTCGACAATCCTACGACCAAGCGTATTAACCGCCTGATACCCAACTATGACGATGGTGCTTTTCGGGTCCGGCAAATATCTTGCTTCGTGGTGAACGATTCTACCGCCGTTACTCATACCACTACCTGCGATAATCACCTTAGGTCGAGTATCGTTATTAATCGTTTTACTTTCTTCAGGAGAAGCTGTTTGCACGAGGCCTTTAAAAGCAAAAATATCATCGCCCCCTCGGATAATATTCCCAATATTTTGGTTAAACCAACTTTCGTACTTCTTGTAAATTTTGGTGATATTAATACCAAGCGGCGAATCTAAGTACACCGGTACAGGTGGAATCTGCGCGCTTTCTACAAGCTCATTAAATGCAAGTAACATCTCTTGCGTACGCTCAATAGAGAAAGCTGGAATAAGCACAGTTCCGCCTTTATTAATGGTGGAAGTTACCGCTTCTTTAAAAATCTCAATACGTTTATCTTTATCTGTATGGTTTCTATCTCCGTACACACTTTCCATAACTAAGTAATCTATATCGTGCAAAAGAGTCGTATCCCGCATCAAAGGAGATGGGGTATTTCCTAAGTCTCCAGTGAAAGCCAACTTCTTCCCTTTGTACGCTATCTCAATAATAGCGCTCCCCAAGATATGCCCTGCGTCGTGTAGTGTGATTATTGCATCACCGTCATCAGTTTTAAATACAAAAGGTTTCTCGTATTCAAGCGTTGTTCCCCACAAATGAAGACTCTCGAAGACATCTCGCTCTTCATATAGCATTGGCTGGTTATCACGCATTGCTTCTTTGCCAAGCACTCCCATTGAGTCCAGCATAATAAGTTCAGCGATTTCACGTGTCGGCTGAGTACTGATTATTTGGCCTCTAAAGCCGTCACGTACAAGTCGTGGAATACGTCCAACATGGTCCAAGTGGCCGTGCGTCACAAATAGCGCATCAACACTTTTTACATCATAGGCAAAAGGTTCGCTATTAGTTGGCAGCGAGTATTTCTCGCCTTGTACAAGCCCGCAGTCTATGAGAATTTTCTTTCCCCCAAACTCAACTAAAAAGTTTGACCCCGTAGGCATCTGAGCTCCTCCTGCAAATGTAATTGAAAAAGTAGACATATTATTTTTTAAGGAGAGCTATAGTAAACAATGCACCAAGACCGCCGTTAATCACATCCTGAATACTGTCAAAATACTTCCAGAGTGCGTCATACACAACAATACCTCTCATGTATTCATACGTCTCCCATAATCCAGCGACCGCGAGGTAAAGAGCAAAATAATAGTAGACGCTTGGTTTCTGTCCAAGAAACGTTGCCACTGATGCAATAAAAAAAGTAACGGCTGCTCCACCAATTATATGCATTGGGATATCAAGCCACACAAACTCATAATAAAGATATGTTGGCTCAAAAATATAACGAGAAACAAGAAAGATACTTAGAAGGATCGTTGCTGACAGAAAAACATTTTTCATTAGATTAGTATACCAGGATAAGAAAAAACTGCTCATTCTGAGCAGTTTTTTCTTCCGGGGCCTAGGACATCTTCCTGATGTTTTATATCAGGTGGGTAGGAAACGAATAGCACCACGGTGCAGTTCTCAATATTCCATAACCCGAAGATGTTGTATCCAGAAAAATACCTAAGCACCCTATAGATATTATATTCTTGCAGACAAAAATGTAAAGACCTGCTAAAAATAAATATAGGCGGTGGGCAC
>CAYVMF010000028.1:0-9069 GCA_964452605.1 uncultured Candidatus Saccharibacteria bacterium
ACTTGATCGAAAAGAAGTTAGGGCTTGCGAGTAAAAAAGATATTGAAGAGTTTGGTATTGGTAAATTCAACCGTGATGCATACGAAAGCGTGCTTCAGTACGAAGAAGAATGGAAAAAAGTAATTCCTCGACTTGGGCGATGGGTGGATATGGATTACGCCTACAAGACAATGGATGCGACATACACCGAAAGTATTTGGTGGGCGTGGAAGACATTGTATGAAAAAGGTCTTGCCTATGAGGGAAATAAAATGATGCATATTTGTCCAAGGTGTGAGACACCGCTTGCTCAATCAGAAGTTGGACTTGAATATCACGACGTAACAGATCTTTCTGTAACTGCAAAGTTTGAACTCGTAGATGAACCGGGGACGTATGTACTTGCGTGGACTACAACACCGTGGACACTGCCTGGAAATACAGCACTTGCTGTAAATAGCGCAATCGTATACGTAAAAGTAAAAAGTACTTTTGAAGATAAAACTAATTATTTTATTCTCGCAAAAAGTAAAGTTGAAGAATACTTTAAAGATAGCGCTTCAGTTGAAGTTGTTGAAGAGTTTTTAGGTGGCGCCCTCGTTGGTAAATCGTATATACCAGTATTCCCATATTTCAAAGACGCAGAAATCGAGAACAAAGAAAACATTTGGAAGATTTGGCACGCAGATTTTATTACAGAAGACGCAGGTACTGGTATCGCACACGAAGCGCCAGCGTTTGGTGCAGAAGACATGGAACTTGCAAAAGCGAATAATATTCCTGTAATTAAACACGTCAAAATGGACGGGACATTCATCGACGCCGCTCGCGATTTTGCTGGAATGAAAGTAAAAGTAAAAGACGATACACAATCTGCGGATATTGAGATCATAAAATATCTCGCGCACCATGGAACTCTTTTTGAGAAACATAAAATTATTCACTCATATCCACTTTGTTGGCGATGTAAAACACCGCTTCTTAACTATGCGACATCAAGCTGGTTTGTTGATGTGCCACAAATAAAAGAGAAACTCATTTCAGAAAACAAACAGATTGGATGGACACCAGAACATACTCGAGACGGGCGCTTCGGTAAATGGTTAGAGGGTGCTCGTGAGTGGGCTGTCTCTCGTACACGGTATTGGGGCGCGCCTCTTCCTGTGTGGAAATCCGAAGACGGGGATGTAAAAGTGGTTGGTTCACTTAAAGAACTTGTGCGTAACAGGCTTCCAAAAAATGCGTATTACGTACTACGTCACGGTCAGGCACATAGTAATGTTCAGGGAATCATTGAAGTTGGAAATGACGTCACCAACGAACTGACAGAAGAAGGAAGGTCTCAAATAGAGGCACAAATAGAAAATATACAGAGAGAACATATTGATATGATTATCGCATCTCCTGTTCTTCGTTCTATGCAGACCGCAGAGATTGTAAGTAAGCTTCTTGGCGGTCTTCCCGTGGTGTGTGATGAGCGTCTTAGAGAAAATAACGTGGGTATCTTTAACGGAAAAAAGATTGACGACTATTTGGCGGCGAACGGCAAGACGGACTTTCTGCGTATGAAGTATCGCCCAGAGGGAGGGGAGACACATGAAGAAATACAAAACCGTATGATGGCAGTACTTATGGATTGTGAAAAAGAGCACGCAGGAAAACATATTCTTTTTGTGAGTCATGGTGGGCCACTTCGTATGTTGATTGCCGGAGCTTCACTTAAAACGGAAGAGGAGATTATTGCAGATGAGGCACAAGAACATACAGAAATGTATTTGAAGAATGGTGAGTTTCAAAAACTAAATGAAGTGTATATTGCGCCTCGAGACGAAACTGGCGCGATTAATCTTCACCGTCCTTATATTGATGAAGTTACACTTGAAGTTGATGGTAAGACGTACACACGTGTCCCTGATGTGTTTGACTGTTGGTTTGAATCTGGGTCTATGCCATTTGCTTCACTTCATTATCCATTTGAAAACAAAGCAGTATTTGATGCGAACTATCCAGCAGATTTTATTGCAGAAGGGGTGGACCAAACTCGTGGGTGGTTTTACTCACTTATTAACTTAGGTGTCGGTCTATTTGGTAAGGCTCCATATAAGCATGTAATTGTGAACGGACTTATCATGTCTGACTCAGGTGCGAAGCTTTCAAAGAGTGAGAAAAACTACACAGACCCAATGGTGCTTGTAGAAAAATACGGTGCTGATGCAATGCGCTACGCGCTACTATCTAGCCCTGTAGTAAAAGGCGAGAATCTTCTTTTCGGAGACGATATTGTTTCTGATGTATACAAAAAATTAGTTTCACGACTTGAAAACGTGGTCCAGTTGTACGAAATGAATAAACCGGAAAACGTAACTGCACAAAGCACATCAGCGCATGTGCTTGATGTGTGGATGATTAGTCGTGTACATGAACTCGTGCGTGACGCTACGCGTGGGTATGAAGAGTATAAGCTCGACGAAGCAACTCGTGGACTTGCGGATATCATTGATGATATTTCAGTGTGGTACACGAGACGTTCACGCGAAAGACTGAAAGGGGATACTGGCGCTGAAGACCAAATGCGCGCGTACGAAACACTTACCTATACACTGCAAACACTTGCGAAAGTTATGGCACCAGCTATGCCGTTCCTTGCAGAGCGCGTGTACGCACAGGTGGGTGGTGAAAAGGAGTCGGTACATCTAGAAAGCTGGCCCCTAGGAGGAAATATACAAGAAGACGTTCTTGTTGCAATGAAAGAAACTCGCACGTTGGTTTCTGAAGCCCTCATGAAGCGAACTGAAAGTAAGGTTGGTGTGAGACAGCCGCTTTCGCTTCTTACACTTAAGACAGAGCTCACAGATGAGTACCTCGATATCATTAAAGAAGAGGTGAACGTGAAGCAAGTTGTTCGTGGAACAGAGACGGTGCTTGATACGGTGATTACAGAAGAACTTCAGATAGAAGGTGATGTTCGTAATCTCATGCGAGCTATTCAAGATGCACGTAAAGAAAAAGGTTTAACAACAAAAGATCTTGTTGTGCTTAGTACTTCATACGTTATACCGGATAATCTGGTGGCGTTGGTTACTTCTACATGTAACATCCGTGAAGTGCAAGTAGGTGAAGGTCCGTATACAGCCGAGACCTCTCTTGGGAAAGTATCTTTTGATATACGTTAAGTAAAAGCGCGGCCGAAGGCCGCGCTTTTACTTCAGACCGTTAGGGCTATACACTACAGTTAACTTATTCTATGGCGATAGAAAAACACACCACAAAAAGCATTATCCTTAAAGCCTACGCACAAGGGGAGCATGACTACGTGTACAAACTATTTACTCGTGATTTTGGAGTGGTTATGGCTATCGCAAAAAGTGTTCGTAAATTAGAAAGTAAACTTCGCCCACATCTCGTCCCAGGGAAAATAAGTGTCGTTACAATGGTAAAAGGTCGTGAGATATGGCGTATTACAGGCGCTGTAGAAGATGGCGTCTCACCAGTGATTATGCGCGACATTACATTGTTAGTAGCAAGATTTATGCAAGGAGAAGGTGCGCATAAAAAGTTATTCGACAGACTTATTACTTTTGCAGATAAGGCTTCGTCATACGAAGAGACTAAGGCTCGTGCACTGCTTTACTATATTTTACTTGTTGACTTAGGATACGCAGATGCAAAAGTAATTGGAGCAGATACGCTTGAGGAATATATTAGCTGGTCAATTGATGACCTCTATACGCATCTTCTTCTTTCGTACGAAAGTGTGCGTAGACATGTGCATACCGTACTTAAAGACATGCAGCTTTAAAGGATACGTTTGGTATACTTACTGTACTCATACGTATGCCTTCTCCAAACGACACAAATAAAGATGAGTTTCATCAAATAGACGACCTTGAGCATAAGCTCTACGACCCAAAGCAGAAACAAGAAGACGCAAGCCTTCATCATGTATACGGACGTAGCGAGGACTCATTGCCTACAGAGTGGGCAGAATCTAGCCCAATACTTACGCCTTTGGGTGAGCGAACTGGTTTTTCTTTTGGGGCGAAGCTGCTCGCGGTGGCGTCTGTTTTTTTACTTATAGTTGTACTCTTTGGTGTGTGGTGGGTCATGTCTTCAAAGAATGCTGTTTCAAGTGCAAACATAGATATTGTTCTCACTAATAAACCTTATGTTGAAGGTGGGGAAGCTACTCCGATTTCAGTTTCTATTCTTAACAGAAACGTTGTTGACCTCGAAGAGGCGGTACTTACTCTTTCTTATGAGAGAGGTGCTGGTGTACAGGACGAACAAGAAAAAATAAATATTAAAAAAACACTTGGCAAGCTCGCTACAAATACTCTTAAAAAAGAAGACTTCACCGTTTCTCTCTACGGCGCTGAGTCGGATACCCGCCAAATTTCAGTAAAGCTTGAATATAAAATTGCGCGTGCAAACGCCGTGTTTAGTAAAACCGTTTCAACTTCAGTCGTGTTAAAAACACCACCTATATCGGTCGCAATTGAAGGCCCTTCAAACCTTGTGCAAGGTCAAACAGGAACATTCACACTACGTGTAAAAAATAATACATCTACCACCACAGACCCAAGTCTTCTTTTAGTGTCGCTACCTGTTACATTTACCCTACAAAAAACAACTCCACAGCCTACAGCTAGAAATACTATTTGGGAAATTAAACCACTTGCTCCAGGTGCTGTTGAGACGATAACCCTTCAAGGTGTCTTCACGGGTCAACCAGGGGAAGCAGTCACTGTAAAAGCAAGTGTTGGAGATAAGTCTGGCTCAGTTAATGAAATAGGTGTCGTGTACGCTCAAGCTGTTCAGGATGTTACGATTACTTCCCCATTGCTTGCACTCTCTGTTCGCATGGAAACTGACCGTGGTCCTGTAGAGAATTTACGCTACGGGGATCGTGCAACAATTTTTATTGCGTACCAAAACAAACGTGATCAGACTCTGCGTAATGTGTCTATCACTGCAAAACTAAGTGGAGACGCAGCAATTATTCCACAAGTAAAAGCAGAAAAAGGATACTACGATTCATCTGTAAAAACAGTTACGTGGGACGTTTCAACAAATGAAGAGTTGCGCTCGCTCGCGCCGCTTGCGGAAGGTGTACTTAAAGTATATGTGCCAATAGTATCCAAGGGAACTAATGCGCCAGCTCTTACAGTTACCGTAGACGGTGTCGCATCCGTTGTTTCAAAGGATGATACGATGACACAGGTAAGTCGTTCTTGGGTTGTACAGGGAAGTGCGACATTAAACGCTTGGACCGCACATGAAAATGCTCCATTTACAAATAGTGGACCCTTGCCACCAAAAGCAAATACCGTTACTACCTACGCAGTGCACGTTGTGGCTTCTGCTCAGAACGCGTTAAGTAACGCGAGAGTCTCATTTACATTACCTGCATATGTTTCGTGGACTGGAGTATTTGCATCTGGTTCAAATGTTGTGTACGACTCACGCACTAGAACAGTCGCGTGGAATATTGGAAATCTTGGAGCAGGAGCAACAGTTGCGACTGATATTCAGGTCAGCGTAAAGCCTTCTCAAAGTCATGTCGGAGAAACCCCTCCAGTAACATCAGGGATCTCTCTTGAGGGGGATGAAATAGACAGCCGTGCCCGAATACGTACAAGTGTTGGCGCTGTTACTACACTCCTTCCTCGTGAACAGGGGACGGTAAATACCGCACAAGTTGTTGAATAGGTCGCTTTATAGACTTTATATCTTTGGGTAATCTATGGTAGGATACGGGTATGAAAGAACGAGTAATTGTTTCACTATCCTCAGGTACTATTGTAAAAGCTTTGTGCTGGTTTGTTGTGTTCGCAGGTCTTTTATATGTAAGCGATTTCATTATTGTTTTGTTTGTAGCTGTGGTGCTTGCCTCAGCTGCCGAGCTTCCTGTTCGCAGACTTATGCGCTTTGGGCTTTCTCGAGGCTTAGCTGTATTTTCGATTTTTCTTACACTCGTCGCTGTTATTGCAGCGGTTGCGCTTATCTTTATTCCGCCGCTTGCAGATGATGCCGCTAGGTTCATTCAAACACTTCCACAAATATTAAACTCCGTTCAGATTTTTGGGCGTGATATGGGATTCAAAGATCTTGCGGCCGCAGTATCTGAGCTTTCTCAAGATATTTCAAAAGGGCAAATTCTTACTATTCTAAAAAACATTGCGCTTGGCGCAGGGGGATTTGTTGCGACAACTTCACTTGTGATTGGGGGTATTATCAATATCGTGATTACGTTTGTCCTTGCGTTTTACCTCGCGCTTGAAGAAAGAGGTGTTCAAAAGTTTTTGCGACTTCTCACACCTAGAACACACGAAGCATACATTGAAGATCTGTGGACACGTGTGCAGACAAAGATTTCTCTTTGGATGCAAGGGCAGCTCCTTCTTTCACTGCTAGTATCTTTCTTAGTGTATGTGCCAATGCTTATTCTTTCTGTTCCGTACGCGAGCCTCCTTGCGGTACTTGCGTTTGTTGGAGAACTTATCCCAATGGTCGGGCTCACACTCTCCCTTATACCGGCACTCTTCCTTTCATGGACATTCGGCGGAACATCTCTTCTTATCATCGTGGCGGTTATTTACGTAGTAATAGCTCAGCTTGAAAGTCATGTGCTTTATCCACGTATTATGAACAAACTTGTGGGAGTGCCTTCGGTGATTGTGGTTATCGGTCTTATCGTCGGGGCGAAGCTTGCTGGTATCTGGGGAGTACTTCTTTCTGTGCCTGTCGCAGCGATTCTTATGGAGCTTGCAAACGACTTAGAGAAAAAGAAGTCAAATGACAGTGAATAAACCTTTCTTCATTACGACAACCCTTCCATACGTAAACGCAGAACCACACTTAGGTCATGCGCTTGAGTTTGTGCGCGCGGATGTGATTGCGAGATATAAAAAATCTCTTGGGTACGACGTGTTTTTTAACACAGGAACAGATGAGCATGGAACCAAAATCCTAGAAGGTGCTGAAAAAGAAGGGATACCGGTACAAGAATACGTCGACCGCAACGCGGCACGTTTTAAAGAGTTGTATCCAAAACTCGGCATTACAAATGACATTCACTTTATCCGTACAACAGACGAGGTGCACATCAAAGCTGCGCAAGAGATGTGGAACAGGTGTCAGGTAAACGGCTACATCTACAAAAAAGAGTACGAAGCAACCTACTGTGTTGGGTGTGAACTCTACAAAACAGATAGTGAACTTGTAGATGGCAAATGTCCTATTCATCCAAACCGTGATATCGAAGTCATTAAAGAAGAAAACTATTTCTTTGCGTTTTCAAAAGTAGCTCCACTTCTTAAAAAACTATATGAAGAGAATCCGACACTTGTAATACCTGTTTTTCGTTTTAATGAAATCAAAGCATTTCTTGATCGCGGGCTTGAAGACTTTTCTATTTCACGTTTGAAATCAAAAATGTCATGGGGTGTGCCAGTACCAGGAGATGATGAGCATGTGATGTATGTATGGTTTGATGCGCTCACTAGTTATATTTCTACACTTGGTTGGCCGGATGAGTCTGGAGATTTTAGATATTGGAAAGAGGGAACACCAGTGCAATATTGTGGAAAAGATAACCTTCGTCAGCAGTCTGCTATTTGGCAGGGGATGCTACTTGCGGCTGGGCTACCAAATACGACCAACATTATTATCGACGGGTTTATTATTTCCGGTGGACAAAAGATGAGTAAATCAATTGGGAACGTAATCAACCCATTTGATGTGATTGAAATGTTTAAAGACGTAACTGATTATCCAGAAGATGTGTTGCGATTTATTTTGCTTCACGAAGTGCCTTCATTTGAAGATGGAGATATAACGATTGAATCCATCAAGACTGCGTATACTGCGTATCTTGCAAATGGAGTTGGGAATCTCACAAATAGAATAATGAAGATGGCGGTTACTCACGGAGTGAGAGGCGAGAAGCTGGAAGCTGGAAGTCAGAGAGAGATAGGAGGGTTTGATACAAATGCTGCGCTCAAGGCCGTTATGCATGAGATGAACCTACTTGATGAGTACATTGCAACTAATGAACCATTTAAAGTAATTAATGTAGATGAGCAGAAGGGGAAAGAGATGATTGTGTACTGTCTTGCAACTCTTGAAAAGATTGCGGAAGAGCTGGCATCTTTTCTTCCCCAGACATCCGAAAAAATTCTTGAGTGCATTCGAGAAAATAAAATGCCAGAAAAGCCTCACTTTGCGAGACTTGCTTAATCTGTATGAAAAAGATCTACAACAAACTCGTGCGAGACAAGATGGTAGATATTTACAAACATGACGTTGAGAACAAAATAAGCGCGAGTGATTATAGTGTCCGCTATATGGAGCGTGAAGAAACGCTTGAACGACTTAAAGATAAATTACTTGAAGAATCTCAGGAAGTGTTTGATGCATATGGAAAAGAAGATAAAACTCAATTAAAGGAAGAAATCGCAGACGTGATCGAAGTAATAGATGCGATTCTCTATCACAATGATATTTCACTTGCTGAAGTGCTTGCAATTCGTGATGCGAAAAAAGAAAAGAAAGGTGGTTTTGAGAAAGGGGTATTTCTGGAGAGTATTGATTATTTTGAAAATAAGTAGGGTATATGAAAGGGCCAGTAGGACTGGCCCTTTCTCACAAGCTTGTTCACTGGGTAAAGCCAATTGGCTTTTTCCGAGAGCTAAGCGTTGGAAGGTCGCACGGTTTGACCGTGTCGCGCCCGTCCAGTCGTGCATTGCCAAAGCCGGTCATGAGCGCGCGGCGCATTTCGCGTGGTACTAATTTCGCTAAACACTCTAGCGTATTGGGCTCGGGCTCGGCAGCAAAGCGTTCACCCCAGCCGTGTTCGGCGCGAATTGTTTGGTAAAGACCAAGGGCAACTCGTCGCGCCGTCTCGTCTACAGGAACTTCAACTTCAAATACGTTCAAGCGGTTCATGATGGGGCCAGGAATGGACCGCTCATCGTTGGCTGTGAACACCCACACGACCTGGCTGGCGTCGATGGATACCTCTGCAAACTCATCTGTGAAGTCCAGGGCGCTGTCGTGCTCCAGTAGGCCGTATAGCGCGCCGAGCGGGTC
>CAYVMF010000029.1:0-8790 GCA_964452605.1 uncultured Candidatus Saccharibacteria bacterium
CTCTATACGTAAACGGTGGACAGGTAGGAACATCACAGAACTTCACAGTAGCAGCTGCTACTGCAGGAGGTCTTACATACACACTCGGTTCATCACTCGTTATCCCAGCTGGACAGACAGTAACTTTTGCTGTTAAGGCTGACATTGTTGATACAAACAATGCTGCTTACACATCAGGTACAGTTGCTACTCTCGTTGGTGGTACATCAAACAACGCACAGGGACAAAGTTCTAACGAACTTATCTCAGTTGCGTCATCTGCTGTAACAGGTAACGTACTTACTATTTCATCTGGTGCTGGAACATTTGCTCGTACTTCAGGATTCACTGCAGTATCAGTAGCTCCAAACACAAACAACGTTAAGATTGGATCATTCACGATTCAGGCTAACTCAGCTGAAAACATTATGGTGAACTCAATCGGTGTTAACCCAACTGTAGCAACATATGCTCAGACAAACGTGTCTAACCTTAAGGTTATGACAGGGTCAACACTTGTTGGTACTCCAGTAGGAAACCCAGCAGCCGGTACAACTACATTCTCATTTGCTGACATCACTATCCCTGCAAACTCAACAATGACATTTGATGTGTATGCAGATATCGGTGGTGCTACATCTGGATCTGTAACTACAGGTATGGACATTACTTACCGTGGTGCTGTTAGTAACACAACAACGACTTCAACAGCCGCTGGTGTTGCTATCACATCAGCTGCGTCTACATTGTCTGCAGCAACTCTAGGATCTGGATCACCAGTAGCACAATACGTTGTGGGTGGTACAACATTCGGAGTAGCTACATTCAACCTTAAGACTGCAACTGCAGGTACAGTAGCGACAGTTCGTGAACTTCGCTTCTCTACTACAGGTACAGATGCTGTTGAATCTATTACAGTTGGTGGCGTAACAGCTCCAGTTGTATCAGGTACATCAACAGTAACTGGTCTTAACCTTGTTATCGGTTCTACAGGTACTGACGTTCCAGTAACAGTTAAGTACTCTGGATTCCAGAACTCAACTACAGGTGGATCACTCCAGACATCAGTTGCTTCAACAGTTGTAACTCTTAGTTACATCGAAGCTACTTCAGGATCTGGAACAGTTATCACAAACGGTACACTCGTTGCTTCTAACGCTATGAAGCTTGTTGCTTCAAAGCCTACAGTAACAGTAGCTGCCGGTGGTGCAACTGCAAGTTCACTTGTACTAGGTGCTGAAAACAAGATCGGTGAATTCACTGTATCTGCTGATGCAAATGGTAAGATTTCAATCGGAACTACATCACTTAGCCTTTCAGCTATTGGTGTAACTAACGTTGAATTCTCATCACTACGTATCGCTGACGGAAACACTACCGTATCTAACTCTGGCGTAACAGGATCTTCAACAGCTGTTGTGACATTCTCAACTCCTTACGAAGTTTCTGCTGGTCAAACAAAGACTTTCAGTCTTTACGGAGTTGTTGCAGGTACTGCACAGTCAAGTATCACTCCTTATGTAGCATCTAGACTTACATCTGGCGCTTCATTCGTATGGTACGACGTTATCGGTGGTGCAACTGGTCAAACAGGTGCTGCTATCTATAACTTCCCAACAAACAGCTACACAACACAGCGATAATCTGCGCCACAATATTCTGTAAAGAATATCTCGGTTAGATTAAAACTCTACTGTTGATGTTTGTAACGCAAAAGCCCCCGCAAGGGGGCTTTTGCTATTTGAGCGAGTGTGCCGCTCTTCAAATCTTGGTATTGTCTATTGTCTGTCCACGTGGTAGTATGGTTTTCATAAACCAAAGAAGTAGGCGTCCTAAACGAAAGCGAAGGACATAAGCCCTGCGGAGGTTCGTAACTAGTAAAATAGCTACCTACTCTGATTCATAGGTTTATCTTCTACGAAATCTCGATTCCGTAGATGTTCATTATCAAGGTAATCGATAACGTTCTATGGCACTCAAAAAAGCTAAGAAAGCAGAACTTATCGATAGTTATACAAACGCACTTAAAAGCGCAAAGTCTGCAGTATACGTAAAGTTTCGTGGTCTTCCAGTAGGACAGACGATGGAGCTTCGCGATACGCTCTTCGGTGAAAATACTCACTACACAGTAGTGAAGAAAACACTTTGGAAGCGTGCGACAGATGCGGTAGGAATCAAAGGTGAAGCACCAGTAGTTGGTGAAGAGCTTGCGGTTGTTTGGGGAGAAGATCTCCTCATTCCTGCGCGCCTCTCTTATGAATTTGCAAAAACTCATAAGGAGTCGTTTGGAATCCTAGGAGGAATTTTTGATGGAGAATTCAAAGATGCACAAGCTATGACAGCTATTGCAACAATCCCTCCACGTGAAGTTCTTCTTTCACAGCTTGCGTACCTTCTTAAGTCCCCAATGCAGAGAATTGCAATTGCGGTTTCTGAAGTTGCTAAGACAAAGGCGGCATAACTATTGATAAACGTGAACTTATTAAAGGTAATCTAAAAACGTATGGAAAAATTTGCAGATCTTCTCACAAAGATTGAGAATATGTCAGTAATCGAACTTAACGAACTCGTTAAGGCGATTGAAGAAAAGTTCGGAGTATCAGCAGCTGCTGTTGCAGCAGCTCCGGCAGCTGGTGCAGGGGCCGCAGAAGCTGAAGGTAAGGATTCATATACTGTACACCTCGCATCTGCCGGTGAACAGAAAATCGCTGTTATGAAGGTAGTTAAGGAAGCTCTAGGGCTTGGCCTTAAGGAAGCTAAGGACCTCGTTGACGGGGCTCCTGTAGACCTTAAGCCAGGTGTTAAGACAGCTGAAGCACAGGACCTTAAGAAGAAACTTGAGGAAGCTGGTGCAACAGTTGAACTTAAGTAATATTAAGATTCAAAACAAAAACTGCCTTACGGCAGTTTTTGTTTTGAATTAAAAAGCGCCCTAGAAAGATTCTAATCTTTCTAGGGCGCTTTCGTTGCCCGGTTTCGTCATGTGTAGGGCAAATCGTGGCCTTGATACCACTCTGGGTTTTCCATCCAGACGCGGCCGTCGCGGAGCTGGATAAGACCTTGCGCGACGAGCGCGGTGTATGCTGGCTGCACGCGGTGCTCCAGCCTGTTGACGCGTTCGCCGAGGGTTTCGGCGGTATCGTCTGGCTTGATGTCAACTTCCACAGACGCAAAGATTGGACCAGTGTCGTAGTTATCGCCCGCCGCTGTCTTTTCATACGGCGGGACGAAATGCATGCTCACAGCTGAGCGTCGTACCTCGCCTTGCTTGTACGCGGCGATTACTGCCTCGTGAACATGGTGTCCGTACATCCCACGCCCACCAAAGGTGGGCGTGGGGCCAGGGTGGATGTTGAACACCTTTTCGGTGGGGAGTCCGAGGACTGGCCACAGGTATCCGGAGGTTGCCGCGAAAGCGGCACTCGTCATCTTGATCAAGGCGGCGTACTGTTCAGCGCATGGACGCTTATGAAGGGTGTGGACCGGGATATGCAGCTTGTTCGCGATTGTCGCGACGCTGCCATCAGCCCAAGGGGTACAGACCCCAACTACCACGTAGGGCAGGTCGCGGATGCGCCCTTGCTCCACAAGGTTGCGGAAGCCGGAGCCTCCGCCTTTCTCAGGGCTGTCTGTCCCGTGGGCAAAGACAAGGATGGGTATCTTTCTTTTCATGGTGCTCCTTTCGAGCGTTGGTTGGTAAACGAAAAATTTCAACTTTCAAACACTACTCTACCACATTATATTACAGTATGCACAACAGAAGAGTTTCAGGTTTTGGTCAAGTAGTTGTTGGTAGATATTTTTGATAAACTAGGCACATTATGGAACTCCTGGCACGGCTACTTGGCGGAAACGAACGAGTGAAGATTATGAGATTCTTCTTGCATCATGATGAGAGCATTGTCTCTGCGTCAGAACTTGCAGATAAAACAAAGTCAAAAGGTGCGCTTGTTCGTAAAGAACTCACCGCACTTTCTTCGATTGGGTTTATTGAAAAAAAGAAAACACGAACAGTTATCTCTACTGGTTCAGGAAAGAAAGCCGCTACAAAAGTAAAAGAAGTTGTTGGGTTTAAGCTGAATCCAGAGTTTCCACATAATCAGGCGCTTACTGATTTACTTTTTGACTTTGAACTACTTGATAAACGAGAACTTGCTTTACGTTTTAAAGTTGCGGGACGCATTAAACTGTTTCTCGTTGCGGGAGTGTTTATTGCAGACGAGAAATCTCGAGTTGATATTTTAATTGTTGGTGAGGCTATAAAAAAGCCAAAAATCGATAAGGTAATAGAGACGCTTTCAGCTGAGCTTGGGCGTGACGTTATTTACTCTGTGATGGATGTAGAAGAGTACGAGTATCGTTTCAAGATGTACGATAAATTCGTAAGAGATATTGTTGATTTTCCACACGAAAAAGTAATCGACAAACTAAGTAGAAAACTTTTAAACTAAACGGTTCCTTGCAGTGAGAGTAGGTAGGACTTGTAGGTCTTTATGTACTGTAGGAATCGTTCGCTGTCTTCTTGTGTTGTTCTTGCTGGTAGTGTTACGTCTGTGAAGACTGTGTTGTGAAGACCTAGCGCTTTTGCTTTTTCATTCATGCGGTTTACATACCCGTTACGCCCAAAAGTTTCTGTGTACTCAACACTTACTGTGTCATCCTTGTGCACAAGGAGGTCAGGGAGTATCGTCCGTCGAGTAGTGCTCATGCCTTCAAATGAAATTTCATTATCTTGTGTTAGGAATTCAAGTGAAATAGCCGCAACCATTAGTCTCGTCATGTCCATGTTCTCTATTTGGGTGGTCGATGTTTCCTGAGGGTATGTAAACGTTTCAGATGCTGCTCCTGTGATACGCACAGGTGTACCTTTTTCTACGAAGGCGTAGACTTGTTGGGCGTCCTCGTTACGTAGACGTATACATCCTCCACTGTAGGTGCTTGATACTTCAGTTCCATCTGGATAGTAGGGGATTCCGTGAATAAAAAAGTTACCAAACACGTGAACGCTATACGGCATATATACAAGGCCTATTGAACTAAAGTGGTTTCGTATTTTGTATTCAGTGGTGTAATTGCCTCCAGGAGTTTCGTAGTAGCTTCCGGGTTTTCCTTTTGAGACAATATTCACCACTATTGGTGTGCTTGTTCCATTATGTAGTTCAAGTGTCATGGTTCCTAGGTTTACGATTACCTGCTTGCCGGGGATGGTTTCTGGTGCTGTCACAGCTGGAGAAGAGGTTGCGCTACCTACGATTGTTTTTATTTCAGATAGTACGTGTGGAGCAGACACGTAGGTGATACCGACATAAAGGAGGCCGATGAGGAAAAGTGGTGTGAAAATACGAACGTGGAGACGGGCAGACATAATGACTTTGACTATATCATAAAAGTGGATAATCATGAATATTCCGAGTAAATAGCGGATATACTATAGGTACCTTTATATGTCGAATATAAAGGTGTATATATACACTCTTTATAAAAACTCTAGCAGTTACTTATGTTATCAAATTTGTTCTCAACAATTGTAAGTGTGCTTGGTCAGTCTCTGGTTGAGACGGGTATGACCCTCATTTCAATCTTACCGTTTATTATTCTCGCGGTGCTCTTGTTTGTTGCAGGGTGGTTTTGTGGTTCGATTCTTGGGCGTGCTGTTGCACATCTTATTACTGTGCTTCGCATTGACTCAGTGTTGCATAAAGCAGGACTCGACACGTTAAGTGAACGTGCTGGGTTTCACATCACTCTCTCAGGTTTCTTCGGTGGGCTTATTAAGTGGGCGGTTATTCTTGCATTCACAATTGCTGCCGCTGATATCTTAAATCTCACTAAGGTTACAGAGTTGCTTCGAGATATTCTTCTCTATATTCCTGCTGTAATAGTAGCGGCTATTGTACTTGTGCTTGCGACACTTGTTGGTGACTTCGTTGCTCGTCTTATTGATCACTCAACTAAAGCAACTGGGCTACGTGGTCATTTCGCCGCACAAGTTGCTAAGTGGTCAATCATTATTGTAATGGGTATTTTCCCAGCACTTACTGAGCTCCGTATCGCTCAGGGTCTAGTAGAGGTTCTCTTCACGGGAATAGTATTTTCTATGGCACTTGCGCTAGGGCTTGCATTTGGTCTTGGTGGACGCGATGCAGCTGCGCGTGCTATTGAAAAAATGAAGTAAAAGAGGTGCTTGGTGCTTCTTAGATGAAGGGTATTAAATAAAGAAAAGCCGGGCGAAACCATAGGTTTCGCCCGGCTTTTCTTTATTCCTAAAGGGGTTGGCTAAATGCCAGGAAAAATCCTTGACTTAGAAGCCGAATTTTGGTAGGATAGCTATCACTGACTAATGAAGAAATTTAACGAAACTACAACCAACTAACCGGAGGCAAAGTAACGTTCGTTACTCGCCGCCGATAAGGCGGATTTTATTTTCTTAAAATCATTAGTCAAAAAGCATTGTTTCTTTGTCAAAAGGAATTCCAAGCATCACACGCGCAACAATACTGTTATTCCAGTAGTAGAAATTATCACTGGGGTCTAGCGGAGCTGATGACTTGGGCACATGAAATAAAGACACATCAAGATCTTGTAAACGTCTTGATGTGAACGACACACGCATAACAAAAGGAGCGGTCCTTTAGTTATGTGGTAGTTATGTTTCCTAATAGGAACATAAGAGCATACGGTGGATGCCTAGGCTCAAAAGAGCGATGAAAGACGTGATCAGGCTGCGATAAGTTTCGGGGAGGTGCCTAATTACCTTCGATCCGGAAATTTCTGAATGAGGAAACTCAATGCGAGTAATGTTGCATTGTCTAATGGAGCATTCCATAGACGCTCACCCAGGGAAGTGAAACATCTCAGTACCTGGAGGAAAAGAAACTAAATAAGTATTCCGCAAGTAGCGGCGAGCGAAAACGGAACAGCCCAAACCGACAGTAGTAATACTGTGCGGGGTAGTAAGATAAAAACGTAGATTTCTAGAAGAGTTATAAAAAATAAATATAGATAAAGTTGTTGGAAAGCAACGCCAAAGAAAGTGATAGCCTTGTTATCGAAATATTTATTTCTCTTTTGTTTTTACTCTTGAGTAGTTCGAGACACGAATAGCTCGGATGAATCTGCCGGAACTAACCGGTAAGGCTAAATATTGTTAGAGACCGATAGTGAACTAGTACCGTGAGGGAAAGGTGAAAAGAACCCCGGAAGGGGAGTGAAATAGAACTGAAACCGTATGTTTACAAAGAGTAGAAGAGGTATTTATACCTCGACTGCGTGCCTATTGAAGAATGAGCCAACGAGTTATAGGCTACTGCAGGCTAAGCGGCATAAAGTCGTGGAGCCAAAGCGAAAGCAAGTGTTAATAGCGCGAACAAATTGTAGTAGCTTATAGACCCGAAGCCGAATGAGCTTACCATGAGCAGGGTGAAGTACATCGAAAGATGTATGGAGGCCCGAACCAGTAGGTTGTACGACTCCTTTGGATGACTTGTGGTAAGGAGTGAAAAGCTAATCGAATTCGGTAATAGCTGGTTCTCTCCGAAATAGTTTTTGGACTAGCGTCGTGTGTTCCCTTTGGGGGTAGAGCACTGGAAGGTTTTGACTAGTAGAAATACGGCAACACCTATCAAACTCCGAATACCAAAGGTTAAAAGCACGGCAGTAAGACCACGGGGGCGAAGCTCCGTCGGTCAAAAGGGAAACAGCCCAGATCTCAAGTTAAGGTCCCTAAGTATAGATTAAGTGTAAGCGAGGAGGTGGAGTTTCATTGACAATGAGGATGTTGGCTTAGAAGCAGCCATCATTGAAAGAAAGCGTAACAGCTCACCCATCGAGAGACTCTGCGCCACAAATAATCGGGACTAAAATCTATCACCGAAACTGAGGGCTTTCTACATTAATATGTAGGGAGCGGTAGGAGAGTGTTCCACTCTGCGTTGAAGCCAAAGGGGTAACCCATGGTGGAGCGTGTGGAAGTACGAATGTTGGCACAAGTAACCGCAAGGAAGGTGAGATCCCTTCCCGCCGAAAGAATAAGGTTTCCTCTTCAATGATTGTCAGAGGAGGGTTAGTCGGGCCTAAGGAGATGGCAAACGCCGGATCCGATGGACATAATGTTAATATTCATTAACTTGGTAGTAATGTGATGGGATGACGGGGTGTAGTATATAGAGCGACTTATTGGATTGTCGTTTATTGTGTAAGGGTGAGGTACAGGGAAATCCGTACTTCTGGTTTTAATGCCGCCTCCAAGCACCGTATGAAGATGATGGGCAACCTGATTCAACTCTATAAAGCACGCCTCCGAGAAAAGTCTCTACATTCTGTGAACACAGAACGTCTACATGTGTCTTATTTATAAGGTACATGTAGATGCATTAAGTTACTATTAATCCGTACCGCAAACCGACACAGGTATTCGAGTCGAGTAGACTAAGGCGAACGAGTGATATCTCCCTAAGGAACTAGGCAAAAAAGCGGCCGTAAGTTAGCGATAAGGCCTGCCCCCATCACTTTGTTTTTAAACAAATGTGTGGGTTCTAGAGAATTAGATAAAATATTGAGACAAACCGTCCAAACACTAGAGCTAGTGTTTGGACAAAAAACGTATGTGTTGTGAGTAATTGTGGATTTCATAAAGGGGAGGCGAACCGACTTGAAAAGCTGGTACCGCCCGTGGTCGTATAGTAATTCGTTTCGGAGCTCGCGCAAGCGAGCGTCTCCCCCTCTTTATGAAATCTATAATTATAAACAAACATACAAGTGTGATGGAAATGATTCTCTACGACACACATCGCTTTTGAAAATAAAGTGATG
>CAYVMF010000030.1:0-7739 GCA_964452605.1 uncultured Candidatus Saccharibacteria bacterium
TGGGATTCTGAAAAGAGATAACAGTACGATTGATGCTCAGCTCGGCCAACTCTTCCACGTAGTTGGTGAAGTTGTGCAAGCCCAAATCTGTCAGCGTGCTCAATGATGATGCATGTTGCGTTAGGTACGTTCACACCAACTTCAACTACCGAAGTGGCAACCAAAATGTCAGACTTCTTCGCGAGGAAGTCCTGCATTACTTCTTCTTTGTCCTCCTTTTTCATTTTGCTGTGCAGAGTATCAACAATAAATTCAGGGAAGACCTCTTCCGCGAGTCGTTTAGCTTCTTCTTTAACGCTCTTTAGCATTCTTTTCTGCTGCTCTTCCTCATCTTGTTCGTCGATGCGTGGACAGATGACGTAGACTTGTCGGCCAGCAGTTAACTCTTTTCGAAGGTGCTCATACACTTCTTTTCTTTTCGAGGTTGGAATGATTTCCGTGATTATTTTTTTTCTGTTACGTGGAAGTTCGTCTATTACAGTAAGGTCAAGGTCGCCAAATAGTGTAAGTGCAAGCGTACGTGGAATCGGGGTTGCTGTCATCGAGAGTAGATGGGGGAGCTCTTTTCTTTTATCGTGCTGTTTCTGAGCGAGTGCCTTACGCTGCTTAACACCAAAACGGTGCTGTTCATCAATGACAGTCAGCGCAAGTTTAGAAAAAGTTACTGATTTTTGAATGAGTGCATGCGTACCAATGACGACAGATACTTTACCAGACTCAAGCCACTTAAGAAGTTGTGTTCTTGAAATATCTGTATAACCGTTCGGGTCTACCTTGCTTGGGAATTTTTTACAGCCACTCCCTGTTAAAAGGCCAATCTCTACATCAGTACCTTCGAAATACTGAATAAAACTTTCAAAATGTTGTTTTGCAAGAATTTCTGTGGGTGCCATATACGCAACCTGAAGAGGTATTCCGCCAGTTGAGAGTTGAGTAAGTAGTGTTGCGTACGTTGCGGTTGCTGCAACAAATGTTTTACCACTTCCTACATCACCTTCAAGAAGCCTTCCCATTGGTTCTTTGCGATGCAGGTCGCTTATAATTGCGTCAATTGCGTCTAGTTGTGCTTTTGTTGGTGTGAAAGAGAACGACTTCATGAAGTCTTCAATATCTTGTTTTTCTGCTTTGATTGGATATGCAAGAGAGTGTTTTGCTTCAACTTTTTCACGGTATTGTTTTAGTTGTAGGTAAAAGATTTCCTGAAACGCAAAACGTTTACGTGCGGCAACGGTGAGTGCTTCGTTCTTTGGAAAGTGAATATAAAGAAGCGCGTCTTGTAAATTTGGTAAGTGAAGTTTTTGTAAAATGTGTGGAGGAACAGGATCTTCTATTTCGTCTAGAATTTTATTTGCAACAGCTTTTTTAATGAGCGTGTAGAGATAGTTACTCGTTACACCTTTTGTTTCTCTATAGATAGGAGTGAGAAAATCAACAGGGGCATCTTTTGCAAAAAGACTTTCTTGAGATTCAGGAATAACTTCTGGAGCTCGTTCAATATGTGGGTTAGAGAGAAGTGGACCTTTGCTATCAAATTGGATTTTCCCAGCTATTTTTACCTTCGTACCGTCAGGGTACATTTTCCCTATGTATGCCTGGTTAAACCATATCGCACGTACTATGCCTGTTACATCTGCAATGCGGGCCTCAGTAAGAGGGACATGGCCTTTGAAGCTTCTTCTTACAGAAACTTTTTCCATGACACCATAGATGGTTACTTCTTGTCCATCAGTTACAAATTCGCTTGAAGTTGTCTCGCGTATATCTGCGTAACGTACAGGAAAATGAAAAAGAAGGTCTTGTATTGTCTTAATCCGAAGTCGCGCTAGTCCTTCCTTGTGTGTTTCTGTTACGCGGTTTAGTGTCGAGAGAGGGTCAGAGAGTGTTGGTTTCACATTGCTCAGTATAGCAAAAATGAAAATGTATCTGTAAAAAGGTTAGGCTGTGCCGTGTTACAATAGACTTCTCGTATACCAGAAGTGAACACCAAGTATTTCTGTGGGTGGGGAGTGGTTTGGCGAAGAAATGCTTGGTGTGAACGAGAGTTATGCAAGAGGTCTATAAAACTCTATGAGTTCTTCTTCACACAGTAAAATTCCAGCCTTTGATAGATTCATGTTCTTCATTCTTCGAATGAAGCCTCTTCCTGTTCGTAGAAAAGAAGGAGCGCAAGTTGGTGTTGTTGCGGTGCTTAAACTGTACGCTGTTTCTCTTAGAAGTTATCCGTGGATAATATTTTTTTCAGTTGCGACAGCAATACTGGCCAGCCTCTCAAATGTAATCGCTCCATATATCTTTAAAAGATTCTTAGACCTTTTGGGGCAGGGGGTGAATGCTGTTCAGAAAAATGCGCTGATAGATACTATCTTTATCTTTTTTATTGTCTCACTGCTCGCGTGGGCTTTTTGGAGGGTTTGTTATTTTTTAAACTCATATTTGGCAGCGGGGATGCTCGCCTCTTTGCGCCAAAGAGCCTTTGCATATCTACTTGGGCACTCTCATACTTTTTTTACAAACACATTTGCTGGTTCGCTTGTGCAGAAGGTGAATCGTTTTGCGCAAAGTTATGACCGCCTTGCAGACAGGCTCTTATATGACATTATTCCAATAATCGTTCAGGTAAGTTTTATTCTGTACATAATGCTGCTTGAGCGGCCAGTTATCGCCCTTGTTATCCTTATCTGGGCGGTTGTATTTATTGCTTGGAACTATAGTTTTGCTCGTTGGAAACTTAAGTATGATACATCTCGTGCTGCGCAGGATTCGCTCTCGAGTGCCACCCTGGCAGATTCTGTGGGTAACCACCAGACGGTTGAGCTATACAAATCTCAGGGTGTAGAAGAAAAGATTTATGAGGATGTTACAAATCTACAAGCAGACTATACGCGATTCTCATGGTGGTCTTCTGTAGTACTTGATGGAGTACAGGCATTACTTATTGTTCTTGTTGAAGTGGTAGTTTTGTACGTCGGAGTCGATTTATGGTCTAAAGGCCTTATGAGTATAGGGTTATTTGTGCTTGTTCAGACGTACGTGCTGCAGCTTGCAGAGAGATTGTGGTCTCTTTCTCGAGTGATTAGAGACGTACACGAGTCTTTTGCTGATGCGAAAGAAATGGCGGACATTATGAGTATGCCGCACGCTATACAAGAGTCTCCTTCGGCTGAGACTTTGCCCCAAGCAAAAGGTGAGGTTATTTTCAAGGATGTAGTCTTCTCTTTCCAAGGTAGAAAAGTTATTGATGGGCTTAACCTTACTATTGCCCCAGGGCAAAAGGTTGCCCTTGTGGGAATTTCTGGGGCTGGAAAATCTACGCTTATAAAACTCTTGTTTAGACAGTACGACCCAATTTCAGGCATTATTTCTATTGATGGCCGCAATATAAAAAATCTCACACTCGCATCTCTGCGTGCGGCGCTATCACTTGTTCCGCAGGACCCTGCGTTGTTCCATAGGACACTTCGCGAAAATATTCGTTACGGAAAACAGGACGCAACTGACGAGGAAGTTGAAATGGCTGCAAAGCTCGCGCACTGTGATGAATTTATCGAGAACCTTCCTCAAAAGTACGACACCCTTGTGGGTGAACGTGGGGTGAAGCTTTCAGGTGGAGAGCGGCAGCGTGTCGCGATAGCAAGAGCGTTTCTTAGAAACAGTCCAATACTTGTGCTTGATGAAGCGACGTCCTCCCTCGACTCTCACTCCGAAGAAAAAATCCAGGATTCACTCATGAAGCTCATGGAAGGTAAGACGACAATCATTATTGCCCACAGGCTTTCAACTATTCGAAGAATGGATAGAATAATTGTGCTTAAAGAGGGTGGAATTCTTGAAGACGGTACTCATGACGAACTGCTTCTTAAAGATGGTGTGTATGCAAACCTTTGGAATGTACAACAAGGGGGATTTCTTAAAGACGAAGAAGGGGAGAGTGTGGAACAGGCTTAAGTTAGAAGAGTAGGAAATACAAAGGGCGCCGCGAAGCGGCGCCCTTTGTATTTCTTTCACTTAACTCAGACTTCCGTTACCTAAACTGCGGTCTTGAGTGGTAGATGATCAGTGCGAGACTCACAAGAAGAAGAATAAAGAGGAGCATGTTGGTCGCTGAGTAGCTCTGCTGGGCGAAGTTGATGTAGAGCTCAGTGCCAAGAATAAGCAGCGCAAATATAAGAGGGAGTATCGGTCGTGGCCAGATAAGGATAAGTATTCCAAGTAATATAAAAAGAGTGTGCCAAATACTAAATGCAATCGTTGCCGGGATGAACTCATCTATACATGCAAACACGGCAAGCTTTAGTTTACTTACTCCCTCTGAGAGCGCTTGCGCGTGAGGGTATATAAAGTATAAGGCAACAGCGAGTCTAAGTAGATAGGGCCAGAGGTTAAACATACTTGAGGGTATTATGTTGTCAGTTTAGCATATTTAGATAAAAGAAATACCGGGTGTTTCCCGGTATTTCTCTCTGTTTGCCTATAAAACTATCCTTCGTTATCGTTTGTTACCACGACACGAACTCGTTGGCTTGAAGGGGTTGATGTCCCACAAGAGAGTTCAAAGTCCGTTGAGTAGTCAAGTTGTAGGGTTTTCTTTCCCATTCCTTTTCCGGTTGCTGCATAGCTATATGCTTCTTCTTGAATGGCTTCTGTAATGGTACGAGGTATACCAGGTGCAGAATGCGGATCGTTTACGTCTGTATTTTCAGTTTGCAGTTTTGTGTTTACTGCTGCAGCAGCAGTTGTACGAGCTGGGCTACATGCTCCAGAACAAACAGGGGTTGCACTGAACTGACAGGTGTCATTAGGTTGAAGGATTGTCCATGTAAGTGTCGTAGCGCTTCCTCTTCGTATTGTTCGAGGGGTTGCGTTAAGCGCAGAAGCTTGAGATGTACACATAGAGGCACTATATGTTCGAAGCACTTGCCGACTCGGTGTACCGGATGCGCCACCTTGTTTACAGGTAACTCTGTAGAGTCCTTCTACTCCACCAAGAGAAACGGTTGCACTTGTTGATGGCCCACTAGCAATAACTGCGCCTAAGCCATTTGTTACTTCGTAGTAGTCAGAGTTACTACATTGAACGTTTATTGTTGGTTGCGCCGGTGCAGGGGTACAGTTTAAGTTAAGTGCGGCCTCAAGTACTGTTGGGAATACAGATGCTTTTTGTAATGACCATACAAGTCTACCAACTCTACCACTTTGGTCTGTACAGGTGAGCCTCCAGTCGTGCTGGAATGCAAACCCTCCCATGAATGCTGCACGCTCAGATGCGTTAAGAGAGTTAAAGAGGAAAGTGTACCCAGAAATATTTGTTGCGTATGCTGGGTTAGGGTACCAGGCACCATTGTCATTTCGCTGGTCCATCACACAAGAAGTTGGAGTGGCTCCTGTTACTTGGTAACTCCATGAGTGGAATGATCCGTCCGGTGTGGCTCGAGTGAGTGGTTGTAGAGATGAGTAGACGGTTGGGTCTGTAGGTGTTATCTGAACATATGCACTGAGTGTAAAGTCAGTTGCTTGTCCACCAAGTATTTGTGCCTGCCCCTGTGCAGTAGTAAGGGTGGTGATGTTAATGTTTGCTGTTCCAATCTGAAGACCGCTACCATTTAGACCATCGAAGCATCGCACTATATAGGTGTAACTTGTGGCAGGACTTAGGTCTGTATCGCTACGAGTTCCATTACCTGTGTTGTATGTTGCGCTTCCGCCAGGAATACGCTGAAGAATAACACTTTGAGCGGCTACGTTATTACAGTTCCATGCAATATCTGCTGATGTGTGTAGAATATTTGTGGCAGTGAGAGAGGGGGTTGTGTACACGAAGGTATCACTTTCGCCTGAGTTTGTGTCTAAACAGGTAAGGGTGTATGTCGCGCCTTGTGTTGGAGTAAATGTTCCGAAAGAAGGTGGAAGTGTTCTGTTGGTGAAGTCGTTCGCGGTAGAACCGTTTGTGGTTACCAGAGTTGCTCTGTTTGAGTTAAAACATTCCCAGCGTAGACGAGAAATGTTTGTTGGGTCAGGAATAATCTCAGCGCCAACTCCAACGATTACGTTAATAGGAGCTTGAACAGAATATCCGAGTTGGTTGGCTGTGTCTCTTGCTACAAATCTAACGTTATATGTTCCTGTAAGAGTTGGTATGAACGTCGCCCCAAGGTTGTTAGATGATCTGGCCGAAAAAGTTGTTGTTCCGGCGTAGGTAACGGAACCATCTGGATCACCAGGTGTTTGCCAGTTCCATTGACCGTCAGGCTTCTGCCATTCAAATTCGTGGCTTCTTACTCCATAGTCATCAGTAGCCACAGACGAGTATGCAATGGGTTGCCCAAGAGCAACGGTACGCGCGATGCTTGGGTTAATCGTTACAGAGGGTCCGTAGTCAGGTGGTGGGACATAACACTCTCCTCCGTAATGTTCATAGCCACTTTCACAACTAGCAGGAATTACAGATCCTTTATCCCCACCAACAAGTGCGTGCTCGGTAAATGCAAGTTCCGCAGTGTGTGGGTTATCTCCACGGGTGATGAAAAATGTTCCTAGTAGGAAAAACGAAATACAAAATGCGCCTGCTAATCCACCGACGTAAATCCTTTTTTTATGAGTAAAATGCTGAAGAAATTTCTTGTAAATATGTGCCATATGATGATACCTAAAGTGTATCACGCAAATATCTCGTACTTATTTTTTATACACAGTGGGCCGCTCTATATGGCCCGAGTGAATAGCCGGTTTGTTTATGGGTAGGGGGAGGTTTGGCATAAACAAACCTGCTATGAAGAAGGGTTATAGTTGTAGTACAGTAGATTATTTATCTGCACCTTCTTCGTGCCGAGCTTTTCTGCCTCCTACTCACAGAAAAGCTCGGCACTCATGCGGATTGCATATAATAAATCCTCTTATTCTCCCCTTTGCAACTCCTTCCTCATGTCAACTTTTTACGCCAAACCACTCCCTACCCATAAAAAGTTGACACTCGGTCGAAGTGGCAAAGGGGAGCAGTAACCCTAGACTATTTTTGCTTGGTTCTGAGAATAGCTAAGTTGTTTTCTATTGAAAGACGCATCGCGTTTAGTCCTGTTTCGTAAATACGTGGATCATTTCCCGGATATGCGACACCCCACGCTTCTTCTGTGAGTTGGTCTGCGTTATTTTTCGCGTACTGAAAAGCTTCGTAAGCATCTTCATAAAACCCTAAGTTCATGAGAAGTGCTCCGTAGGTATTTTGTACCCAAGGGTTAGTCTTTAGATGGGTTACTGGAGCAATTGTCGCTATGGCGTCCTCGGTTCGGCCGATACGAAATTCAAGCCATGCTTTGTCATTTCTTGCAGCCCATGTTTCTGGATGTGCTTCTATGAATTTCCCAAACGCATTGATAGCTTTTTCTTCCTGATTCATGTATCCATAGGTGAGCCCAAGAATATAGTGCGCTCGTGTATGTGTCGGGTAACGCGCAAGTTCTCTGTGAGCTTCCTTAAGTGCCTCGTCTAGTTTCCCTTGGATGAAATATGTGCGAGATAGTTGGTAATGAGCAAAGGGGACCGCTTCTCCCACAAGAGGATTCGCAGACTTCTTAAAGAAGAAGTGAGCGAGCTGTAAGTTATACAGCCCAGGGACTCCGCCAAAAAAAGTATTTCCCAGTTTTTGATGAAGTGTGGGGGAGAAGAGTGCGAATAAAGTAAGTAATCCAAGTATCTCGACTGTGAGAATAATAGTAAGTGTTTTTTTTGAAAGTCTACGAAGCGAT
>CAYVMF010000031.1:0-7646 GCA_964452605.1 uncultured Candidatus Saccharibacteria bacterium
CACGTGATGAGCGAGATAAAAATAAGCCAGTTGGACGCCTCTACCCAGCAGAAGATGCGCTCATCGTGGACTCAACAGATAAAAACAGAGAAGAGGTACTGCAAATGTGTATCGACTGGTGTAAAGAAAAAGGAATAGAGAAGAGCAACTAAAGAAAATGTAAGCCTGCCTCCGTTCACGCTAAGTATTTCTGTGCCAAACCTCCCCCTGCCCACAGAAATACTTAGCGCTCTCTTTTGGCAGAGAAATACTTGGTATTAACGAATGCGCACAATAAATTTAAAGAATACAAAAGCCGACGTCTTGCGACATCGGCTTTTACGTAGACCCGAGAGGCCTACCTGCACGAAAGAACGTTGCAAAGGCCGAAGCCCTGCTCGTACACATTATTGGCTAAACGCTTATAGCCAATAATGTTTGGATGAATGCCATCGAGTGAAATGTGTTCTTTGACAAACACACCGTCAAACGCATTCGGAAGAACTACTACTCCCTCACGGGATGAAAGCCCTTCGTAAACCCCAAGCATCTGCTTGAGGTACTTTGGAGTAGTTGAGCCCTCCAAGATACCGTCAAACGTGAGCGCCACCACAAGGATATTCTCCTTAAGGAAAGTGCTCACAATCTGCTCGAGATTTTTCTTTGTTACTTCAGGGGCGACGCCTTGAAAGGCGTCGTTTGCGCCAAGGGTCATTATGACCACTTTAGGGCGAAGGTCCCTGACCTCACCAAGTCGCGCTTTCGCAACCTCGGTGGTGCTGCCGCTCATGCCGAGATTGCACACCGGCTTCCCAAGAAGCGAGCTAAGCACGACCGGGTAGGACTGGTCCTTGTGCACACCCATGCCTTCGGTGAGACTATCACCAAATGCAACGACGTCACACTGGTCAAGCACGACTTCTGCTTCCTCGATGACCAAGGTCTTCGTCCCCACAAGCACGCCCGCAGGCTTCTTGTACGGAACAAGCGGCACATCCACCTTAGAATAGGTCGTTACTCGCCCTGATGACTCGGCATAGATTTCCCCGACACCATCTTTGACGTAACTATGCCACGTCGTTTGACGAAGCGTACCGAAGGCGACTTTCGCATCGCCTACCGTTACGGTCTGCCCTTTGTACATTTCCGTACGCAAGGCAGTGAAGGTATACGTCGCCACTTTTGCCTGACAGGCATAGAGCGGAACGTAAAAGATCATCTGACGGGTGAAGGTCTGCCCCACTGAAGGAGCGTTACAGACACCCCACACACACTGGTTAGGCACTTCGGGAGGCACAAGCATTTCTGCTTTCACGTCTCCTTTACATTCATCTGTGTACACCACTGTACCACTGGATGACGGCATAATCTCACCGGTGTAACCAAAGACCTCCCCTCGAAAAACTGGGCGGCCGTCGAGATGACGGTCTACCACAATTTTCTCCACCTTACGGCGGACGGGAATGTTTTCATCCACCGCTTTGTAGACGAGTTCACTTTCCCAGGTCGCACCCACTTGAGGCACCAGTACTTGTTCTGCTGCAGACACCGTTTTTGAGAAAAACAGTGCCAGAAAAACCAATTTGAAAATGATTTTCATCTTCTGTCTCCACAGAGTTGATACCCATTTAGTATAGCACTAAAAACCTTATTTGTCAATGGTTTTTAGTGAAAAAGGCCTTATTTGTTGACTATTTTAGCCTGTAGAGCAAGCAAGAATGTAGCCGAAAGCACCACAACCGCCATAAATGGATAGGTAACAAACCCATACTCAATAAATGTTGGCGTTGAACAGTCGACCGCAAACGGAGCGGTCGAACATGGAGCGAAAAGACTGTACCCCATCTGTAGATAATGGTGATACAGCGCGATGAGAAATCCAACAGCCGAAAGCGTCATGATATGCCCATACAACTTAGTAGCCACAATATCTTCACGTCTTAACCACGCCACACCGAAGATGAAGACAAGCGGGTAAATGAAGATGCGCTGCAACCAGCATAAATCACACGCCGGAATGTGGAGGTAATAGGAATAGTACAGAGATACAACTGTTGCAAAAAGCGACACAAAGAAACCAAGAGGTAGCGTATACGCACTCATCTTTTTAAATACCCATCTATACTTTTCAAGTAATCCCGCCTGAAGCATCGCGAGTTTAATTGTCCACCCTATCACAACTACAAACCCAACAAGAGTAAGCAGCGCGAAGTGCTTATTAAGAAACATAATTAAATCTGCGTGGTCGTTTATCATGTCCTCTAGTATAGCAGAAGGTAAAATACAAAAGCACGACGCCGTAGGCGTCGTGCTTTTGTATTACTTCACCCCCTCTCGTAACTACTTCTTACGATTCCAAAGTGTAAGAAGTGGAGACGCCACGAAGATTGATGAGTATGTTCCCACCACAAGCCCTACCATAAGCGTAAGCGAGAAGAACTTAGTAGACTCAGGACCAACTACGTACAGCGCCACGAGTGCGAGCACTGTTGTAAGCGAAGTATTAATAGATCGCACAGCCGTCTGACGCAAACTCATACCAACGATTTCATCGAATGAACCTTTTTTAGTCTTAAGGTTTTCTCGAATTCTATCAAATACTACAATCTTGTCAGAAATAGTTACCGCCATGATAGTGAGTAGCGCAATCACAAAGAGTGTATTTAACTCTGCACCAAAGAAGTGGGAAAGTAGCACGTATACACCTGTCGGAACCACAATATCGTGAGCCATCGTAATCATCGCAGCAAACCCATACTTCCATGAAGACACAGGTTCTGAAACTTCACGGAAAGAGAAAGCGATGAACGCGAGAATAGCGAGTATTACAATAGTGATTGCAATAATAGCTTTACGTGTCATTTCTTTACCAAGTGTTGGGCCAACGGTTACAAGTGATGTTGTGGTAAATGTTGCTCCACCTGCAGTTAGTAATGGAGTTAATTTAGCTTCCACCTCTTCGTACGGAAGACCAGTAATAAACTTAAAAGATCCCTCACCTGTTTCGTACACACTCACGTCCAAAGCCTTAATGGCTTCCATATCAAGTGCTGGAGCAGCTCCTGTGTAGGTAATTTCAAGTGTTGTTCCTCCTGTAAAATCAATTCCTTGCTTAATACCGTACGCTCCCATAATTGCAAAAGAAGCAATCACAAGAAGTACTGAGAGCCCGATAAACAATGATTTATATTTGATGATAAACATACTGGTATTAGTTAATTCCTGAACCGAATAAGAGGCGAGCTAATTTACCTGAGGTCTTTGGGACAATCGCTCGGATAAATGCTCGAGTAATAATCTGAGCAGAGAAAAGTGACACAACTGCACCGAGGAAGAACGTAAACGCAAATCCTTTTACAATTGATGTACCGAACCAGAAAAGAATTACAGATACAATAATCGCTGCAAGGTGAGAATCGCGAATAGACGTCCACGCTCGCACGAACCCTGCTTCAAGTGCGTCACGCATTGACTTACCATCACGTAATTCTTCTTTCATTCGTTCAAACGTGAGCACATTTGCATCCACCGCAAGACCAAGAGAGATAATAAACCCAGCAAGCCCGGCTGCAGTGAGCGTAACCGGAATCAGTTTAAAGAGCGCAAGCATAATCACTGTATACGATACAAGTGCAAGCGCAGCTGCAATTCCAGAAACGCGATACCACATAATCATAAAGAGAGCGATAAGCACAAACCCAAGCACAGATGCTTGTATACCTGAATTCACCGCAGCACCACCAAGCGTTGGCTCAACAACAGTAGTTCCAAGGAGCGCGATAGGCACAGGGAGCGCACCACTATTTAAACGACCAACAAGTGTCTTTGCTTCTTGGATAGTAAATGAACCAGAGATGACAGCCTTTCCGTCTATAATTTCTTCATTCACAACAGGAACTGACACCGGAGTTCCATCTAAGTAAATAGCGACTGTTTTACCTATGTTTGCTTTTGTAATAGCAGCAAATAGGTCAGCCCCTTCGTCAGTAAAGGTAAGCTCGATGCTTGGTTTATTTGTAACACCGTCAAACATAAGCGCAGCCTTCTTAAGGTAAGAACCAGTAAGCGCTGTTGGAACATAATCACCAACAAGTGCCTCAGTAGATGAAGCACCTGGTCGAAGGGTTCTGAATTCAAGCACAGGAGTTTCTCCAATTAATTGCGCAGCTTGTTTTACATCTGTCACACCTGGAAGCTCAACAGTGAGTCTCCACTCTTGTGCTAAACGACTGTATGAAGTAATAACTGTCGGCTCACGAACTCCGAAAAGATTCACACGGCGTTCAATCACATCTCGAAGTGAAGTAACACTTTCGTTTACATCAGTTTCCTCCGGTAATTTGTCCGTCTGAATCTGATACGTCAGTGCAGAACCTCCCGCAAGGTCAAGCCCGAGCGTGAAAGAATTCCCAGCTTGTACACTTCTCCAAAGCCATCCCGCGATAATCGCAACTATTAAAATCACCCATACTGCCTTAATTTTCTGGTTCATAGTGGGGGTATTTTACCACAAAACACACTCCCGACGAATACCCTTAAATGCTATACTTTCTGGACTTCCCCATGTTGCAATCTTCGTTTTTAAAAAAAATAGCAGCACCTTTTAAAGGCCGTCCGCTACCGCATCACCTACACACATGGCTTGCTGATCAATTGATAGCAGGTTTTACACCCGAGCAGTTAACAAAGCCCCTTCTTGACTTAGGGTACACAGAGAAAGAAATTCTGGCTGCGGCAGAAAACATTCTAGCTGAAACGAGTTTTACTTCCGCACGAAAAATACAATCAGTACTAGGAAGACGTGAATCATTACTCAAAACTCTTGATTTGTTATACCAACATCAAGACGGTTACACCGAAATAAAAAAAACTCCTCTTCCAGATTTTCAGACATTTCTAAAAGAGTACTACTACAAAAATAAACCCGGGCATTTTACTGGAGGAACAGAGCACTGGGCGGCGCGAAAGTGGACACCTCAAAATCTAATTGCAAAAGTAGGCGCTAGTACTCTAGTAGAAATCCAGACGGGAAGAGAGTCTGATCCTGACTATGAAAAAAATAGCCTTAAGCACAAACAACGGGTTCCATTTGGAGATTTTGTTAAGCGTATTGAAGACACGAGTTCATCTAATGACTTTTACCTCACCGCAAATAACCAAGCGCTAGGAAATAACCTTTTTAAAAATCTCACGAATGACTTTAGTAATATTGGTGATGGGTACCTCGATCTCACAAAAACTGAAGGAAGGCAGTTCTTGTGGACGGGACCAAGAGGGATTATTACTCCCCTTCACCACGATTTAACCAACAATATATTTATACAAATATATGGTAAGAAACGCTTTCGACTTATACCAGCAACGGAAGCACCATATCTTTACAACAAAACACGTGTCTTTAGTGAGGTAGACTTGCTACACCCAGACCTTACAAAATACCCACTCTTTAAAAACATAAATGTTTTAGAAATTGACGTCCTACCGGGAGACTGTGTATTTATACCTGTCGGCTGGTGGCATCACGTAGTCGGAGAATCAGCAAGTATCAGCCTCTCCTTTACAAACATCAATACGCCTCTCCCAAATACAATGATCGATTTTCCAAAGTAACATATGAACAACTTTAAAAAAATACAGTCAGGTATTGATGTCTCACCTTTTTTAGAGGAACTTCAAACATACTTACAGAAACACCCTTGGGAGACTATTAGGTCGACGCTTCTTGATGTTCAAAAAAATACACGAAATATTCACCTCAGACATCATGTTACCACTCGTGAATTTCCAGACGTGCCAAACTCGCCCTTACACGCACTTACCGCATACACTTTCCCTCACTTTCAGAAAACCTACGCATTCGTAGAGTCGTTCACAAAAAGCACTAAAGGAACTCTTTCAAGGGTCATGATAGTAAAACTACTCCCTCACTCTCAGGTGTACAAACACTACGATGCGGGGATGTACTACAAAACAAGAGACCGCTACCACTTAGTGCTTCAGTCCGACGGAAGCAAGATGACGTCCGGAGACGAATCGGCTACCTGGCACACTGGAGAACTTTGGTGGTTCGATAACAAGCTACCCCACGAAGCATTTAACGAAAGCGACAAAGAGCGCATTCATATTATTTTTGACGTCCTTCCACAAAAACCAACGCTTCTACGCAGGTTAACAGACTACCTACATAAAAAGAGAGCCCTCCTCTTGTACGGTAACACTACTCACTAACACCAAGTGCGGCTTGCAGTTCGTCTAAAAACATCTCTAACGCCTCTTCTTTTTGAAGCCCTCCTGGTTTTAAGAAAATACTTGTAACACCCAGCGTTTTCAGATACGGAGAATAGTAGTCGAAAAATACTCGAAGTGCCGCTTTTGTCGCAGAGTAAGTAATCAGCTCTTCACGTGAGGACTTACCCTCACCTGCTTGAGACCCAACTGTTATCACTTTTCTTTTTTCAAGCATGTTCTCTTCAGAAGAAAACGTGCTCCAGTACTGTCGCTTAACTTCTTGAGTAAATAAAACTGGTGCGATTGCGTTTACATCAAATTCACGCAACATATGCGAACGAGTAAGCGAATCAGCTTTTTCAAACGCATACGTAGCTGCGAGATGCACCACAACGTCTATCCGACCCGTTACTTCAAGTATGCGGCTCACAATTTTTTCTGGTTCATGAGTAATGTCCCCGCGAATACCGATACTGTTACTACGCGCACTCGTAGCATTTCTAGAAACAACAACAAAAAGTGTGTCTGCATGGCTCCTACACCTCTCAAGTAACGCGCGCCCAACATATCCAGCACCTCCAACAAGTACAACAACCCTCTTGTAGGTAAGCTTTTTCTTTTTTGCTGTGTATAGAAAAGAAAACATATGTGTTAGAGGAATCCGTATTCCTTCTCACACCAGTCTAAGTCGGCATGGAACCACTGCACTAAACAGTTTCTATCTTTCATATTTTCCTGAAATGCGTGAAAAGAAGCGGGCGAAATATCAAATGCTAGAAGCCTGTTATTTACTGGAGCAACACTTACGGTCAAGCTGTCTTTACTCTTTGAACTATAGATACCCGTCCCCCCTCCGTCCCCTTCTTTCCACTCTGGGTTATTAAAGTAGTACAAGAGCGCAATGGTACGCTTCTGTTTAAAGTTTTTTATAAGCGGCATTGAAGGAACCGAGACACCTTTAGGAAGTTCTCCGGATGAAATATACACACCGTTTGGAAGGACAGTTTTTTGAGGAAATACATAGGTAGCATAGTCATTGTGGACCCAGCCTGTTTTGTCGTGTGGAGGATGGTGGTGAAGTGCGACATTTGTACCAAATGTAGTAGGCTTCCCAAACATCTTTGTGAAAAAAAGATTCCACGCGACAGACTGAAACATATCAAGTGGGGCCGGCGCACCAAGCGGTACGGTATACACATATCCATCATATTTTATTTTTGGATCAAAGAAACGAAATTTACTTCTATCGATATGATCAGTACCTAACCCTTTTGCAAGCATGTTATTAAAATAAACGCTAAGCTCTTCCACAAATTCAGGCTTAAAAAAATTATCAATCACCACATACCTATATGGCGCATCCTTCATCGTATACGAAAAAGCTTCTGGCTGTATATAATCCTCAAGCCGAACCGACTCTTCAAGTGCTTTATGGCGTT
>CAYVMF010000032.1:0-7205 GCA_964452605.1 uncultured Candidatus Saccharibacteria bacterium
TTAGTCGGAGTGCCGGGATTCGAACCCGGAGTCATCTGGTCCCAAACCAGACATGTTAGCCGTTACACCACACTCCGATATGTCTACTTTTCGCTTACTTGTATATAAACGTCTACCTATCCTATCATATTTTCTTAATTTTGCATGCACTAGTAGAGTTATTTATGAACATTTTCTAAAAGTTTTACCCTCCCCTCCCTTATTTCGGTATTTATGTACACACAAGCAAGATCTACTTGCCATAAAACCCCTCCCAAATTCCCCTGGTTATATTGTTTTAAGTATATTTCTACGGTGGTTACGAATTTCTTCCATTTTGCCCAGGTTAGGTTGTCCTCAGGTTTTACTCTAAGTGTGTCTATTTCTTCAAAGTTTCTGACTTTTACGCTCTTTACCTCTACAAAGTGAAGACGGTTGTCTTTTTTGGCTACGATATCTATTTCTCCAAATTTTGTACGGTAGTTTAAGGATGTAATGGTAAAACCGTGTTTCATAAGAAACGTTTGTGCTACTTTTTCACCTATTTTACCGATTTCGTTATGTTCAGCCATATTTGTTTCACGTGAAACGTTTGTCCTATTATCCTTTATAAAAACGTCAGAGACTTCTATAAAAACCTTACTGTATAACAATATTTTGACATTAAGGTCATGCTCTGTACAATCTGCCCTCTAAGTACTTTACTGTCTTTTATCCCCCATGCCCACAGGGTTATCCCCACATCTGCGCTTCAGAACAGGGTGTTTCATAAGAAACGGAGCACTGAGTCTTTTGTTCTTTTTATTGTTTTTCACAGCTTTTCTTGAAAGAGTGGGGGATTATGCTAGAATGATTGGACTAAATATACAGATTTAGTGTTGCGGTGTTGGTTTAGTGGTAGAACACGACCTTGCCAAGGTTGAGACAGGAGTTCGATTCTCCTACGCCGCACAGAAAATAACGAAGTTAGTTTTTCCTTAGCGGTGTAGGAGAATCGAACTGGGAAAGGGGTCGGGAAAACGGTAGTTTTCCCGTGACGGAGAGCAGGGCTTTGCCCGTTGAGAACCGAAGGGTTCTCAAAACCGTAATGAGCGACAGCGAATGAAGGTTGTGAGATAGCGAAGCGTCTCCTACGCCGCACAGAATTATAAGGTTTCTAGGTGTTACACAAGAAACGCTAAGAGGGTGTTTCGCCAGGAATTTCTCCGACAAGTAAACTTTTTTCGTCAAAAAAGTTTCTCGCCGGCCGCCGCTCGCGATTTTGCTTGCTAGCAAAATAACGCTGCGCGCTTCGAATCCTGGACGCACATGAAGCAGTTCATGTGCTCGGAAGCACAAAAACCTTTGGTTTTAGTGCTTCCGCCAGGATTCGAACCTGGAACGACGGTTCCGAAGACCGGAGTGATATCCATTTCACCACGGAAGCTTATTTAAGAAGCGTATTATACTCTATTTATGAATACTTTTCATCCTACAGTACCAAAAGAAGTTCGTTCTGTGATCGCTGTGTTGCAGCATGCGGGCTTTGAGGCTTTTTTAGTTGGGGGGTGTGTAAGGGATATGTTTCTCGGTATTATTCCAAAAGACTATGATATTACGACAAATGCTGCACCAGAACAGATTATACCTTTGTTTCCAAAGACTTTTTATGAGAATACGTATGGCACGGTAGGGGTTGTTACGTGCGGAGATGAGTTAGGTATTCCTTGTGTTGATGAAACGACAAAGGTAATAGAAGTTACCCCGTACAGACTTGAGAGTTCCTATTCAGATAATAGGCATCCAGATACTGTTTCGTGGAGCCAGGATATACATGATGACTTGAAACGTCGTGATTTCACGTGTAACGCTATAGCTTACAATCCGGTAACAGGTGAGGTTGTGGATCCGTATGACGGTCAAAAAGACATAGAAAATAAGCTTATTAAAGCAGTTGGTAATCCTGATATTAGGTTTACAGAGGACGCTTTACGTCTTATGCGAGGAATCAGGCTTGCTTCGCAGCTTGATTTTGATTTGGACAGCGTTACACGTGAAAGCATTGAGAAAAACGCTTACCTACTTAATAGCATTTCACGTGAAAGGGTACGTGACGAGTTTATCAAGCTCATTATGACCGATTTTCCTATGAGGGGCTTAGTTTTGATGAAAGATATTGGGCTTTTACAGTATGTAATTCCTGAACTTGAGCGGGGGATAGGGGTTTCACAGAATCAGGCGCATATGTTTGATGTGTGGGAGCATAATCTTCGTACGCTTCAGCACTCCGCAGACAAAAAATGGCCGTTACACGTGAGACTTTCTGCTATTTTCCATGATATTTCAAAGCCAGAGACAAAGCGTTTCTCAAAAGAGAAGAACGTGATTACGTTTTACGGGCATGACGTGGTAGGCGGACGCGTTACACGTGAAATCATGGAGCGGCTAAAGTTTCCAAAGGAAATTACCGACAGGGTATCTATGTTTGTGCGCTGGCACATGTTTTTCTCAGATACTGAACAAATAAGCATTTCTGCGGTGAGGCGTCTAATAACCAATGTAGGCAAAGAAAACATCTGGGATCTGATAGACCTGCGTATTTGTGACCGAGTAGGGACAGGGAGACCAAAAGAAGAGCCGTACAGACTACGCATGTATCAGTCGATGGTAGAACAGGCGCTCAAAGACCCGATCTCACTTAAAATGCTTAAAACCGACGGGAAACGTATCATGGACGTTACACAAGAAACGCCTGGGCCAAAAATCGGGTATGTTTTGCATGCGTTATTTGATGAAGTGCTTGAAAACCCTGAGAAAAACACAGAAGAGTATCTAGACGAGAAGGCAAAAGAGCTTATAAAACTCTCGATTGAAGAACTAAAAGCACTAGGGGAGGCTGGAAAAGAGGAAATGGAGCAGAAAAATGAGGAACAGGTAAAGGAAATTCGAAAGCAGTTCAAGGTTAAAGGGTAAAGGACGTTCTGTTTATTGCAGATGTCTTTTATTTGTGTGTAAGGGACATAAAAGTTTCTGGTATACTGCGAGTTCATCAGCAACATGCTCAAAAAGGTAACTATTTTATCCGGCGGACCAGGGAGGGAAAGAGAAGTCTCTCTTTCTTCTGGGAGGAATATTGTTGACCTTCTTCAAAAAAACTCAGTTGAGTGTGAGTTAATTACAGTTAATGAAGACCTGACGTGGACGATAAGGGGTGCTGAAATGAGTGAGACAAAAGCAGTCGCACTTCTTCAGTCTGAAAAGGCATTAGTATTTCAGGTTGTGCACGGAACATATGGGGAGGACGGAACCCTTGTCGCACTTCTTGAGAAAGCCGGTATTTCGTACGTTGGCTCATCTTCGTCAGCGCTTTTGCTCTCAATTGATAAACAGCGAACAGAACAGCTGCTACGCCAAAATAATATTTCTTCTACGGCATCTCTTTGTGTTACCGACGTAGATCAGCTTTTAGGTAAAAACCTACAGTTTCCTCTTATTGTTAAGCCAAATAACGAAGGGTCAAGTATTGCGCTCACTAAAGTAAATAGTGAAGAAGAGCTTTTAAAGGCACTTAACGGAGCGTTACCTCTCTACAAAGCAATGCTTGTGCAAGAGTATGTGGCTGGCCGTGAGTTTACGTGTGGGGTGGTTGAAATTAATGGACGCACTGTCGCGCTTTCTCCTACGGAAATTATCTTAACTAAAGGGGATACATTTGATTATGAAGCAAAATATACTCCCGGCGGATGTCGTGAGGTAACTCCCGCAGAAATAGACGAAAGTCTGACTCAAAAAATCAAAGACCTCGCAGTAGCTGTGCATACTACGTGTGGGTGTCGTGACATCTCTCGCACCGATATGATTATGAAGGCAGACGGAGAGTTGGTGGTGTTGGAAATAAATACGGTTCCGGGGATGACAAAAACAAGTTTTATTCCAGCGCAGCTAGAAGCATCTAAGTCTTCTGTAGTCGATTTTCTTAAGGGAATGCTAGAAAAATATCAGTAAGGTATTTTTGCTGTACTCTCTCTACATATCTACGTTCTCTCTGGGTGATCTCCATCCACTTACACTTTCGCTTCTCAAAAAAAGGGGGGGTAGAGGAAAAAGATATGAATTAAAGACCGCTCCGTAAGAGCGGTCTTGACCTTAAAAAAGTCCTCTGATTTTTTTCAGAATGGTTTTGATGGTTTTATAGGCAGCCAATGCAGACGACATCAAGATGCCTACACCCAGGTAAAAAAACAACGCAGAGAACCCGATAGCTATTTGGAAGAGCTTTTGATCGCCACGTAGTCTGCTTACAACGGCCACTGCCAAAGCCAGGTATGTAAGCATGACAGTCACTCTAACACACAATTCTTCGGTATCGGAAGTTTTGGTTTCACAAATTCGCTTCCAAAGTGTACTCATTTTGACCTCCTTGGTGAGTTACAGAGTTTATTCTGTAGGTGTTTGACTTTAATGTCAACATTTTTATGATGACATGTTACAATAGGATATTATTAGGTTGCTAAATATAGTTTCGTTAGTTTCTATCATCTTTTTTATGACACAGATAAGTACATTACTTAAAGAGCTCGGACTGACCTCTAACCAGTCGTATGTTTATATGCATTTAGCCAAAAAAGGAAAAGCTAAAGCAGGGGAGCTTATTAAGGTAACGGGTTTTCACCGCAATATCGTTTACGGAACACTTGAAGAGCTTGTAGAAAAACGACTTATTGGAAGTTCCAAAGAAAATGGTGTGCAGGTGTATCGTCCATATGACGCTACAAGGATAGTTGCTGAACAAGAAGAACGTGTTCGTAAAGCAAAGGAGTTGGTAGACGAGCTGGCAAAATTCCGCAAAGGTTCAGCCCCTCAGCAGATTATTATTTACGAAGGGCAAAGGGACTTTGTTACTCAAGCGCGCCGGTCGTATGAATCAATTAAAGAAGGTGGAACTGCGCGAATGCTCGGAACATCTCCTGTATGGCATGAGCTTGTTGGTGCTAGCGTTGGTGAAGAGCTTACAAAGTTACAGATTACTAAAAAGATCTGTTGGAAAATGCTTTCTCATAAGATAACTAAAGAAGATAAGGAATATATTATTGCCGCAAGAGGTTTGTTGGAAATGAAGGAAAGTGCACTTGTGTCTGATGACACAAGTGGCATTGAAATACTTGACGACCGAATTTCAATTCGGTCGTTTGTCGAGCCATATTGTATAGTGGAAATTATTAATTCCCAGCTAGCAATGAACTATCAGCGATATTTTGATTTTCTTTGGAAATCAGCCTAAAGAATTAATAATCTTGTCTTTGCTATACTCTCCCTACATGGCCACCTCTTTTGATTCGCAACATTTTTTGGAACACCTTCACCCGCTCACAAGAACACTTTTAGAAAAAAGGGGGGTAGAGGAAAAAGAAATGATGGACTTCCTTAATCCTTCATATGAAAAGCATATAGGGGATCCGTTTGGGATATATGGGATGGATAGGGCGGTTGCTCGCGTCGTAGATGCGATTAGAAATGGTGAAAAGATTTGTGTATACAGTGATTACGATTGTGACGGTATTCCAGGCGGTGTACTGTTGCGTGAATTCTTTGAGGCAATAGGCTACCCGGTAGATATCTATGTACCACATCGCCACAACGAAGGGTATGGTGTACATATTCATGCGATAGATAAACTAAAAGCAGAGGGGGTAACGCTTATTATTACGGTTGATCTTGCGATTACAAACATTGAAGAAATTGCCTATGCAAAATCTGTAGGTATTGATTTTATTGTTACTGATCACCATTTACCAATTAATACTGAAGATGGGGGACAAACTGTGCCAGATGCGGTTGCTGTTATTAATTCCAAGCAGAATGCCTGTACGTATCATGATGACATGCTGTGTGGGTGTGCCGTGGCATGGAAACTTGCATGTGCGATTCTGATAACGTTGCGTAGGTTATCAGCAAACGAACTCTCTGCTTTAGACGGCACGCATACATTTTCTGCTGAAAATGTTGCTCACTCTCAGCTACCCGCTTCCGAGATTCCCTCTAAAGCAGAGAATTCGTTTGCTTCTGTGTTTGATACTATTTCAAAACTCCCTGTCGGTTGGGAGAAGTGGATGCTTGATCTCGTTGGTATTTCTACTATTGCGGATATGGTGCCACTTCAAAAAGAAAACCGCGCACTCGCTCACTACGGACTTAAGGTTTTAAGAAAAACAAAACGCCCAGGACTTTTACATATTTTTAACGAACAGCGCATGCGAAAGGACTATCTAACCGAGGATGATATCGCTTTTACTATCGCGCCACGTATCAACGCTGCATCTCGTATGGGTACACCGATTCAAGCGCACCATATGTTATATGAACGTAACTCTGCGAAAGCTGAAAGCTACGCCCGAGACCTTGAACTTTTAAATACAGAACGCAAAGCAGGGGTGAAGGATATTATTTCTACGCTCTCATTTGATCATGCGGTCTATCAAAATGATGTGATCGTAGTAGGGGATATGAGTTGGGGGCCGGGAATACTTGGGCTCATTGCTCAAAACATCATTGATGAAACAGGAAAGCCTACGTTTGTATGGGGGCAGGGAGATGACAAGACTTCTGTGAAAGGGTCATGTAGATCCCTTGGGGATGTGCATGTCGTAGAACTCATGGCGCGCGTGGGGCATGATGTTCTTACCCATTGGGGTGGACACGAAGGAGCTGGTGGGTTTGCGCTTGGTGTCGAAAATATTCCACGTCTGTCAGGCGCTCTAAACGAAGCACTACAGCATGTAGTTATTAAAGAAATTGGAAGTCAGGAAATACAAGTCGATGCAGACCTACAGATGGATGATGTTCACGAGGTTACGTACAAAGCGATTGAGCCGCTTGCGCCATTTGGAGAGGGGAATCCAAAGCCTGTATTTAGTTTTGGAAATATAACACCGCTTGCTACTAAACGGTTCGGAAAGAAAAATGAGCACTTAGAAATTATTTATCCGACGACCAAAGGTGGGAAAATAAAAGCAATACAGTTTTTTACTAAAAGCGAAACAGAGGAGAAAGCTGCAAAACCACACACGCTGTTAGCTCACCTTGAAAAGAGTTATTTTGCAGGAAAGACCGAGCTGCGGTTGAGGATTGTAGATATTAGATAATTTACATTCGAACATAGAGATCTGCCCTCTCATAATTAGACTTTCCTGTGAAAACATCAATCACGAAATAACTTATCATCTTCGTTTTCATTTTCTCTACTCTCC
>CAYVMF010000033.1:0-4352 GCA_964452605.1 uncultured Candidatus Saccharibacteria bacterium
GTAAGTGAAGCAAGTGGGGATGTGAGAGAAGAGAGGGAGAAGGTGCGGGGGGAGAAAGTAGTCAGACCCGCACGGAGAGACTCTGAAATAGAAACAAACCTTGGAGTAGAAGTATTTTTTATGTCCTTTATAGCCGAAAGTTTTTGGTCGAGCGCAGAAGCCTCACCGGTTGTAAAGATGAAAAAAAGTACTAAAGTAGAGAATATTTTAAGAACGGAGTTTTTAGCAAAAGATGCGTCAGGCATGGAGAAATGTATATATAAAGTATACATATAAAATTCCAAATAACCCTTACAGATATTGATAATATGGGGATAACTTTTATAAAGATCTAGAGAAGTTACTCACAGCTTTTCAACCAAGCCGACATGTGGCAGGTACTCTATTTTTTATAAAATCCCCTCTTGTTTTATTAGTATTAGATAATGCAGATACTAATTTTAAACTTTCTGTAATTACGTATAGTTTATATACCATTTAAAAACAATGCTTTTACTAAACTTAAAAAATGTACTTACTACTTAGTGAATTCAAATGCTGAAAACTCAGGAAGGACTTTTCTACCTTCAATTAGTCTAAAATATACCTCTGCAGCAGATAAAGCCCCTGTCATAGCCACATGAGGATGTGGCTCTTCTGGAATACCTGACATCTGTAAAAGAGTATCTAGATTTAAAGTCGATTTACGCTCTTCCATTGGAATAGTCTTACCTTCAAGGAGAAGCTTGGCGCACACCATACTATGTAAATCGAGAACTCGATACGGAATCTTACAATCAACCCCCACTCTTTCAAAGGATTTATTTAGAAAATAGACATCAGTAGATACATTTTGCCCTATAACGTTCCTCTCAGAAGAGGCTTCTAGAAAATCCTTAAGCACTGTTAAACCTTCGACTTGAGTGGTTTTTATAGCGTCTAGCTGTTCTCTTGTGTACCCACACACAGCGATAGCTTCATCGTCAATACGAGCACCTTCAAATGGCTTCATTTCAATAGCCAGTCGGCGTTCTGGGTTAGTAAGATCAATTACACCCACAGAAATAACTGCACATTCATTAATATCAAGCCCGGTCATCTCACAATCAATAGATATCATATGGCTTCAGTGTAACATAATGACGTATCTTAGAAAATGTGTTATTATGTAACCATCGCCCTTTCGGGCACTTTATTTTGTTTAGTGTGTAGGCATGAGATACCACCTAACACCTAAATACTCATCCCTATATGGCCATAGAAAAAACAATTCCAACCGGAGGTGAAGCCGTACTTCGTTTTGAAGACGTAACTTTCAACTATAACGAGAATAAGCCCGTTCTTAAGGAGGCTAACTTCGTCGTTCGTAAAGGAACGAAACTCACACTTATGGGACCAAATGGCGCTGGTAAGTCAACCCTCTTTTCTCTTATTATGGGCGAGCGAAAACCTGACGAGGGTCGAGTCATTATCGGAATGGGGCAAAAAATTGCCATTGCAAAGCAGTTAATTCCACACACAAAGTGGCACATGACGGTACGAGATTTTCTACAGGAAGCCTTTGACGAAAAAGTATACGATATCGATAAACGTGCCAAAGAAGTATTCACAACTGTTCAACTTAACGTAGAACTAGACAAAGAAATCAAGCAGCTCTCGGGAGGACAAAAAGGTCGCCTCCTGATCGCGCAAGCGCTTATACAAAAGCCAGACATTCTGCTTTTAGATGAACCAACAAACAACCTAGACAAGGCTGGTATAAAACTCCTGACAGACTTTATGAATGACTACCCTGGTACAGTTATTGTTATTTCTCATGATGCACCATTTCTTAACTCTTTTACTCACGGGGTACTCTATATCAATACCCAAAATTACCTTGTTGAACAGTACGTTGGTAACTACTACAAAGTAATAGAAGAAATTACACGAGCAGTAGAACGAGCTGAGCGAGCAAATGCACAACTTGAAAAAGAGATTCAAAACAACAAAGACAAAGTAAACTTCTTTGCACTTAAGGGTGGAAAAATGCGTAAACTTGCAGCGAAACTAAAGGACGAGGTTGAGGAAATGGAGGATAGTAAAGTTGAAGTACGTAAAGAGGATCGCGTGCTTAAACCCTTTACTATTCCTTGCCAGAAAGACATTGGTAGTGTGATCGTACAGTTTGAATCTGTAGAGGTACTACATGACGGCACCCCAGTTAAACGAAACATCTCGCTTGAACTACGCAAAGGAGACAAGTTACATATCATCGGACCAAATGGAATTGGTAAAACTACTCTTCTAGAAAAAATGGCTAAGCGCACAGAGAAAGGAGTAACGATACAAGACGGTATTACTGTTGGGTACTATCGCCAAGATTTCTCAACATTGGACTTTGAAAAAACATCATACCAAGAACTTGCTGAAGTACTCACTAAACTAGACGACCAACTACTACGTAGAACAGCTGCAAACATGCTACTTGGAAATGAGCTGCTTATGTCAAAGGTCGGCTTACTCTCGGAAGGACAAAAAGGACTACTTATGTTCGCATACCTACGCCTACAGCAACCAGGGCTACTTATTTTAGACGAACCGACAAACCACATTAACTTCCGTCACATACCAGCCATCCAAGAAGCACTTAAAAACTACGAAGGACCGATGATTGTGGTCTCTCACGTTGGGGAGTTTGTTCGAGGGCTTGGAATCACCCAAACCCTTGACCTTGGAAAGCTTTAATCTACAGCCTGAAAAAGGTGTATACACACAGCTTAAGATATGGTATAATGGTAGATAGTAAGCAACTCCACGTTTCTACACTTGTATGTACGAATGTGTCATAGGGCTTATGTTAACAACTAGTTTCTAAACAGAATGAATTCAAAACTATACGTAGGTGGTATCCCCTACACTTCTACTAACGATGATCTTAAGGCACACTTCGGTGCAGCCGGAACTGTTCTCTCAGCTCAGATCATCATCGATAAGATGACTAACCGTTCAAAGGGCTTCGGCTTCGTTGAAATGTCATCTGACGCAGAAGCGCAGAAAGCCATCGAGATGTTCCACGACCAGGAATTCCAGGGTCGCCGTCTTACAGTAAATGTAGCACGACCACTAGCTCCTCGTGAGGATCGTCCACGTCGCGCGTTCTAATCTTTAGAACAAGCAAAAGGAAAACCGCCCCTAGGGGCGGTTTTCCTTTTGCTTGTTCGTCACTAAAAAGTTCCGTACAAAAAATACTCTTGATTTCCATCGCCTCCTCGAATACGGCATGGAAAGGTCTTAGTATTTCTAACGCCAGCTTCACCAGCTTTTTCCTCAACCATTCTTAAAACTTCTTGTACAAGCGCATCATCTCTAACGATTCCCTTTTTTGTATTTCCTTTACCCACTTCAAACTGAGGTTTAATGAGGAGGAAAAAGTCTGTTACAGACCTAGTCGCAAAAGATACCACCACGGGTAGCATCTCAGATAAGGACACAAAAGAAAGGTCAGCAACAATAAGATCGTACTTTTTATTACTTTTAAATTTTCTAATATCAGTATTTTCGTAAAGGTGAATAGTTGGACTATTCCGTAAAGAGTGATGTAGCTGCTGAGTACCGACATCCACCGCATCAACATCTACCGCACCATGCTGTATGAGATAGTCAGTAAACCCGCCTGTTGAAGAACCGATATCTAGAACGACTGACCCCTTGATTCTGCCTGCGAGCTCGCCTTCACCAAACACATCGAGGAAGGCGCCTTCAAGCTTATCTCCACCTCGAGAGACGTACGGCCTTCTTTTGGTTACTTCAAGAATATCCTCCTCTAGGATATTTCTTGTTTGCTTCTGGCATACCACACCGTTTACAAGCACTGCTTCACCTTGTACTAAAAGCTGAGCTTCCGTACGACTCTCACATAAACCTCTTGCAACCAAAGCCTGGTCAAGTCTCATACTCTAACAGCTACATTAGTTCCACCCTTTTTCTTCAAGTGCTTTCTTAGCTGCTACTGTTTCAGCTTCCTGCTTACTCTTACCTTCACCTTCTGTAACTTTTTGTTCGCCAAAGTAGATACCTACAGTAAAACGCTTATCATGATCAGGACCCTCTTCTGCAATTACTTTATATGACGGGGTAACAGATAGAAGTTCTTGGGCTTTTTCTTGTACGGTACTTTTTGCGTCTCTATACAAACCTTTTTGAATTATCTCTTCAGTCTTTATAAGTACTGTTCTTGTAATAAAATCTTTTGCAACGTCATAACCCTGGTCTAAATACATCGAACCCACAACTGCTTCGTACGCGTCTGCAAGTATTGAAGACCTCGCTCGAGAAACATCCTTTGCTTCACCTTTTGAAAGAAGCATCATGTCGTTAAACGATAACATATC
>CAYVMF010000033.1:4452-7053 GCA_964452605.1 uncultured Candidatus Saccharibacteria bacterium
CCTACACTTTCTTCAAATTCTTTAAGTGTCATACCAATTCTGTAATTTTTTCTTTATATTCTAAAGCTTTTTTTATAAGCGGTTTTATATCATCGTATATACGTAAACCAAGCACCTCATGTTCTTCAAACCATTTAACGTCGTCTAAGCCCCCTTTTTTCTTTTCAAGAGTAAGTGGTGCATACGGTGCCGTCGCAACAAAATATGTTACGTGTTTAATGATTTTGCCATGTTCTGGATTATTTGCAATATACTCATTTTCTCCAATTACATCTTTTACGGTAATGTCAGCGCCAGTTTCTTCTTTAATTTCACGAATAGCACCGGCTTCTATTTCCTCCCCTTCTTTTATCTTACCTTTCGAAAGTGTCCAGTAACCGAACACGTCATGCACAAGCCCAAGATATCGCTTCCCCTCATGATGAGCAATAATAACTGCGCCAGCTAAACGCTGTCTTGCCATTTGTTCTTTGTCTACTTTTTTCGTTACCTGTTCTTTTCCTGGTTCCCCCATTTCTTTATAGATAGCTCCAAGTACGCCGTTTACGAAACGACCAGAGGTCTCACCGCCAAAGGCTTTAGCTAGCTCAATAGCTTCATCGATAGCTACTTTCGGTGGAACTTGAGCCCTGTCACCGAACAAGAGCTCACAGAGTCCGAGACGTAAAATGTTTCTATCAACTACTCCAATTTTATCAATTGGCCAATCTGGAGCCGCACGAGTAATGATATCGTCAATTGTAATACGTCGAGAAAGAGAATCTGAAACTAACTTCTCAGCAAAAGAGACGTCTTTAATACCCTCTCCGAATTCTTCGCTAACTCGCTTAAGAATAAGCATTGCTTCAGCTTCAGGAAGACTGAAATCACACCGTGCATCTACCTCAAATAAGGTTTGGAGAGCAAGTGTTCTGGCAATGTGGCGGGTACTCATGTGTTTTATTTTTGAAAGGAACGAACGTGGTGGAGAGTGGTATTACTAAGCTTTTTTAACGGCTTTAGTCTTAACTTGTAGTACTTTCTTACCTCTGTAGTATCCGCAGGCATCGCAAACACGGTGAGGAGTTTTCATAGCGTTACAATTCTTGCACGCAACAAGGTTTGCAGCTTTAAGGGCGTGGTGGCTACGGCGGTTAGCTGTATGCGCACGTGTATGTCTCATTCGTATTACCATAATAGCTATATTCTACATTATTTTCCTAGATTTCGCAATTCTTGGTGTGTATACCGAAAAGAAGACTACTGGACGGACTCACCACCTTCACCAAGACTAACAGTTGGAGCTTCTGGCTCTTCTACTGTTACCTGCTCTTCTGTAACCGGTGCTGACTCGTCCTCCAAAGGAACTACCTCCCCTTCTGGGGTATCCTCTTCACCTGAGTTGTCGTCTTCTGGTAACCCTGGGTCAGTTGTTGTTGCGTTTTCTCCCTCCGTGCCACCTGATGGTGTACTTGTGCCGGTACCAGAATCTGTTGTTGTACCATTTCCTGTCTGTGGAGTTCCTCCTCCGTTTTGAGGTGTCTGGCCTGTTGAGTTTAAGATGTTAGCAAGCTGCTCCCTGTTAATACACACGTCCTCAAGACATAACACCTTCGCTGTAATCTTTCCATATTCATCAATAGACCAAGCACCACTTGCAGAGACGAGTGATTTAATATTTATAATTGAAACACCGTTAGCGTTGAGATCTATGTTTCCGGTAGTAAGCATAGCGGTAGAGGAAGCGTAACTTCCATCAGCACTAAGCTTTTGATACCCATTCTCAATAAGCATCATCACCTTATCTCGCCCAGCAATATGATCAGAAATAACACGACCAATTGCACGACCCTCTCCTGTAAGCTTCATTGCGTGCCCTGGGATGGTTCTAGACACAGTGAGGTAGTCTCCACGTTTTACTTCACCGTTTTCTGAAGTAACTTTTACGGGTACACGACCGGCAAAAGCAACAGGTACACCGTTAGTGGTATTTCCACCAAGAGTAATACCTGCTTTTGTAGAAATCACCCCGACTGCTTCATAACCATTAGTGGCCTTTTGCACCCCAGAGATATCGTAGGTTTGTGTAGAACTTGCAATGCCATCTGCTTGCTCCCACGCTACCGTAGAAGAACCAAACGCGACAACAGTACCTGCATCGAGTGCTTCAAGTGCTGGATAGTTTTCTGCGAGGTCAGCTGGTGTCCCAATAGTTGTTCCACCGTCAGTGAATACATCACCATCTGAGTCAATACGAAACTTTACGTTATTAGAAGATCCAACATTTGTTATTATTCTAAATACATCTATGTTAGAAGAAGAAGTTGAGTCGAAAACATCAAAACGAGAACCAGGAGTGGAGGTGCCGATACCAATATTTCCTGTACTTGTAATCACAAAGCGTCGCGCGTTGCCACCGGTATTGTCTAAAATCGCATAACTACCCGAAAGGTCAGATGAATTATTGTCTCCGACTACAAATCTATATAATCTCCCTCCTGCTGACGTGTTCTTAATATCCATAGCTACCCCTCCGCTCCCTGCTCCATTCCCTTGCAAACCAAATAAAGTAAATCCTGAGTTAGATACCACATCTAAAGCAACTGTTGGCGTTGTTGTACC
>CAYVMF010000034.1:0-6967 GCA_964452605.1 uncultured Candidatus Saccharibacteria bacterium
TGGTAGCAAGATAGATCTTATAGACGGTATTAAATATATTAGTTTCGTATTTCCCGGAGTCTTTGCGATGAATCTCATCATGGCCGTGTTTATTGCGACGTCGTTTTCTATTTACTTCATGAAGTTTCAAAAGACACTCGAGGACTTGCTCACGCTTCCTGTATCATACGCCGAGCTTGTTATCTCGCTCATTGTTGGTGGCATCGCTCGAGCATTTGCAATAACTGCCGCACTTTCAGTGGTAGCCCTTTTGTTTGGAGTCAATACACTTGCTCACCCATTCGTACTTCTTTTCTATGTGCTTTTGGTGAGTATCTTCTTTGGACTTTTAGGTGTTGTTGCGGGAATATGGGCTGATAATAGTTTTGAAAAATTTGGGTTCGTTACTAACTTCGTACTTACACCACTTACATTTCTCGGAGGAGCATTTTACTCAGTTAACATGCTTCCGGAAAAGTTTCAGTTCTTGGTGCATTTCAATCCAATCTTTTACGCGGTTGATGGTATTCGCTATTCGCTTACGGGCTACCACGAGGCGTCGCTTTATATGGGTACTGGAATTCTAACAGGGCTTTCACTTATAACTCTCGCAATCTGTATTTGGATATTCAAAACAGGTTGGAAACTGCGCGCCTAGACCGTACCGCTAATTAAATAAGTGTGGTGGTATACTTAGTGTACGTATGACAGAAAAAGCTTTACTGTTTGTCCTTAGTACTTGGCTACCAACCCTCTCAAGACTATACATGCCGTTCCATGATACAGGAGCGCACACAGTAAGTGTGCGAGTGTTTGATAACGCAGAAAACTATTCGGATGGAGAGGTGGAAATTCGAGTAAAGAAATAGTATGAAAAAATATATTGTGCTTGATAATTTACGTAGTGTATATAATGTTGGGTCTATTTTTCGAACTGCAAACGCAGCAGGCATCGATAGTATTATATTGTGCGGCACGACGCCAACCCCGGTAGATAAGCACGGGGTGCGAAGAAAAGATTTTGCAAAAGTAGCACTTGGCGCAGAAGACACTGTCGCGTGGGAGTATATTCCAAACACTATGGATGCTTTACATAGACTCCACGCGGAGGGTACATATATCATTGCTGTTGAACAGGATACTCGCGCCGTTGACTACAAGACAGTCTCAGTAAAAGAAAAAGAAAGTGTTGTGTTTGTAATTGGTCCTGAAGTCGACGGCATGACAAAAGAGGTGTTGGACGCATGTGATGTGATAGCCGAAATTCCTATGCTCGGTACTAAAGAATCTCTTAACGTAACTATTGCGTGTGGAATAGCTTTGTATCAGATTTTAAACATATGATGTCTCATCCTTATTGTGTATACGTTGCAAGCCTGACAGACAAGAGTGATGTTGATGCTGTATATCACGATAATCATTATGGTGTTCGTATAAAAGACGATAACGAACTCTTTGGAAGACTGGTTATGGAAATTAATCAAGCCGGACTTTCGTGGAGAACTATTTTAATAAAGGAAAAAGGGTTTCGAAAGGCGTACCATAACTTTGATATTAAAAAGGTGGCAAGATACAGCGAGAAAGACTTCGCTCGACTTATGAGTGATGCGAGTATTATTCGTAATCGCTTAAAGATTAACGCGGCTATTTATAATGCGCAAAAAATTCTAGACATACAAAAAGAATTTGGAAGCTTTAGCGAATGGCTTGATATACAGGCGAAAGATATAAAGCATGATAAGTCAGCGTGGGTGAAGCTTTTCAAAAAACACTTTAAATTTGTTGGTGGTGAAATCGTAGGAGAATTTTTAACGAGTATTAATCTCATTCCAGGAGCCCACGGAAAGGAGTGCTGTGTATAAATAAAGGGGCGCACCTGTAAAGGTGCGCCCAAGTTCTCCGTTCGCTGAGGCCGGTAATAACAACTATGGAGGAAATCGGGCTAGCTTGCCGCGCGACAAACTATTTCCTCACAGAAAGCCTTTCGACGCTTGGTCTTGCCACGGGTCGGAATCTCGCTGGTTCGCATGCTGTCTATCCAGACTTACTTATCGACCATGTTCTTGCGGTTCATGGTCACCTCAGTTTCTACGCCTGGTCCTGTTTCCTCTTTTTCTCGTCATCCCCGCATCCAACGAGTTGGCAGTCGCTCAAGGTTTCCCTCAGGGAGGTTTGCGACATTGGTACTCTAGTACTATCGAATAGGCTTGTCAATTATGGTAAGATAAGGAGATATGAAGAAACTTCGACTATTAGAGAAAGATTTTGCGTGGGTGAAATGGACTCCAAAGCATATAGAAAAAATCGGACAAGACTTCGTCCGTCAGGTTACTGCAGATTATAAAAATGTAAAAAAGATTCTTCCAGAAGAGAGAACATTTGAAAATACAGTTGTTGCGATAGAAAATGCTGGCGTGCCGTACAAGGACATGTTTGATAAGTTGGGTCTCCTTATGGACACATCTTCAAAAAAAGAAATTCGTGAAGCTGCGCACAAGGTGGTTTCTTTGGTTTCTCAAAAAATGATTGATGTGGAGTACGATAGAGACGTATACATCTCTCTTAAAGAGTATGCGCTAGGTAACTACTTGGATGAAAAGAAAAAGCTACGTAAAGAAGATGTGCGTCTCATTGAGCTCATGCTCCGAGATTACAAAAAAATGGGATTTGAGTTAGACGACAAAGCATATAAACAATTAAAGCAGTCTCTTAAAAAACTACAGGCACTTCAGATTACCTTTAGTCACAATATTAATAACTACAGCGACTATATTCTTTGCACAAAAGAAGAGTTAGACGGTATGTCAGAGAGATATGTTTCACTTTTACCGTACGACATAAAAACAAAAAAATACACCGTTACGCTTGCGTATCCTCACCTTCATCCGTTCCTTGCTCAGGCGACCAACAGAGCGAAAAGAAAAGAACTTGCCGATAAAGCTGGTAGTCGGGGAGGGAAAAAGAATCTCGATATTTTTAATCGTATTATTACATTGCGTCATGATATTGCGACTACGCTTGGGTATGAGCATCACGCTGACTTTCGTACAGATGGACGCACCGCAAAAAACGCAAAAACAGTACGCGCCTTCCACGCCGCAATACAGAAAAAAGTAGAGAAGCAGGCAAAGAAAGATATTGAAATGATAAAAGGGTATGGTAAAAAATTGGGGCTTACAAAAGTAGATAACGAAGACTGGTCATACGTGATTAACGCAATCAAAAAAGAGCAGCTTAACCTTGACCCTGAAGAGACAAGGCAGTACTTCCCGTACGACCATGTATTCTCAGTTCTTACAGATTTAGTTAAAAAGCTTTTTGGCATTACCTTTACTAAGCTTTCGTATGTGATGTGGGATAAAAGTGTGCACGTATACGAGGTTACCGATAAAGATAAAAGTATAATAGGGTATCTCGCGCTAGATTTATACCCACGAGAAGGTAAATATGGGCACGCGGCTATGTTTGATTTTCAATATGGTCGAGAGCTTGCATATGGAAGTGAGGAGTACGTACCGCCGTTTGGAGCGATTGTAGCTAACTACGCAAGTCCAAATAAAAAGCACCCATCATTACTATCTGCCTGGGAAGTGGAAGCACTCTTTCACGAGATGGGGCATTCTTTGCACCTCTTGTTATCTAAGGTGCCACATAAAAGTATTTCAGGCACAAGTGTTGCTTGGGACTTCGTAGAGACCCCATCTCAAATTATGGAGAATTGGGTGTATGAAGATGAGATACTTAAAAAACTAAGTAAGCATTATATAACTGGAAAGCCAATGCCTCAGGTTATGCGAAATAAAATAGTTGAGTCGCGGACATTTCTTCAGAGTATGGGATACCTTGACCAGATCTTTATGGGTGAGCTTGATATGGAAATGCATTCAGGTAAAACGTTCGATATCAACAAACGCTACCGAGATTTTAAGAAAAAGCAGTATGGCTTTACGCTTCCTGCGGACAAGTATCTTTTCCCAGCTGGTTTTGGGCACTTAGGTGGAGGATACGACGCTGCGTACTATTCATACCTGTGGTCTCTTGTGCTTGCTCAGGATGCTTTTTCAGAATTCAGAAAGAAGGGGGTTACTAACAGTGAAGTTGGAATGAAGTGGCGACGTGAAGTATTAGAAAAAGGGTCATCTGATAACGAGATGAAATTACTTGAAAGCTTCCTCGGGAGAAAGACTAACCAAAAAGCGTTTTTAGAAGAGTTGGGTATAAAGTAAAAAAGCAATAAAAAGCAAAACACCCCGCGGTAACAGGGGTGTTCTCTAGAAACTTTTTGGACTCCACGTGTGAGTCCACTGCGCCGTAGACAGTTGTAACTCGTTGGTTAGGTACCCGACGAGAGCTTCTAACTAGTATCTTACACCTCTTTTTCCGCGAGATACAGACTAGCGGATTCTTTAAAATTGTGTTATTATATCGGCATCAAATTAGTACGGCCTAAGGCCATTTTTATTTATATGCAACAAGAAATTCGTAACATCGCAATCATCGCCCACGTAGACCATGGAAAGACAACGCTCACTGATGCACTTATGCAGCAATGTGGTGTTGGAGTTGAGGGTCAGACCATGGACTCTAATCCGATGGAAAAAGAACGTGGTATTACCATTACTGCAAAAAATACTTCTGTTCCGTATAAAGGTGTGAAGATTAACATCCTCGACACTCCAGGGCACGCCGACTTCGGTTCTGAAGTTGAACGTGTACTTCGTTCAATCGATTGTGTACTTCTTGTTGTAGATGCTCAGGAAGGTCCTATGCCTCAGACTCGTTTCGTACTAAAGAAATCACTCGAACTGGGGCTTAAGCCAATCGTAGTAATTAATAAAATCGATAAACCAGCCTCTGATGCAAAGCGTGTTCACGATGAAGTGTTTGAACTTTTTATGGAGCTTGGTGCAAACGACGCGCAGCTCGATTTCACTACTGTCTATGCAATTGGTCGTGAAGGTGTTGCGATGAAGAATCTAGATGACGAACGCAAGGACCTTACTCCGCTCCTTGATACTATTTTAGAAAAAGTTCCAAAGGCGACAGGGGACATTAGTAATCCTTTTAAGGCGCAGGCCTTCAACCTCGCATACGATAACTTTCTTGGGCGTATGGCCGTTGCTCGTGTATATGACGGAGTTGCAAAAGTAGGTGAAGAAATTACTGTAAAAAAACCAACAGGAGAAGTTCGTAAAGGAAAAATAACGAAGATGTTTACGTTCAACGGTATTGCGCGAGTTGAAGCAGAGACTGCAGAAGCGGGAGACATTGTTATGATTGCTGGTTTTTCAGATATTTATATTGGTGAAACTTTCGTCAAAAATGAAAATCAAGAACCTGTAGAAGCGATTCATATTGACGAACCCACAATTGCTCTTAACTTTCTTGTTAACGATTCACCATTTGCTGGAAAAGAAGGTAAGTTTGTAACGGGACGTCAGATTCGAGACCGTCTTGAAAAAGAACTTGAAATTAACGTTGGGCTTAAAGTGGATTTTGATACAGATAAGTATCTTGTATACGGTCGTGGAGAGCTTCACATTGGTGTGCTTCTTGAGACTATGCGTCGCGAGGGGTACGAACTCCAAGTGTCTCAACCGCAGGTAATCTTCCGTGAAGTAGACGGTGTAAAAGAAGAACCGTACGAAGAACTTGTTATTGATGTGCCTGTAGAATCAGCTGGGGCTGTTATGGAAAAACTCGGACGACGTAAAGCTACTATTCTTGATATGACTGAGAAGCACGGAGTTAACCGTATTAAAGCGGAAATTCCTACACGTGGTCTTCTTGGGTATCGTGGAGAGTTTGTAATCGATACAAAAGGTCTTGGTATTTTATCTGCTCGTTATCTCAAGTTTGGTCCTCACGCAGGTCCAATTCAGAGACGTCCAGTTGGTTCAATGACATCTATGGCAACAGGAAAGGCTCTTGCATTCTCACTTTGGAACCTTCAAGATCGTGGAATTATTTATATTCTTCCAACAACAGAAGTATATGAAGGTATGGTGATTGGTAATACTTCAAAGGGTGAGGAAATGATGGTAAACCCAACAAAAGGGAAGCAGCTCTCAAACATGCGTTCGTCAGGTGCTGATGAGGCTATTGTGCTTGTTCCTGCATGGGAGATTACAATTGAACGCGGACTTGAAATCATGAACGGAGATGAATACTTGGAAGTAACGCCAAAGTCTGTTCGTCTGCGTAAGCAGCTTCTCACAGAAACTGATCGCGCAAAAGCAGGACGTAAAGGTGGCGCTTAGTGGTATCATAGGAGTATGAAATACATACGACAATCTATAGATACGAGAATGGTTGTCATTCTCGCGGTGTTTTTGTGTGCGGGAATTATTTTTTATGGATCACGTTGTTTTACGACTAAAGTGTGTGGCATGACAGCTGTAGATAGACTCGTGAGAGATGAGGTGCGTATAACTTTACCAAAAGGAAGCATCCTTGCAGAGCGTGTCGACACGCAGGCTTCACGTGAGCTTGGTCTTTCTGGACGTAAAAGCTTACCAGAAGAGAAGGGTATGTTGTTTGATTTTGGTATTCCAGGTAAGTATGGTTTTTGGATGAAGGACATGCTTTTTCCTATTGATATTATTTGGCTAAGTGAAAGTGGAATTGTGGTTGATATCGTAGAAAATGCTACACCGGAAGACTACCCAGCGACCTACATAAATAAAGCACCTGCCACGTACGCACTTGAGCTTCCTGCGAATTCAGCTCGTGCACATGGGCTATATCTAGGGACAAAAGTAACTATCGGAGAATAGCTAGACAAATCTCTTATTAATTGTATAATAACAAGGCTCTTTGTTGGGTAAGTGCTCATAGATTTCCATGTGTGAAATACGTGAGAGGAAAGTCCGAACACACAGCTCTGCATTTGCAGAGCAAGCGTAGCGGGTAACGCCCGTCATGGGTAACCATCGTGTTGCGAACAGAAACGATCCGGTTAAGTCCGGCTGAAACGGCTAAATACATA
>CAYVMF010000035.1:0-6910 GCA_964452605.1 uncultured Candidatus Saccharibacteria bacterium
TCGAACGTCTCGCTGGCTCTATCAGCGTTGATGATGAAGATGAACCATTGGATATAATGCCAGAGGAAGAAGAGTACGAGGAAGAGATTCCTGTACAGTCAGGCTCAAAGGCTAAAATGTCTAGTCCAATGCCAAAGAATCGTACACACATCGCGCATATAGAAGACGATGAGGTAGACATGGAGGAAGGAGAGCTCTCTGTAGACGTCTACCAGACATCTAGCGAGATTATTATTGAAGCTATGGTCGCTGGTGTAAAACCAGAAGACCTTCACCTTTCAATTACTCGCGATATGGTAACGATTAAAGGACGTCGTGACGGAAACACTCAAGTAACTCACGATGACTACTTCTATAAAGAACTCTACTGGGGAAGTTTCACTCGAAGCATTCTCCTCCCTCATGAAGTGGAAATCGAGGAGGCTGAAGCGGTAGAAAAGCATGGGCTTCTCATCATACGTCTTCCAAAGGTAGACAAGGCTCGACAGACAAAGTTGAAAGTAAAAAGTATCTAGTAAATAACAAAAGCGCCCTCCGGGCGCTTTTGTTATTTACTAGGATGTGCTCTCGGCAGGAATCGGACCCACATTAATCCCTTAGGACGGGACTGTTCTATCCATTGAACTACGAGAGCGTACTTTGGATTCTAGCACATTTTATCCACTGCTAAATACATGCCATAAGGTATACTTAATAGCATGAAAGAACAAGATCTGACCAATCAGGAAAAACTCGAGGAAATCTACAAGATCACTCTTGAGAATAATCACATTCTGCACAAGATACAGAATCGCGAGCGCATCACTATCATTATCCGTATCGTGTATTGGCTTATCATTATTGGAGCACTTGGAGGAGCGTACTACTTCATCAGTCCTTTTATCGAATCAATCAGACACAGCAGCAGCAAGGCAGAAGGAGTGCTTCGCCAATTTGAAGAATTTCGTGCTCAGTTCCCTGAAACAAAAACATTGCAGCAGTTCTTCCACCAAGGAACAACCTCAACCGCACAGTAAATGTGAATCTTTTCTGAGTCTATAGAATATGTTATAATGAGTTCTACTATGCTTGGATAGCTCAGTTGGTAGAGCGCTTCCCTGAAGAGGAATAGGTCCCCAGTTCGAGCCTGGGTCCAAGCACCAAAACAAAAAAGTCCTCTAAGGACTTTTTTGTTTTGGTGCGGCCAGGCGTGGGAAAGGGGTCGGGAAAACGGGAGTTTTCCCGTGGCGGAAGAATGGAAACCGAAGGATTCCCAAACATGCGAACAGCATGTTGAGTCTGGGTCCATAAATACAAAACCCGCTATATAGCGGGTTTTGTATTTAGTGCTTCAAGAATCAACTACTATACTGCTATGCCTAGTAGGCCAGCCATTTTATCTGGATTAAATCCAATCATCACATCATTCTCAATCTTAATAACAGGAACCCCAAGCTGCCCTGTCATCTCAACCATTTCTTTTCTTTTTTCAAGATCAGAAGCTACGTTGTGATCAACAAAAGGAATGCCTTTTGCAGTTAACCACTCTTTTGCCATATGACAAAAATGACATGAAGGAGTACTAAAAATTTCTACTATTTTTGTGTTCATATGGGCCCAGTATACTTAGTATGCTAACTAACTGCAAGAGCCCGTTATCTCTGGACGACATTTCGCCACCAGATGAGCAAACTTTCCCAAAAGGTCATATCCTCACGCACAGGCGTTACAGGACTCACACTTGTATCGTATACAACGATTACCCCCTCTCCGTTCTCTACCACAGGATAAGTACTACGAATATACGCCTCCATTCCTCTTTCGGTTTTTATAGAAGCAGTTTTAAGTTCTGCTTTTCTCACTTTTTCCTCTAATTCTTTTCTGTCCTCGGCTGATTCAGCCTGTAAACGCGCTGTTGTAATGCGTTTATTATTTAGCTCTACGACAGAACGAGCAAGCAATACAATCAAAAGAAACAGTATCACCATAGTAACTCGTGAATACACGAGGGTGCGTATCATATGTCTCTGTTGATATTCTTTCATAGATACGTTAGTATTAACACATTCTAACACACAGTAATATCTCTTTTATGCTATTTAGCTCACGTAATCGTAAAGTAGTTCACCGCATTTGGGCAGTTGTATCTATCCTTGTAATTCTTGGAATGCTTGGAGTTTCTGTCGCAGTATTGTTCATGTAATACAAAAATAAAGAAGCGGCGCCGTAGGCGCCGCTTCTTTTGTTTTTACCACCTCCTGAGTAAAGAAAAGGCTTCAGATGCGAGGCGCAGGATATGCGAGCGACTAAGATGTAGGCATATCTACATTGCAGGAGTGAGCACAGCCTACAACAAAGCAGATGGTGTGTTTTCTTTACTCAGGACGCATCATTCGAAGAAAGGTATCATGCTCAATACGCACCTTCCCTTCTCTTTGCATTCTATCTTTACCACGTTTTTGTTTTTCGCGTAGCTTCATCTTTCTAGTGATATCTCCTCCATACATATACCCCGTTACATCTTTCTTCATCGGAGCAATAGACCGCGACGCCACAATTCTTCCTTTTACGTAACTTTGAATCTTCACACGAAACATCTCTGCCGGTAAAATCTTTTCAAGCTTAACAGCCGCCTCTTCCCCTTCTTCTTGAGCTCGATACTCAGGCACCACTCGAGAAAATGCCGCAACTCTTTCTTCTGCAATATAAATATCAAGACGTGTAACATCTGCAGGTTTCATAATCCCTGGCTTATATGCGATCGAAGCATAGCCTGAGCTCGCCGATTTAACTTCATCAAAGAAATTACGCATGAGCTCACGTAGTGGCATATCGACAATAATTTGTACTCGTTCATGCCCCCAATCTTGCATATCAGAAACTGCCGCCTCGTGCTGATGAAGAAGTTGCATAAGTGGACTCACATACTCATGCGGTGTGATAATCGTAAGAACGATCCACGGCTCGCGAACTGAAATATACTGCCCATGGTCTGGGAAATGAATAGGCGTATATACCATTTCCACCTCACCATTTTTAAGCGTTACTTCGTAGGTAATAGACGGTGTGGTAACCACAAGTTCTTGGTCAAATTCACGACGGAGACGCTCTGTCACAATTTCCAAGTGAAGCATACCAAGAAACCCACACCTAAAACCGCGACCGAGCGCACCAGATGACTCTTCTTCAAACGTAAGAGATGAGTCAGAGAGTTTTAATTTTGAAAGCGCACTACGAAGGTCGTCAAACTCATCTTGAGACTCTGGGTACACAGATGCAAACACAAGCGGGACAGGTTCAGCGTATCCAGGGAAAGCAGCAAGTGGATGATTAAATGTCGTAACGGTGTCTCCTACACGCGCAATACCTGGCTCTTTAATCCCCGTTACGATGTAACCGATTGTACCGGCATTAATTTCTTTCGCCTCTCTTTTCTCTGGTGCAAAAGTACCAACTTCTCGCACAAGAAACTTATGCTTCGTCTGCATAAACATAAGCTCATCGTCTCTTTTTATTTGCCCATCAAGAATACGAACATACAAAATAACTCCTTGGTGATTACTATACTCGAAATCGAAAATAAGGGCGCGAGAACTTTTATTTTTTACCACCTCAATAGTTGGCGGTGGCACCACTTTAATAATAGTCTCAAAGAGATCTATAACACCCTCACCTGTTTTACCAGATACAGCCTGTATAGCTTCACGATCACATGAGAGTAATTTAACTATTTCGTCTTTGACATCATCCGTACGCGCAAGAGGACTGTCAATTTTATTTACTACGGGAATAATAGTGAGCCCTGCTGCTTGAGCCATTTCAAGCGTAGTCATTGTCTGAGCTTGTACACCTTGGGTTGCGTCAACGAGTAAAATAGCACCTTCAACTGCACGCAGAGACCGCGATACCTCATATGAGAAGTCGATGTGTCCTGGGGTGTCAATTAAGTTAAGAATATATTCCTCGCCTTGTTGTGTCTTGTACTGCATGCGCACCGGCGTCATTTTAATAGTGATTCCTCGTTCTCGTTCGAGTTCCATACTATCTAGGACCTGCTCCTTCATATGACGCTTATCCACGGTTTGTGTCATCTCAAGCATGCGATCCGCAAGCGTTGATTTACCATGGTCAATATGGGCGATAATTGAAAAGTTACGAATATTCATAAAAGCTTCTTAATACTACACGAAAAGGGCCACTAAGTAAAAACTAGGCTAATTTTTTTCTATTGTATAACGATAGAATAATAAGGAAGTTAACCACCCAAAATACCACGTAGCCATACACAAGTGCGTAGACTCCTTGGTCTCTTGCAAACAAAACTGTACTCACCGCTAAAAATGTAGCCATCACATGAGTCATAAATACGTCTTTAGTGTCGTGAGCTGAGTACAAACTTCCAGCATAAAAACCTGCCATCATTTGGAACGGAAGTGCTATCAAAAATCCACCCAAGAAAAATGCAATGAGACTGTTGCTTCCTGTATTTCCATACAATAGGTAGATAACCAAATCCTGCGCAACATATAAAAAGAGAGCCGCGGCCATTCCAAGTAACCCAATTAACACTACATATTTTCGAACCACAGCACTGTATGTGTCTATTTTGTGCTCGATGATGTCTTTTGACAGTACAGGCATGCTCGCAGTTGTAATACTCTGTTGTATCACCTGTACAACAGCATCTGTTATTTTCTGAGCAAACAGATACGCCGACAACACACCTGCGCCAAGCGTTGTTGCAATCGCGTGGAAAAATACAATACGTAACTGAGTTGTGATATTGGTCCCTGTTCGAGGAATTGCAAGCGTAGCCAACTCACGTACATATTTAAAAGAAATATTTGAAATCGCGTGAGAGAATGAAACCCCTCGCAAAGAAAGTAGTTGAATAGTAAACGATACAACTGAACCAATGAGTACACCGTAGATAAGTCCCATAATACCGTAAGGTTCATACAGTACGACAATACCTAGAATAATACCAAGCGAGTACCCAAGTGGAGAAAGTCCGTATAATACGAAGTGATTTTTTAGTTGCGCAAAGCAAGAAATAAGAGAGGTGATTCCAAGCACAATTGGTTGAAGAAGAAGTATTCTAGTTGTGGTAATAAACAAAGCTACTTGTTCTTCAGAAAATCCAAGCACAATAATATGAGCAAAAAGTGGGAGCGTAATAGCGACCACTGCCGCAAGGACACCTATAATTCCTATAAAAAAGAATGTAAGTGAAGCAAGTTTTGTTCTTGGGTCTACGAGTGTACCGTGGCTATTTTCTTTTGTAAGGTACGGCACTACCGTACCTGAAGTTACAAACGCAAGCAGTACTCCGTACATCAAGTCTGGAATACGAAAAGAAGCATTATAGACGTCAAGCGCTGGACCAACTCCAACATACACGGCAAGTAACCTATCCCTCACAATCGCAAGAAGCAGTGAAAGGATAGAGAAAAATGCGAGCAGTGCTGAGTTTTTAGCAATCATACCAAGCAGTATAGCAAATAAGAACTCAGTTTCTTACCTGTCCTTACCTGATATACTCAGTACCATGCATACAAGGAAAGGCTGGTGTACAGACTGCGAAATGCCAACCACACACCACTTCTTCACATGGTGTGAAGATATCTTTTCAATGCTCTTACCTAAAGGCGAGCTACCCAATTGGTACGAACAATTCTTGTACAGAATCCTTGAAGGAGTTGTGTACATTTTCCACCTCGGAAAATATACCGAGCACTACACTCGAGCTGACCTCACCCCACGAATGTGGTATTTTTTTGAAACACTACAAGAGAACGGTATTACACCTATGATTCTTGAAACGCGTTTTGGAGTTACCCCACTTTGGAAAATACATCTTGGTAAAAAAATACTTCGTGGAAGCCACTTGCCTTGTCGACCACTTCACAGAAACCACATACTCTCCATTGTAAATAACAAAGATAAGACAAAAACGTTTTTAAAGAAACACGGATTCCCAATAGCAGAAGGTTCTTCTTTTTTTGTATTCAGTCGTAAAAAAATACACAGCTACGTTGCCAGTATAGGATTTCCAGTTGTAGTAAAACCCAGAAACGGAACCTTTAGTAGACATGTAACAACACATATCACTAACTACGAGATGTTAGACACGGCTATACAAAAAGTAGCTACATACTCACCAACTTGCATCGTAGAAACCTATTTAGAAAATATGTTTGTGTATAGAATTACAGTGGTAAATGGTAGCGACGTATTCTGCGTGAAGCAAGCAATGGCACATGTAGAAGGAGACGGTGTACACACTCTGAGCGAACTTGTTGAAGAGAAAAACAATAAACCTTATGGAGAATTTTCAAGAAAAAATCATCCTACGCTTGAACCACTTATACTAAATAAAAAAACAGACGATCTACTCAAAAAGGAAAATCTGAGTCGCGAGTCTGTTCCAGCTCAAGGACAGCGAGTATACCTTCAAGAAGACCCTTTCTTACGGCTTGGCGGCGATATTACAGAAGTTACAGATACCATACACCCAGATAACCGAGAACTTGCGATACAGGTCGCTTCCGCTTCAGGAATGAGTCTTGTGGGAATTGATCTTATGACCCACGACATACAAAACTCATGGAAAGAAAATCCAACTGCCATACTTGAACTAAACGAAATGCCTTGCATTGAAATTCATAGATACCCAAGCGCAGGAACCCCTACCGATCCAGCAAAAAGTATCGTGAGAGGACTAGTTATACAATATACGTAACGGACGAGAAAACACCGCCTTGTGGGCGGTGTTTTCATTTTGTTCTCTGTCTATAAGCCGAATTCTGTTTTTGTGTAAGCATGTGTCTAGGATGATAGTTACCCATCACCTCAAGCGACTCTCCTGCAACAAGGCAGGCACGGTCTTGCACACACGTATGTATTTAGCCGTTTCAGCCGGACTTAACCG
>CAYVMF010000036.1:0-6883 GCA_964452605.1 uncultured Candidatus Saccharibacteria bacterium
TACTTTTTAGATTCCTTAAACATTACATGCTTACGAAGTTTCTTTGAGTACTTCTTAAGTTCTATCTTACGAGTAACAAGCTTTTTATTCTTGTGTGTATGATATACCTCGCCTGTTTCCTTGTTTTTGATGATGATGAGATTGTCCTGGATCTTTGCCATAGTTTTCAAATACTACCTTATTTTACGGTTTTTCGCAAGCTCCTTAAGCCTCTAATTTGGAAGCTATATACGCCGTAAGCTCTGAAATAGCGACTCTTTCTTGTTTCATGGTGTCTCTGTCACGTACCGTTACTGCGTTATCAGTAAGAGTATCGAAGTCAACTGTAACACAATAAGGAGTTCCGATTTCATCCTGACGACGATAGCGCTTACCGATTGACTGAGTTTCATCATATGCTACACGGCCAACCTGTCGAAGCGTTTTTAGAATCTCCTTTGCAGGACCTGTAAGTTCTTCTTTTTTTGAGAGCGGTAACACCGCAACCTGAACCGGAGCCACACGTGGATTAAAGTGAAGTACCACACGGTTCTCACCTTCAACTTCTTCTTCGTCATAGACAGATGAGAGAACTGCAAGCATGAGGCGATCGAGTCCAAACGTCGGCTCTACGCAATGTGGAACATAACGCTCTTTTGTTTCCTCATCAAAAAATGACAAATCAGTTCCTGATCCAACTTTATGAGCATTAAGGTCGAAGTCTGTACGATACGCAATACCAAGAAGCTCTTTCTGTCCAATAGGAAAATCAAACTCTGTATCGACGCTCCATTTTGAATAATGCGCACGGTCAGCTTCCGGAATTTCTACTTGATGAATTTTTGACTCAGGCAGCCCAAGACTTATAAGGAACTCTTTTTGTAGTGCAAGGAGTTCGTCAAATGATTTTCTCCATTCATCTGGCTTCACGAAATACTCAATCTCCATCTGCTCAAGCTCACGAAGTCGAAAGATAAAATTCCCTGGTGCAATTTCGTTACGAAACGCTTTACCAATCTGTGCCATACCAAATGGGAGACGTGGGTGAAATGTATCTAAAATATTCTTAAAGTTCACAAACATACCTTGCGCTGTTTCTGGACGAAGATATACTGTCGCAGAATCATCATCTGCCGCACCAGTTTTTGTTGCAAACATCATATTAAACTGTCGCACATCACCAAGAGGATTTTTATCTGGGCTCTGTAATTTTCTCTCTTTAATAACTGAATCCATTTCTGCAACAGTCATTCCCTTTGGATCAATACCCGCATCTTCGAGGAGGTGGTCAGCACGGTAGCGCTTCTTTGTTTTAACATCCTCAACAAGAGGATCATTAAAACCGCCGACATGTCCTGATGACTTCCACACATTCTGATTCATAAGAATCGCAGCATCCACCCCATACATGTCAGTACGACCATCAACAAAGAAGCTCCACCACATATTTTTTATGTTATTACGAAGCGCTACACCGTATGGTCCGTAGTCCCAAGTTCCTGCAAGTCCTCCGTAAATCTCAGACCCGGGGAAAATAAAGCCTCGGCGTTTACAGAGCGACACAATCGCTTCCATGTCTACAGTTTTCTTTGGCGTATGAGTAGTATCTGACATAACGTATATTTCTCTGCATTCTAGCATAAAGCTACAAAAGCACAGAGACTCAAAATTTAGTAAAGGAAATTCGCTCCAAGTAGGTCGTTAAAGAACTCAATAATCGCACCAACAGACAGAATAATAAGCAAACCTAAAATACCATACATGAGATTCTTTCTTGCTTGCTCACGCTTATCTGGCTGGTCCATCTGAAATAGCAATAATACGACACTGTAAATAAAGTACAAAAATGCGACCGCAACAGCTATTTGATAAATTGGACTAAAAAAATAGGTAACTACTTTTGAAAAAAAATCGTCTGCTACGGTAACCGCTGATGTTGATTCCATATGATAGTAAGTATATCATCACAAGAAAAAACTGCTCACATGTGAGCAGTTTTTTCTTGTGAGTAGCTAATTCGCTACGTACGGAATAGTTGGAACGGACGCACTTCCTCCTACACCGACACCAAGCACCGAAGCTAGGAATCCTACAAGTCCCCAGACAGACACCATTACGAAAAGTGAAAGGATTGAGTACCCCATCCACTTAAGCCACTGCTCACGCTTCTCTGAACTCTCGCGACCCTGCCATAGGAACATGATGATACCGAAGAAGAGAGATACTACAGCAAGTCCAATACCGAGCGGTACAAGTCTCGTTACAATGTTCTGAACGAGGTTGATGAGGTTGATGAGGTTTCCACCAACAGCACTATTAGACTGTACCTGCTGTCCGATAATAAGAGACCCACCGTTACCCCCTCCACCAGTACTAAACTGAACGGGTGTACCACCGATTGTTCCGCCCACCTGAATATTTGTCTGCGCCTGCACAAACATAACGGTTAGAGCTGCAAGAGAAACTGTAAGTAAAGCTTTTTTCATAATTTTTTAGTTGTACTTATAAGTATATACCCCACCTAAAAGCACGCAAGAGGAAAACCGAGACACGGAACACTTTTAACCTCCTATTCCAGACAAGGGCGGAACGCACCTTTTCGTTGATCCTTGATACTCAAGACCCGTAGGACAAGTACATTTCTTCGTAGCTATATCAATACTACCCCCTTCACACGGAGTCGCCGCAGGTTCATTTCGAACGCCGGTATCACCTGTCCCACGCCCACCTGAACCACTTCCACTTGGAACACACTGCTTAAGGTTGTTACAAAATCCTGACACTGTCTGGTTCGTAGCATTTGTTGTGGTACAGGGGTCGTTAACAGCTTTGTAAGTGCAACTACTATCTGCGCTTGGACTTACAGTGGCAGGAGAAGGAGTAGAACCAGTTCTCGTAGGCACATTACTAGGGATAAACCGTACGTTTGGAATCACTATAGTGTTTTGGCCTTTGATTTCAAATACACCCTGTACAAAGGTAATGATGCCCCACACGGAGAACATTACAAAAAGTGCAATGAGCCCCCAAAGCATAAACTGCTTACCATTTTTAATATCATCCCCTTGGCTTCCATTTCGTGCTGCCCAGATAAACTTAACCATCCCCGCCAGAAATGCGACAACTCCAAGCGTGAAGAGTAAATACCCAACTGAACGCACCACACCATCTGCAACAGTCGTAGCAAGTTCATTTAAAGTTCCAAAACTAAGTGATGTCGCAGCAAACGCGATAGTAGGAGTAACGCACAAGCCAATGAAGAAAGCGATTTTTTTCATACAAAAAGTATATCACTCATGCGAGTTAACTTAGTATTTGATTAGCGGTATCTCGAAGAGTAAACGCAAGCCCAAGCACTGTCATGAGAATCACGGTCCACACAATGGAATACGTAAGACGCTCACGTGCACGTTTAAGACCTTCTGGATTTCCTTGAGCTCTAATAAATAAGAAGCCTGTCCACACCCAAGAAGCAATGAGTAGTGGGATAAAAATCCACCTCATCGCGAACTGGTACGACAGAATTGCTAAATCGTAGACAGTTTCAACAACGAGAGGACTCGGTAAATGCTCTCCTTCTGCGGCATATACACTTCCCACAAAAGGTTCGTTAAACGACTGAAACGCCTTAAACACATCAAAAGGTTTACTAAACTTCTCTACTAAAATCGTCTGGTAGAATGCAACCATAGCACCGACGATTATAAGCGACAGGGCAATATTAGAGAGAGATTTCCATGCCCGCTCCTTTAGCGCAGCTAAAGCTTCTGATTGATTTTCTTTAAACATCTGAAGTGTTCCACTTTTTATAATCATAAACATATTCCACCCGATAATGAGAGTAACAAATACAATGAAAACTACTTTCAATTGCTCAATAAGGTCATTTGCATCACAACCGTTCGGCCCTTCTGCATCACAGTTGCTCGCAAGAGGCTGACTCCAATCAATAGCGTATGCAGGTAACGTAGCAATAGAAAACAACAATGCGAATGAGGCGAGGTATGCGAATGCTTTTATTTTCATGAATTTATCTACGATTATAAAGGTCGATAAAACGAGCGACGAAACTTCCAACAGCGTCAACTAGTCCTTCCTTACCACTTAGTATATCGGATATCATAACCCCAACCAATGCATCTGTAGACTGAGATCTAATGTCATACCATCCGCGAGTTACCAAGAGACTGTTCTTAACAATTTCTGATAATCCTGGAGTATTTACATAGCCGCGAAGCGCAGGTGATGCGCCCACAAGTGGAGCAATAAGGGGAGACCATGCCGCACCTCCTAATTGTGCCTGAACAGATAGCGCCGCTGATGGATTCTTTGTCTGACGAATGGTTGCGATGCCGTACAAACGCATACCTGTTGAAAACGTATTGTACCCTTTCATTTGGGGTAGATACGTCATATCGATGTCCATGCGCGGATTACGCGCACGAAGTACAGGAAGTTCCCCTGCATATCCTATATACATAGCAAGTCTCTCTGCAACGAACTGATCAGTAGCATTCCCTGCAAACTGACTCCATGTATACGTAGACTTAAGCGGGTCAGAGAATTGCATGATAAATCTCATGGTACTTGTAAGCGGAAGTACGTCACCCCCAAGGACCACAGGGTCATTTACCAAAACGTCATACATAATCGCGCCGTCAGATTGATATGTTGGAAGCACTGGCACTTGCCCTAACTGTCCAATCATTGCCATGATGATATCTTTTATATATGGAACAGTTTCTGCGCCTAGCGCAATTCCACTTTCGAGAAAACCCCCGCTTGTAGTCTCAATAGTAAGCGCCGGACTATTTTTTGTAATTTCGTCCCAATATGTTGGCGGGGCACTAATACCATGTTTTGAAAGAAGAGTTCTGTTAAAGAAAAGAACCATCGGCTCTATCGCAACAGGAAGCGCAAGAGCTCCGTACGGAGTCCAAAAAACAGAGGCACCGTCTAAGTAAGCATCTTTATACATTTTCTCTGTGAAAGAGTCCACTGGAAATGGATATAGTCTTGATGACTGAGAGAGTATGATTTGATACGGCGCCAAAATAACATCTGGCCCCTGTCCACTTGCGAGTGCTTCTACAAGTTTATTTTCAAATACATTTGGCGGTACATACGTATAACTTATATTGTATGTTTTTGCTTGAGCATTAAAAGGCTGAATAATTGTAGCCATTTCTGAGTCCGGAAACACACCCCACATAACCACAGTCCCTTCTGGAGCTTTTTGAGCGGACCCACCTATCGGAAGTCTGCCGGAAAAAATAAGTGCAGCAAATAGCGCAGCAATAACTGACGCAGCGAGAAGAATCTTTCTTACCATAGGAACAGTATATAGGAATGAAGTACCGGAGAGTAGTGGACAATAATACTCTTATGAAAATCTACACAGACAACGCAACAAAAGCGTAGTGATAGTCCCCCGCAGGAAGACGTTTCAATACTCTAAATCCGGCTTCAGTTACTAGAGATTCTGCACGAGATTCGGTGATCACATGATCAGGATGTGGACCAATTCCAGCGTGAGAATGACTCCAATCAACAACAAGTAAAAGTCCTTCTGGTTTTAAAAGCATGGACACTGTTTTAAGCGCGCCAGGAATGTCTTCCAGCTGAAAAAGAATGTTAGACATTACCACAGCATCTAAGCTAAAGCGGTCTACAGGAACATGCTTCTCCACATCAGCCCACAGTACATCAACATTTAAAATATTCCTTTTTTCAAGTGTATATGAAAGCGTATGAAGTGCTTCACGGTGAACGTCCACTGCATACACCTGACCCACTTCTCCGACCTCGCGAGAAAGAGCGATAGTGTACGCTCCCGTACCTGCGCCAATGTCTGCAACTTTGTCACCAACCTTCAAACCGAGTTCACGCACGAGATGATCTGGAGTTAAAAACATAATATACCAAGTGTACTCTTAGTAAGTACCTGTTACTAGTGGATAGAGTCGAGTAAACTTTTTGCACAGCAAAAGCGAGTACCGGGTATTTTTGTGGGTAGGGAGTGGTTTGGCACAAAAATACCCGGTGCGAGCGAGCGCGTGCAAAAAGCTTACTCAAAAGGCACAAGTTCACCTTCCTCAAAATAATTACCTGCTGTAACCACACACTCTCTTGTAAAAGAGTTATATGCACGCCCGATACTCGCACATACTTCACTCGGGCTAAGAGTAAGCAACGCACCTCTTTGATTGACACAGTCTCCGCTAGCATTTACTTCTCCACCCAGTTTGGTGCGACATGTAGCTTTAAAAAGTAGAGGGGTTAGTTCGTCTCCTGAAGAATACGTTTTACCTCCAATAACACACTTTTTATTTTGAAGTCCTCCGGAAAGAATTACACACTGCGTAAGCAAACTTATATCCTCCTCTAGTTGGGTTGAGTCACCCTCAAAGTAAACTTTACCGTAATTTGAAACCATACAGACAGCGTTTGAGTATGAACCTCCCCACAACCCGCATGAACATGATTCAGCTAACTGAATATCTTTAGGGTCCTCTGTTCTCCCTGCTTTTTTAATTATGTTCCCACACTTTTCATTAAAAATTTCAAGATTCGGCGACATTTTTATCTCTGTTTCTGTAGTAGTGGACTCTGGGGTGGATCTTTCGGACTCTTCAGATGAGGGAGCGTCAGAAGACGTTTCCGACTTTTCTGTTGCAGAAGTTTCTTCTGTTTGGTCATTGTTCACGTTTCTACTTTCCTCGACCCCACTTCCTCGAGAAGGAGTACCGCTATCAGGTGTGCCAACTGTAGAGACCGAACGCTCAGTAACACCGCCTTGTCTGAACTGTAAATCAGGAACTATAATCGTATTCTCCCCTTGTATTCCAAATACTCCTTGAGCGAATTTAATGATGCCCCATACTGAAAACATTACGAAGAGTCC
>CAYVMF010000037.1:0-6412 GCA_964452605.1 uncultured Candidatus Saccharibacteria bacterium
GATAATACTCATATTTCCGTACCCACCGTTGTATCCCCTAGACCGCGCAGAGATGACACGTCCACCTGCAGCAGCCATAACAGGAGTACCTAATGTATGTGCGAGGTCTATACCGTTACGCCCATGAACACCTTGAGTTCTGCGACCTCCGAGAATTGGACGAACGAAGTAACCATCTGTCGCAGTGTATACATATGACTCAATAACTTTAGACCCACTTGTGGTAACTTTTGGTTTAACAGGGGGCGCAACTGCAATTTCGCCGTCTGGCACAAGCACAATTTCACCAACCACAAGCGCTGCGTCTTTACTTATACCGCTAAACTTCGCGATTTCATCTGCGTCTGCTTTATATTTCTTTGCAACAGATACAATAGTGTCTCCTTTCTTAATCGTATGTTTAATACCTGTAATAGGTAGAATAATAAGCGTGTCTCCTGGAGTAATCTTTTCTGTTTTTAAATCGTTGGCCCACACAATGGTGTTTTTTGTAACACCAAATAGCTTGGCAACTCCTGCGAGCGTATCTCCTTTCTTTACTTCGTAAATACTACTCTCGTCGCTTGTTGGAAAATCTACTTCCTCGGTCGAAAGACGTAACGAACCAGTAGTCGCGGAAAGGTTTGTCGTGGACGAGTTGCTTGAATCTGAAAGCGCTCCAGTAACTTCCTCACTCTCAACAACAACAGGCTTAAGCATTGTCTGAGAAGAGGGGGTAGTTTCTTCCTCAAAAGCTGGGTCAGGTAAGAAAATAGCCTTTACTTTACCAGTGAAGGCTGAAATAATCCCGGCGTGTGAAACTGGGGGTTGCGCAAGTCCAATGACAAGCGTAATCATAAGAATGCTATGTATCGCACGAGTGCGTTTGGCAGAGGCAACTAAAATAGTTGTAAAATGTCCTAATTAGAGAGATACAATCAGACTATACAGGATAAGAAACGTCAATGTTTACGCACACAAATACACCATTGAGCTTACAACACATACTACCAAAAAAGAGGGTTTTGAGCAATAATATATCTTTCCTTTAAGATGTGGAGAAGTCTCCACATCTGCTTATAAATAAAGGTATACTTCGTGTATCTATGGCATCCCCATCAAAACCAACAGGTTCTTCTGCGCCTGCCACAACAATGACTACAGCTATCACAAAAGCAGGAATGGCTCCTGGAACCCCTTCAACACCTTCTGTGCCAGCAAAGTCTCCTAAACCCGCAACGCCTCCTGCGACACCGACGAAACCACGGCCAGATATGTGGCTTGCCCCAACACCCGCAGATGGTCTTTCTGACGCTGAATACGCGCAGCAAATAAATACGTTACACACTGACGGTAAAGCCGGAAAATATGATACATGGAAACCAACAAACACTCCTGGATCTTTTACCCTGCTCACAAAAACAAAAACTGGTCCGGACGGGAAAAACCGTATCCCAACGGGAGACACCAAACTAGACGACGTTATTGAAGAAATCAAACAGTTTCAAAGTATTCACGAGAAAGAGCACTTACGAAAAGTAAACCAACTGAAAGAAGCCCTTAGAGATGCGACATCTCCCCTTGAGAAAACTCAGCTTACCACCGCACTAGAAGAAGAGAACAATACCTGGGCGCTTTATCTTCAAATAACAAAGGCAGGACCTGACGCGTTAAAAACCGCAGCAGGACAATTCTATGTCGACGGGCCAAAAACACTAGAGGAGTACAGAAAAAATAAAACTCCCTTAAACGACTCACTCCTTGCTGATAGCTTAGCGCTTGCTGCACACGAAAAAGCTTCTCGTTTTGCGAAGGACTTCCAAGCAAAGAAATCTGTAGGCACCGAAATACAAACCAACAGTGCAGAAGTAAAGTACTTAAGAGATAAATATAATGAACTCTTGCAAGATCTTCAGGGGAAGGGTGCCGCAACTCTAAACGAAGCTTTTCGAGTTGGCTTACTAGAGGCCTTAAACAAGTTGAGGCAATATAAAAATATCGTTGAAGGCTACGATATTCCCGACCAAGCTTATGTTGACATGTTGCCGGAAGTGGAAAAGGCTATCGCCTATATCGCAAAGGCGGCTGACGGAACCAGCGAGACAGTTAGTCCAGAAGCTTTTGCAAAAACAACAGAAAGCATGGACTCGCTAAGGCGAGGACTTACTCCAATACTTCGCCCAACATTTCCTCAGCGAACACCAGGTATACCTGTACAACCTGGAATAAACTTAAAGGAGAAGTTAGACCAGGATCTGGAGAAAACATACACTCTGTCACTTGATGAACTTAAAAAGCGCCAAGAAAATAGTAGAGAAGATATAAAAGAAGTAACTGACAACACACTCGAAAGAGTAGCACTACTGGATGGTCTTTCTCTTGCGGAAATTGTAGAAGCAATACAATACATAGACTCTATTTCTTTCCAGGAAGCGACATTTACAAAACTACTTACGAAGGTAGGTAACTACGAGAAGCTATTTGCCGCCGCACCAGTAGCTGAACTCGCCGCACTAGACCCAGAAAATCGTAATTTGATTATTTCTTTCCAACAACAAAGAGCTGAGATTGAGCAACTTCTTAAAGACGTACTCAAAGAGCTTGCGGAATCTAAAAAGAGCTTGCAAGAATCACGAGCAAAGCTTGAAGCTCAAAAAATTCTAAAAGAGAAAGAGGCTGCAACACCGACAGTCGCGCCAACTCCTGTAACAAGCGCGAGTGTTACCCCTGTTTCAGACCCCGCCGTTGCACCGATAGCAGATCCAACCGACGCACCTGCACCAGTAACGGTTACTGCAGACCCTTCGACTGCAATAGTTGTAGAACCAGCGGTTGACCCAACTCCAGCTGTAGAACCAGTAGAGCCTGCGGTTGTAGAGGGCGAAGCATCTCAAGAAATGACAACTGCGGTACAAGAAAAGATTGTCGCGCTCCAGCTAGATAAAGAAGACATCACTGCGGAAGAAGTATTGGAAGCACTTGGAAAAGAAGGGCTAGCCGCAAAAATAGAAGATGTTCGCGACCTGCTAGAGCTCTTACGATAATCTTAGTGATACACTAGAAACATAATGGAGAAAAAAGAAGTAATCAATAAAATACTTTCTGGTGGAATGTCCATGGAGGAGATTCGTGCCGCGGCTGCTCAGAAAAGAGCGGAGGAACGAGCGCAAGCACAGCAGCAACTACAAAAACTTGATGCGGGGGGAGACATCGATGCCGAACCAGAGATAGCTACAGTCGTAGCTGCAGGGCCAGTACCTCAACCTGAACCAGTAGTGGCTACGATAGCTGCTGCACCAGAAGAACCTTCAGCGCCAGAAATCCTCTCTACTACAGTTGAATTTACAAACCAAGAACTACTTGAGTTTTTAAAGGGACGAGCGGGCACACTAATAACTGCCGCTGATCTTAGTCAGCGTTTTAAAATTACGCTACCGATAGCCGCTGAAATAATAAATGATTTAAAGAGAGAGAACTGTATAGGTGAAGATAACACAGTTGTACCTTTAGCAAACATTGAGGCGATTGAAAGCACGCTACGCGAGGCGAGGGTACTGAGTAGTAAATTTATTCACATTCCACCTGAAGCAGAATCTACGACCGTAACCCCAGACATAAGTGCAAGCATTTCCCCTAAAACAGAGAGTGTTCCTGTAGTAGTAAGCACTGACCCAGTCCCATCGACCTCAACAGATGTCGACCTTAACTTGAACGAACCAGCTCCAGCCACCAACACAACAACCACCACCTCAGTGGATATAAATATAGACGACTTAAAAGCGGTCCCTGCGCCAGCAACACCTGCGGCAGACCCATCAGCTGCACCTACAGCACCGGCACCTATTGCTCGCGCATCAACTATGACTGAGCGTTTATTTGGTACCAAGACAAGAAGAGCACTTGTAGCGGGGGCCTTCTTTCTTGGGGTCGCTGGGATTTACGCTCTAAAACCCACTAAATCTCCAGACGCAGCCCCAGCACCTGCAGCAGAAAAAACAAAGCCCGCACTGAAAGCAAAAGGGCAAAAACCAGCCGCAGAAAAAGCAGCTCAAGCACAACAACAAAATAAACAAGAGGCCTCAGTAGCGGTAACCAAAGAACAACTTTTGGCAGCAAAACTCCCTGAACAAATTCAAGAAAACGTTATAAAAATAATGGCACAGCCTAATGCAAAAGACTTCATTACACCTTTCTTAAAGCAAGCAAAAAAACATCAAACTGAGCAACTCGTACAGCTTACCGATCCTGTTATCAACAAGATTTTTGGAATTCTAAACGACACAGAAAATGCACACCTCCTTAACACGGCTTGGAGCGGGAAAACTGGACTCACCATGTCTGAGTGTTTAGTTGACGTAAACAACACCACCTGCGACATTCGAGCAAACTTTTCTCTGATTGCAAAAATATACCGCGAAATACTTCAAGAAACATCTGGCTTCTCTAGACTGCACGACGCACAACTTCCCGAAAAAACTATTACTGAGATGCATGCGTATGTCCGAGCAGAAATACAAAAATACTTAACAAAGCAAGCAGCAGCAAAATAATCACATGAACACAGAAACCAGTCTTCAAGACCTCGCACAAGAATTCGAACTTACCACTCTTCCAAAAGAAGAGCAGGAGGAAATGCTTTTTGAACTTGCTAAAGCGGTACACAATCAGTTTCTACTTGATATCCATGCAACACTTGGCGAGGAACAGTTTTCTGCGCTTGAAGTATCTTCTACAATGGGGGACGAATTTTATCTAACCACGCTAAAACACCTCATACCAAACTACGAAGAACTCTTTACACAAGCACGCACAAAGATAGTTGCTGCCTACAAAAAAGCAAATCCCTCCGTGATATAATAGCCTCCTGTGGCGACAATCTCTCTTAATACAAAACAACAAGAAGCAGTTCTTCACACCGAGGGGCCGCTTCTTATTTTAGCTGGGGCAGGCGCCGGTAAAACAAAAACCATTACCGAACGTATTGTAGGAATTATAAAAAAGGGCACAGACCCGCGAGCGATACTTGCAGTAACGTTTACTAATAAAGCAGCAAAAGAAATGCGTGAGCGTATCATTTCACGACTAGAGGAGGAGCGTGTGATTGAAAAAGAAAACCCATACCACCCTACTCCAGTGATAAAAACATTCCACTCGCTTGGACTCATGATGCTCTCCGAGCAATCACAACACCTCGGACTACATAAGCACCCGACAATTCTAGACTCCGCGGATTCGCTTTCTATTATTAAACAAGCTGTCGAAATCCTCGGCATCGACCCGAAAGTAAATGACCCTTCAAAAATTCGAAGCATTATCAGCCGAGAGAAGGGAGACTTCGTGAAACTAGAAGACTACAGAAAAAAAGTTGCAACTGCGCAAATGGATATCGTTGCTTCGGTGTGGAGAATATATGACGAGGAACTTAAAAAGCAGAAGGCAGTTGATTTTGACGACCTCATCGTACGCGCGGTACGCATGCTTGAAGAACACCAGGAAATTCGTGAATACTACCAAAAGCGTTTCAAATACGTACACGTTGATGAGTACCAAGACACTAACGGCGCGCAGTATGCATTTATAAAACTCCTCGTGAATAAGGACCTACATAATATCTGCGTCGTTGGTGATACAGACCAAAATATTTATAGCTGGCGTGGAGCAAACGTACGAAATATTATGAACTTTGAAAAGGATTTTCCTGGAGCACAAGTTGTACTCCTTGAGGAGAATTACAGGTCTACAGGAAATATCCTCGAGCTTGAAAATAAAAGCATTAAAAAAAATACCGTTCGTAAAGAAAAAAATCTCTTTACTTCACAAGGGGAAGGGGCGCCTATTGAAGTACTTCCTGCGTGGGACGAAGGGTCTGAATCTGAATGGATAGCAGAAAAATGTAAAGAACTTATACGAGAAGGGCAGGACGCATCACAAATCGCAGTTCTTTATAGAGCAAACTTCCAGTCTCGTATTCTCGAAGAAGCTTTTATTCACGCTGGGGTGAGCTATAACTTGCTCGGCACAAAATTTTTCTAAAGAAAATAAGTAAAAGTTGTCATGTGTTATTTACGTGCAGCGGTGAACCGCTCTTCCCAGCCAGACCTAAAGCGTGTGTTTGATACTCCGAAGCGCGGCATCGGAAAAGTAACCGTCGCAAAAATATTTGCAGGTGAAGCAATCCCAGGAAAAGCTGAAATAAAAATAAATGAAGTGTATGGTTTTCTTGACCGTATTGTTGAGTCGCTTGAGACCGAGCCGCTTTCACATATCATGCAAATGATTATCGTAGATTCTGGAATGGAAAAAGAGATGCTTGAAGGCGGAGCAGAAGACAGAGAACGACTTGAAAATGCTCGTGAGCTCGTGTCGCTTACCATAAGATATGACGAAAGCCCTGCAAACCTCGTACTTACACAATTCCTTGAAGAAACATCAC
>CAYVMF010000038.1:0-2568 GCA_964452605.1 uncultured Candidatus Saccharibacteria bacterium
AATCCTTGAAGTATCTCTCAACCCTTCTGTAGACAATAATAAGTGGCACCAGAAACTTGAATCTTAAAGATAGACTCTTTCTGTTCTTTTGGTAATACTTCTTTTCTATTAGTTCTTTTATAAAAAGTAGATTTTCCATTAAAGTGTCTTTTGCTTTTAATGCTAGCACGAATTGGTGAGCCCTTAGTCTCAAAATAAACAAAGCCCCGCACCCACATCCTCACGATGTTGGTCTGGGGCTCGCCGCTGTCCGATCTATTCAGTCCACGTGCACGCTCCGAGGAGGCGTGGCAGGTCCCGGTTTCTTTCCGGAGGGAGTCTGGCAAGCATCTCTTCTGGGGATGCTTCATGGCTTTTTATTGCGATGACTGCCGCAATTGCTTCATCCTGAAGCTCACTTAGACCTGAGAAGCCAAACAAGTAGCGCATCCCTCTGATTGCGCCGCCCCACTTGCCCCAGTCATTGCCATTGATGATGGCATCGGGGTCTCTGCTTTCAAAAGAGGTGAAGTGGTCCGGGTGCTGAGCCAAGCGTAAGCACTTCTCTTGTGCCAAGCAGAGGTACTTCACACCCTTGTCGTCCCGCATTTGTCCGTGGCGCGAAATCAGGGTCGGTGCGCCGTTCATAGAAGTAAGGGCGAAATATCCGCCGCGGCGTCCATCGGTACCAAAAAGATGAATGGCTGCTGTGACGACACGCTCCGCGATAATGAGAGTATTGTTCATAGGTCCTCGAAACAGTATGTGAACTTCACTTAATAGGTGTGAAGAAAAACCTAACATTCAAAATATACACTACTATTTTTGTAGAGAAAGTCAATTTGTAGACTGCTTACCCTGATTGGTGAGCGTTCAGCAGATAGAACTTAGTAGGTTCGTTACCCAACAAAGCTTATTTGTTAGTTTTTGATAAATCACCTTGACCGTTCTCGTGAGCTGATAATGGTATCTCCTGAGCGGGTACATAATTTCTGGTACAATAATGAGCACAGTATATGGAAGGTCTACGAAAAACATTTGAAACCACACGATTAAAGCTTAGGCCACTTGCTTTTGGAGATGAGAAAGTAATCTTTATACATATTAGTGATGATCTAACCAAGCATTGGATAGGTTGGGAAAAGTCTGAAACTGTTGAGATTGAACAACAAAAGACAGGGAAGAAACTTATGCAGATGAAATCAGGACAAGAGATTCATTTTCTTGCCTTCGACAAAGGTACGAATGAGTTTATTGGCATATGCGGAATAGAGCCCGACATGATCAGTCAAGAAGATAAAGAAATAAATGTATGGGTTAAAAAAGAATCACAAAATAAAGGCTACGCAACGGAAATGATAAAAGGTTTGCTGGACCAAGTGAGGAAAAATACAAACTTGTCATATCTCATCTATTCAGTAACAAAAGGAAATATGGGAAGTCAAGCAATTGCGGACAAATTAGAGCTTAGTGCGTTTAGAACCTTTGAAGCCATGAAAAGAGACCAAAAAAGAGAGGTGACTGATTATAAGATATTTCTCTAAAAACCATAAATCAAACCTTCTCGTGCTAGCACGAATTGGTGACCCTACAGAGAGTCGAACTCTGCTTTTATCCTTGAGAAGGATACGTCCTAACCGATAGACGATAGGGCCAAAAGTACTCGAAACTATAGCATATATTGATTATTTTTTCATCTATGTGATTTGTAATGACTGCCGATTGGAGGTCCTCTGTATTTCAAGTGTGCTAAAACATGCGTGGTATACTCATCTGCATGTTAGCTAAGCTTAGGCTACTCTGGAACAGCAAAGAGATTCCCTACGGTGTCAAAGTAATTACGCGTATTACAAGTATACGTTGGTTTGGCTGGGGTTTCGCCGAAACGCTTATTCCTGTGCTTCTTTTTTCGTTTGGTAGTAGCTTTGCTGAAGCTGGACTTCTTAAAGCTTCGTTTGATATCGCGTTTATTTTAGCGCTTCCTATTATCGGTATATTAGCTGATAGGGTTCGTGCCACTACGCTTATTTTGGTCGGCGCGTGTCTGTATCTATTTGTGGGCTTGGGTTACTTTTTGGCAGGGGTAACAGGCCTGGTTATCTTTATCGTACTTGCCAGACTCATTAACGGTGTGAGTTGGGGCTTGGATGTGGTGGGGAGAGAGACGTACATCATGCGGCATGCGGAGAAGAATAAAGTTGCAACGGTGTTTGGCTATTTCGATACGATTGCTAACTTTTGGTGGGTGGTTGCCGCGCTTATCGGTATAGTGCTCGTGAAGTACGTTTCAATTACGACACTTCTTTTTCTCATCACCCCATTTTCTTTTTTAAGCCTTTTAGTGGTTTTGAAGTTTAGACGGCATGAAGAAAAAATGCACATAGTGCGCCACCCATTTTCTTTAAATCTTTGGAAAGAAGTAAAGGGTTGGGGTCTTTTCTTAAAGGGTATACTTGGGTTTAATTTTCTTATCGCATTTACCGGTGCCGTGGTTGTATTCTTTTTGCCGATCGAAGTCTACAAAGAAGGGGGTAGTCTTACCCCTGTGATATTGATGGGTATCGCGTTTGCGCTTCCGACACTTACCGG
>CAYVMF010000038.1:2668-6331 GCA_964452605.1 uncultured Candidatus Saccharibacteria bacterium
TTTTATGGTCTAATACTTGACAAGGGGGTTTAAGTATGCTACAATTGCAACATAACAGTGAGCGTGTCAAATACCTTAATAATCCTGGTATTTTTTTATTGCCCACTTAACAAAATTCAGTTTCGGACCGTTTTGTAGAGCGTAACTACTACACTATGATAAACAATCTATACAAGGTGAGTCAGATGCTTGCGTTTGTGCCTTTCATGGCCATCCCGAGTGCCGCCATCGCCTCAAATATCGGTTCTCTCGCTACTGCCCCTGTAACCAAGGTGGTGATAAGCGTAGATGATGCTCGTGCAGAAAAAGCTGAATTGATCGACACTTACTTTAAGGATCGTTCAATGCCGCTTGAAGGAACAGGTATGACATTCGTGCTTGTTGCTGAAAAATACGGTCTTGATTGGAGACTCCTTCCTGCTATCGGTGTACGTGAATCTTCTGGTGGTAAGGCTGCGTGTGGACACAATCCTTTCGGATGGGGTTCATGTAAGCTTAGTAACTTTAAGAGTTATGAAGATGCCATCGAAGCTCTTGGACGAAACCTAGGTGGTGCGAACCCTAATACTGCTCGTTACTATGCAGGTAAGTCTACAAAGGAAAAGTTGTACTACTATAACGGTACAGTAATTCCAGAGTACCCAGACGAAGTTATCGCTATTATGAAAAAGATCGAGACTGCTATGGATTAAACCGTAAGTCGTCTCGTACTCAATACCAGAGTAAAACAAAAGCCCTCGTAAGAGGGCTTTTGTTTTTGGTGTACACTAGATGGTGAGGATATCCCTCAAAGGAGGTGTTATGAGTCCGGATCAGCTGTTCCTTTTGGTGCTTGAAGAGATGCTTGGTGTTCTCTTCCCGCGCCCATATCCTGTACAAACACCACCATCTGGTCAAGATGAGGAATGACCATGAGTGGAAAAGGGGAGGCTCTACGGAGCCGCCTTTTTCTATTCGGCTTTTTTGTCTATTTTATTTATAGGGCTTTTAACAAACACAAAGTACACCACAGCAATCACTGCGACGAAGTCTATAAGACTTGAAATGAATGCTCCGTACTTAAAGGTTATCTCAGTAAGTGGGATAGTGTATTGCATTGCGGCAAGGCTCCCAGCTGTTCCTGTGATTGCTCCAACGAAGGGGTTGATGAGATTCTCAACGATACTCGTTACTAATTTTGTAACCGCTCCACCCATGATAATACCCACCGCGAGTCCAAGGACTCCTTTCTCCCTGATAAATGTAATGAATTCTTTCATATAGTTGTAGGACTATAGTATATCAAAGTCCCATAGTAGTAGACTTCTTACAACCCTTCATTCACAGCCACCTTTTCTGCGCCAAACCACTCCCTACCCACAGAAAAGGCGTTGCTCTTTCAGGTTTGTAAGAAGTCTACTGATTCAAGAATATGCGGCTATAGCTAGAGTGTTTTTGTTTCTAGTCGTGTAAGTGCGAGTATAAACGCTGCTCTACGTAAGTCAGTATCAAGTTCTGCTGCGAGGTTCCACACTGCTTCGGACTGTGCCTTCATGAGCTCTTCTAGTTTTTGTAGTACGCGGTGCTCTGCCCAGTGTTCGTTCTTTAGGTTTTGTTCCCATTCAAATGTAGATACCGTTACACCTCCTGCGTTTGCGAGGATATCTGGAATAACTGGAATACCACGAGCAAGGAGAATGTCATCTGCTGCTGGAGTTGTTGGTCCATTTGCGAGCTCCACGACTATTTTCGCGTTGATGTTTGCTGCATTTTCTTCGGTGATTTGGTTTTCAAGTGCAGCGGGGATAAGCACATCTGTTTCTGTGATGAGTAGCTCCTGATTGGATACATAGCGTGCGCCTGGAAAACCTTCAAGCGTTTTGTGTGCCTGTTTGTAGGTCTCAACCGCTTCAGGGTCTAGTCCGTCTTCTTTAATGATGCCGCCCTTTGAGTCTGACATGCCAATAATGATGTGCCCGTGTTCCTTGAATATTTTCGCAGCGTACCCACCTACATTTCCCATTCCTTGAATGACGATACGACACGATGGAGGGAGGTCGAGTTCCTCCTGTATTCTTTCGAAAGAATAAAACCCACCAAGTCCGGTTGCCTGTGTGCGCCCTTCTGATCCACCAAAAGTAAGTGGCTTACCTGTAAAGGATGCGTGTGTGGTGTCTCCAGTACGTAGTTCGTACTCATCAACCATCCAGGAAATAATTTCACCGTTTGTGTTTACATCCGGTGCAGGGACGTCGACGGTTGGTCCAAGTACTGGGTAGAGTTTTTGTACCCACCCACGAGAAAGTGCCTCAAGTTCTCTTTTTGATAATGTTCTTGGGTCAACGGTAACTCCACCTTTTCCACCACCCATAGGGAGATTCATGACTGCAGTTTTAATGGTCATCCATAGAGCGAGCGCTTTTACTTCGTCGATATTTGTTTCTGGATGAAAACGTATACCACCTTTATATGGTCCAAGTATGCTTGAGTGTTGTACACGATACCCTTGAAATACTTTGACTTCACCGTTGTCCATGTGGACGGGGATAGAAACTTTTATTTCTCGCTCAGGAGAGGAGAGCTGAGCGAGTACGTGATCGCTAATTGCGTGTACTTTTTGTGCACGAGCGAGTTGTGTTAATGCGTTTGTAAAAGGGTTTGTTTCGTTCATAGAGTTTAGGTTAGTGTGTGCTGTTTAAAATGTTCGTTTGATATCTTTCCAATTCCACCACTTCAGTTTGTCTGTATTTCGTCCGCCTTCCGCGTAGTACACGGCGCATCTGAATGTGTAGAGTAGACATCTGTCTTCGTGAACCCCACGTAGCTTTTCTAGCTTGGCGTAGAGTGTTTCCGGATTCTTACCTTTCAGGTCTGCGGGCTTTTTTATTCCAAGGTCTCGCAGGTCCTTTGCGACACGTTTACCAACTCCTGGAATTGATTCAAGTTTTTCTTCTTGAAGTTGTCTCATTTCAAAAGTGTAGCATATTGAATACATGGTCTATCTGCCTTAGATTTGCTAGTATTAGCTTAATGAGACAACAGATTTTTGTAATACACGGAGGGGATGCTTTCGATGTGTACGAAGAGTGGCTTACCTATCTAAGAAGTAAGGAAATAAATCTAGAACGTGCAAAACTAAGAGACTGGAAAGCGCGTCTTGAAGAAACGCTTGGGGAAGACTTTGAGGTGATTTTTCCACGAATGCCAAATAGTCAGAATGCTAAGTATGAAGAGTGGAAGATTTGGTTTGAAAAGCACATTCCATTTCTACATGATGGAGTTATTTTAATCGGGCATTCACTCGGAGGGGTTTTCTTGGCGAGATATTTATCTGAAGAAACATTTCCAAAAAGCATTAAAGCTACTCTACTGGTTGCTTCACCATTTGACGTAGATGGCGGGCGTCCTATGCAGGGTGGATTTTGTGTTGGAGAGAGTCTCTCTAAACTGAAAGAGCAGGGTGGAGTGGTTGTGTTGTACCACAGCCAAGATGATCCAGTTGTTGCATTTAGTGAGATGACTAAATATTCAGCGCTTCTGTCTAGTGCAGAGCTTAGGGTGTTTGAAGATAGAGGGCATTTTAACCAGGAGGAGTTCCCAGAAATACTTGAAGAGATACGAGCTATTTCTAAAAAGTCTGATTAGAATCTGATCAAAAAATATGATAGGATAATAGCTACTCTC
>CAYVMF010000039.1:0-1394 GCA_964452605.1 uncultured Candidatus Saccharibacteria bacterium
CAACAGGAGAAATTAACCCTGATGCATTTAATCTAGACAAAATTGCCGGAGCGTACTGGCGAGGAGACGAAACAAAAGCAATGCTTACTCGTATCTATGGATTGGCTTTCGAAACTAAAGAAGAGCTAGATGCTTACACACTTCAACAAGAGGAAGCTAAGAAACGAGATCACCGTATCTTAGGAGAAAAGCTCGACCTCTTCCATTTTGAAGAAACAATCGGTAAGGGTCTCCCTATCTGGCTACCGAAAGGAAATATCATCAAAGAAGAACTTGAGAATTGGGCAAAGGAAACCGAAAAGAAGTGGGGATACCAGCGAGTAACAACCCCTATCATCACGAAAGAAAATCTGTTCTACACATCAGGACATCTGCCACTTTACAAAGACAGCATGTACGCCCCTCTTGAAATCGAAGGTGAAAACTACTACATCAAGCCGATGAATTGCCCGTTCCACCATAAAGTCTTTTCTGCACGTATGAGAAGCTACAAGGAACTACCACTTCGTATTGCAGAATACGGATGGTGCCATCGATACGAAGACTCCGGAAGCCTTTTCGGTCTCATGCGTGTACGAGGGATGCAGATGAATGATGCACACATCTATATTCAGAAAGAAAAAGCCGTTGAAGAATTCGTAAAAGTTATCAAGCTTCACGAGTACTACTACAAAGCACTTGGTATTGAAAACTATGAAATGGAACTTGCACTCCGTGACCCAAGTAAGATGGATAAATATCACGGCAACGAAGAAGACTGGAAAGATGCGGAAGAAATGACGATTGAAGCAATGAAGTTATCCGGCGTACCATACAAAGTCGTACACGAAGGAGCGGCTTTCTATGGACCAAAAATGGATTTCCAGATTTACTCTTCAATCGGACGAGCATTCACCGCTTCGACAAACCAGCTCGACCTTTACATGGGTAAAGCGTTCAATTTGGAATATGTAGATACCGACGGTCAAAGAAAAACTCCAGCAGTGATTCACCGTGCCCCTCTTGGTACTCATGAGCGTTTTATCGGATTCCTTATCGAACACTTTGGTGGTAACTTCCCTCTCTGGCTTTCTCCAACACAAATATCCGTCATCCCTATCGCTGACGTACATCATGACTATGCTCAAACAGTACACCAAACACTCGTTGATGCTGATATCCGTGCAGAAGTGGACACCTCAAAAGAAGGGCTTGGCAAAAAGATTCGTGCTACACGCGAAATGAAAACTCCGTACTGGGCAGTTATCGGAGATGCAGAAGTCGCAAATGGTACAGTAACCCTTGAGCATAGAGTACTTGGGAAAATTGGGGAAATAAAAGTGGCAGACCTTGTGGTAAAATTTTCAGAAGAAATTCTAGAGAAAAAATAACATGAAATTCGAAGGCCCTCCATC
>CAYVMF010000039.1:1494-6208 GCA_964452605.1 uncultured Candidatus Saccharibacteria bacterium
CCTGGGTTCAGGGCGAGCCTTCATCAGGCTCCCTTCTTGGATCAGTCGGACGACAAGCAGCAGGCTGCACACCGTCCAAAAAATCCGGGGTAAAAGACCGCGGGTCAAGCTTCTGCCCAGTTGAGCAAGGCTCAACTACGTCAGCCGCTTCGCCCATCGCCCACAGAGGGCGTGGATTATTGTCCACATGGGACATTTTGACCGTTGCCATAAAAGATCTCCTGGTGTTGAAACACGTTCACTTTACCTTGAGTTTCAATTCCAGTCAAGGCCCTTACACTTCAATGATATATTTTTTATGTACCGAAATTGGTACCCCCTTCTTAATTGCTTTATCAATAGTATCTTGGGTGCCAACTGAGTCATTAACCTGAAAGGCATACACCTCATCTGCGATATCTACTTCTGCTTGATTACGTGCAAAATATTCTGCTCTTGTTTTAATTTCTGTAAACGAAAGCTCAGCGATCGCTTCTGGAGACTGCTTGTATAGTTCACGCAAACTTGCTTCAAGAAGTTCACACTCTGTTTTTAAAATCTTGCCAATATGTGCCGCATTATGAAAATGTTCGATATACACTTCGAGTTTTGTAGGAATAATTACTTTTAACTGAGTCTCCTTCCCTAGCCTAAGCACTTCATCCATACACGCATGGTCAACACCAAGAGCACCTCCTGTAATAATTCCATCTCCACGATTAAGCACCTCACGCGTAGCTTCTCGAACGTCATTCAAAACTTCTTCATTTGTGTCCTTCCACGTACCAGTAAATAAAACCCATTTCATAAAAATAGTTTACAGGTACCATCTGTTAAACATCCAGGTTAGCATCCTTTGCGTGAGTTTGAATAAACGACTTTCGTGGACCAACTTCGCTACCCATCAGCATTTCAAAGACACGGTCAGATTCTTCGGCTTCGTGAATAGACACCACTTTAAGTGTACGGTTCTTTGGATCCATAGTTGTTTCCTTTAGCTCATCAGGGTTCATTTCTCCAAGACCTTTGTATCGTTGAATTGCTGGCTTCTTTCCGGCTTTCTTCACAACTTTTTCCTCCTTCTCATCTTCTGTGTCAGCTTGTGTATCTGATTCTACTTCGCCCTCGCCTTCTGCAGCAGATTCTCCTTCTTCTGTGTCGTCAAAACCAAATGACTTAAGTACTGCGGCTTTCTCCACGTCAGAGTACGCATATTTTGTTTCTTTGTTATAAGAAATTTTATAAAGCGGAGGTTGAGCGATATACACGTACCCTGCTTCGATAATCGGTCGATAGTAACGAAAGAAGAATGTAAGAAGGAGTGTACGAATGTGCGCACCGTCCACATCGGCGTCCGTTGCGATGATAAGTTTGTGATAACGAACTTTTGAAATATCAAATGTATCTCCAATCGCAGCACCCATCGCAAGCACAAGATTTTTAATCTGCTCACTTCCAAGCATCTTGTCTAATCGAGCACGCTCTACGTTTAGAATCTTTCCACGAAGTGGGAGGATTGCTTGTGTACGACGATCACGCCCCATTTTTGCAGAACCACCCGCTGAGTCTCCCTCCACAATGAAGAGTTCAGATTCTGCTGGGTCGTTTGACTGACAGTCAGCAAGTTTTCCAGGAAGTGAAAAACCTTCAAGTGCGCCTTTTCGTAGCACTGAGTCTTTAGCAGCTTTTGCTGCTTTTCTCGCACGGAGCGCAAGCAAGCCTTTGTTTATAATTTCTTTTGCATCATCTGGGTTTTCTTCAAGGAAAAGTGTAAAGGCATCTGAAAAGACCGTAGCAGTTGCTGACTGAGCTTCCATTGAACCAAGCTTTGCTTTGGTTTGTCCTTCGAACTGAATTTCTCGAAGCTTAACTGAGATAACTACAGTAAGCCCTTCAAGCACGTCATCTCCTGTAAGGTTTTCGTCTTTTTCTTTGAGGATTCCATTCTTACGAGCATACGCATTGATAAGTCGAGTAAGGGATGTTTTAAATCCTGTTACGTGTGTACCACCTTCTGCTGTAGGGATATTGTTCGCAAATGCAGCAATTTTAGTAGTAAGGTCGTCGATATACTGAAGCGCAATTTCAACCCCTACTCCTTCAGCCTCTTTTTCAACGTAGAAAATATTCTTATGAATTGGTTTTACAAATTCATTGTAATGCTTTACCAAAGATTTAAGACCTCCTTCAAAATAAAATGACTGACTTGGCTGCTCGTACCCTAAGTCGTACAAGTATGTCTCACCTTCAAGTTCAACTTTTTCTGCGTACCCTCGTGCGTCAATGATGTTAATCGTGAGCCCTTTAACGAGGTACGCTTGCTGACGAAGGTGGCTTACCACAGTATCCCAAGAAAATTCTGTTCCCTCTTTAAAGATTTCAGCGTCTGGTTTAAATGTAACGACTGTACCGTTAAATTTACTTTTCCCAATCTGCTTAACGGCGGCTTTTCTAATACCCTGCTTATACTCCTGCATGAAAAGTCCACCGTCACGATGTACTTCTACTTTTGTGTGAATTGAAAGCGCGTTTACTACAGACGCTCCCACACCGTGAAGACCACCAGATACGTTATAACCATCTCCACCGAACTTACCTCCGGCGTGAAGCGTCGTCATGATAGTTTCAAGTGTTGAAACTTTTGTCTTCGGGTGAATATCTGTTGGGATACCACGACCGTTATCCACTACTCGCACGTATCCATCAGGAAGAAGCGCACCTTCTACACGGTCCGCATGACCGTTCATCGCCTCGTCACGAGAGTTGTCGAAAATTTCCCAAATCAAATGGTGAAGTCCAGCTGGTCCAGTTGAACCAATGTACATTCCGGGACGTTTGCGTACCGGCTCAAGACCCTCCAACACCTGAATCGAATCTGCTCCGTATGAGCTTTTTTTATTTGTGTTTTCTGTCTTTTTTGCAGCCATAAATAGATAAATTAATTCATTTAATTATACCATTTTTAGAAATAGAAGACCAGTGATAACCAGCTTAAAAAAGCCTTGTTAGTCATAGGTTTTTAAGCTTACTTCCTACTACTTATTTTCAAGACGCTTTTTAATTTCACGTATAAAAACATCGTTACGTTCATACTCGTTGTTGAAGTACTCACTAAAGGATGCAAAGCCCGGACTAAACAAAATAACGTCTCCTTTTTCTGCAATTTCAAATGCTTTAGCAATACATTCAGGAAGGGTGTTACATATTGTCGCATCCACAAGTAATCGGTATGACCCGGTTCCGGCAAGAAGAATACATGCTTTGGTATTCTCTCTGATTTCCTTCTCAAGATCATCAAGTGGCAGGCCTTTATCAGCCCCGCCACAGATAAGGATGGGCTTCATTTTTAAGTGCTCTGCGACTGCGCGAATACCTGCCACAACAGCATCCCCTGTTGTTGCGTTGTTGTCATTGTAGGTGTGAATGCCTTGGACTTCTCCCATATATTGAAGGCGCCCTTCAACCGGTTCTGCGGTACGAACACCTTCTCGTATTTGGTCCTCTGTAAGTTCACAACGTTTAGCAACTTCTTCAGCAAGAGAAATAGCAATCATGTTGTGTTCGCCGATTAGCTTAGTGTCATACACTCCCACCTCTGGGACAACGATACTTACATCATCACGCTTTGTAATCTCTTCTTCTGCTTGAGCGCTTGCGATGAGCACATCTCCTTCTTTCTGGAAACGATAAATAGCTGCTTTATCTTGGAAATATATTTCTTTATCTCCGTTATAGTAATTCATGTGGTCATCTAAGAAACTCGTGAACACAGCGATGTGCGGACTAATCTCCATATCAGCAAACCCTTGTAACTGCCATGAATCAAGTTCAAGCACTAAGTAGTCACCGTCTTCAATAACTTCAAGGAGTGGCAGGTTCGCAACTCTACGAATATTACCACCCCTGTGTACTCGTTTACCCGCTTGAGAAAGAATGTGCGCAATCAATTCTGTCGTAGTGCTTTTCCCACGTGTTCCTGTGATACCGATGATACGCACACGAGGAAGATGTGTCGTAACTATGTGAGCAAGCAGCGCGGCGGACATATACACAGGGATGTGTTTTTCTTTTGCGTGAAGAATGTATTCGTTGTCTCTTGGGATACCTGCCGCTTGTAGAATAAAGTCTCTATTTTCAAAATCTGCATACGCATGACCACCCAGGTAATATGCAATCTCGGGAAACGAAGTAAGCTGATTTAAAGAGTACGCTAATTGTTCCTCTGTTTTTTTATCTGTAACAAGAAGCTTAGCTCCACATGATGCAAGAAAAGCAGAATCGCCGATACCACGCCCAAGGAGTCCAAGTCCGAGGACTGTAATTTTTTTACCTTTAAAATAAGGCAGGTACAGTTCTTTTTTCATAGCTACTTTGAAAGTGTAAGTTTGTTAAGTTCTGCAAACGCGTCCCCTGCGCCAATATTAAGGACGATTGTATGCTCGTCTGTAATCTCCATAATACGCTTCGGCATGTCAGCGATAGAAGCCAAATTCTCGGCATTAACACCCTTTTGTATAACGAGGTATCGTATGTCTTCAGATGATACAGAAAGATCAGTCTCAAGACGTGCTTTATAAATAGGCATAAGAGAAACCATGTCGCATCCAAGGAGAGCCTCGCCAAACTCATCAAAAAAGATTTTAGTTCTGGAATGAAGATGTGGCTGAAAAAAAACATGAAGACGGTAAATTTCCTTAGGATATGCAGAACGTAAAGCCTGTAACGAGGCACGTAT
>CAYVMF010000040.1:0-6128 GCA_964452605.1 uncultured Candidatus Saccharibacteria bacterium
TTACATACCCCCTCGTTACAAGAACTGCCAAAAGTAACCACGGTGTCGGAAGGAGTGTCTCGTATTGAAATAGTATTCCTGATAGAAGAAGAACACCGATAAGCACTCCGAGAACGGTAACCAGTTGGAGAGCTAAACGCTCCACACGACTAAGTATTAACGTGGTTAGAGAAATAAATACAAGAAAAGAAAGTAAAGTGGTGGCTTTTGAAGCATGATTATCGGCTACACCGTTAAGTAGTGAGGTCAATATACTTCCATGAACATACACACCTGGGATTTTTTCACCTGTGAGAGACACAAAGTGGTCGGCGAGATCTAAAGACGTGGAACCTATGAATACTACTTTTCCTTTTAGTTCTGCCTGAGTAACTTTCCCTTCTAGTATATCGATAACTGAGTACGTGGAAATAGCGAGCGGATACCTAAAAGATGTGTCAGTAGGTGTGTCGCAAGTATTTGCTGTAGTAAAAGTCATGACTCTAAAAATACTTTCAGCTAATCCGTAAGCACAACCTTCTTTTAATCTAAAAGCCGAAGGGTATTTACGTACTTTTCCGTCCGTGTCAGGATTTACATTTGCAAAAGAAGATTGCACATGAGTTCCTGCACCTACAAGATGGCTTTGTAGATACTCAGTGTCGGTTATTTTTGAAGCAAGGAATATCGGAGTTTTGTCTTTTGTAAGAGACTCTAGAAAAGCTTCGTCCCCTGTTCTTTTCTCAAGGAAGAGTACGTCATATGCAATCGCCCGCACATCAGCATCTAGAAGAGCTGTGTTAAGTCGCGCAAATACACTTCTATCCCAAGGCCAAGAGCCAAGGGTTTGTAAGCTTGTATCGTCGATACCTACAATAACAACCTCTTCCCTACCAGAAGTTACTCTAATAGGATCAAAGAACGTGTCTGTTAAGGCTTTGCCTCGAGAAGTAGTGCTAAGAAGGAAGAAAACACTTCCAACAACACATAGACCAAGAGCCAGCAACAGTGTAGATTTTTTGAATACTGGCATAAACGTTATAGGAGAAGCAGCATTCTTAGATGTCTTCTTTAAAAGGAAATTCAACATCAAAACGAGCTTGTAGTTTTACTTTTGTCGCAGGATCTTTATTTTTACAGTAGAGGTCAATCGCGGTAGCAAAATCACCTAAGGTCTTAGCAGAGAATGGGTAACCACTTTCTGTTCCGTACTTGGTAACCACTCGCACACGCTGTTCTGGTGTTACGTTAAGTGTACACGTACTGTCCTTATCGTCGATGTAGAAATTATCAATGAAAAGTGTATTAAAGGTATCAAAAAAAGTTTCTTCGTTGATTTTCTTTACTGCAACCACCGGAGCAGTCTCCGTCCGTGTGGGTTCTTTTTTTACAGGTTCTGTAGAGGTGTTTTTACGAGGTTCTTCTTTGGGTGTCTCTTTAGCAGGAGTTTCCTCTCGTTTAATTTCTGAAGTAGTTCCTTCGTCTGAAGTTTTTACCTCACTCTCTGCTCTTTCGTTAAGTAGTAGTTTTTGAATTTCTTTGCGTATCTCTACACTGTTTTCTTCTTTACGAATCTCTTGTATTTTCTCCTCTCGTGTTTTCTTTTCCTCTAGCCATGTGTTTATTTCAACATCTTTAGCGATGTCATCTACAAAAAATGCACCCTGTATACTAGAAGTTGCTTGCAGGTCTTTTGTAGGATCAACACGAACTACCTTACCTTCGCCTACAACTGTTGTCTTGTCTTGTTTAATTTCTCCCTCTACCACAAGAGACACTTCTACTTTACTTTCAGTCACAGCGACCTTAGACTCGTTTGTGCGCTTATCGTAACTCACCGCAAAGGCAGTACCTCGTACTGCCGCAAGCGTGCTCGGCGTCCTAACTTCGTATTTCGCACCAGTTAAAAGTGTCTCTACTCTGTGATATGTCTTACCGAGAGTTTGGTAGAGAGATACGCTACTATTTTCATAGGTAATTGTAAGTTCCGTGTATTCATCTATGTCAACGCTTGAGTTATTTGGAAATAGTACAGTTGCCTCACCGATACCTGTATACACTTCAGCTTTATTCGTAAGCGCTATTGGAGAAGTTGTAGCTTTTTGAAAAGAGCTTTCTCCGGGAAGCCGGTAAGATACGTCTCCTCTCAGAACATATAGAGATATTGCGGAGTTTTCAGAGCTAAGCAGAGAGTGTTTCGTTTCCCGCGCAGAAAAGAAGTACAGTCCACAAATAATAACAACTGCTCCGAGTACTGCGAGAATAGTTTTTTGATATTTCATACTGTGAAGTATATACCCTTTGAGAGCTTTACAAGAAAGCTTGGTTAATAAGAATACAGAGCGTGATTGCAAGAAGAAGCGCGAGTCCATATGAAATATGTTTCCAATGCTGCTTACGAATTTCTATCGCTACCATCAAAATAAGGGCAGCCACCACGAGAAGGAGTAGCGCTTTGTAGGCAAGGTCAATATAATGCGAGCCCCCGAAAAGTGCTCTCTCATACCACTTTGAGTATGTGGCTACCGGCGCTGCTGCCTGCACTTCTTCGTTGTTGGTGTTTTTAACAATAGCGAGCTCAGTGGTTGTTACAACAGGTTCATATTCTTCTTTAGGTATTTCTACTGTAGGCGTAGAAGTAGCTTGGGCTGACCCAGTGGGTACTTCTGAGGTTTCTCCCTTAATCTGAGGCAGTTTTGGGTCAACTGGAGCAGTTTCTTCAGTTGATGCAACTTGAACAGTCTCAGTAGTTGTAGTTTCTGGAGTAGTGCTCGCACTTTCTGTAAGCTCTTTTACTTTCGCAGGAGTACCAAACATCTGAACGACATATATAGTTGAGCTGTCTTTATACAAGCCGCTCACTGTAGCCATTCCTATTTCTTTAAACTTTACATCAAGTAAGTTCGCTCGGTGCGCTGGTGAGTCCAGCCATGCCTGACGTACTTGTTGTGCATCGGTGAAGTTAATCGCTAAGTTTTCTCCCGCGTAAAGAAATACATACCCTGCTTCTTTAAACCAATGCCACGGAGTAATTCCAGACGGACTGTTATGGGAGAAGTAGCCTTCTTTTGCCATGTCTTCTGCTTTTAGAGTTGCCGCGGTGTCTAGCACAGGATTTCTTAAAAGTGGAGACTGATTATACGCGAGGCGGCTTTCGTTGGTAAGGTCAATCAAAACTGAAGCTGTAACATTCGCCCCTAGAACAGTTTTGTGGATAAAGAAAGAACTTCCTGCTGATACACCCAGTAAAAAAATACTAAGGATGAGGATTATGGCAATTGAAACCTCACGAAAAAAGTGAGGTTTGTAATCGTTGTGTTCGTGCGGGATGAAGAGATGTTTTAAAGCTCGACCAAATGTAGCTAGGTAGTTTTTCACAATAGTATAAGTATAGCCCAAGCATACGTAAAAACAACCCGAATATTCGGGTTGTTTTTACGTATGCTCTAAAGTAGAGCTAACTACTTAACAAGGTGAGCTCGAGAGATTGTTCCAAAGAATCCTGTCGATGGAATACTGTTCTTTGCTTGCCACTTAGTAAGCGCAGCTTTTGTAAGTGGGCCAAACCACTTTGTAGGTGTCTTAATCATAAGATGTCCTTCTGCGATAAGAAGCTTTTGAAGCTCAGTAACGTCATCACCTGTTACTCCGTATCCAAGGTTACGAGTAAAGTTAAACGCTGTAGCTCCTAGCACTTGTCCAGGTACAGTTGATGATGCGATAGTTACTATAATTTCAGGAGTTGTTGTAGCAACTGTTGATGTCGATACACCTAGAACTGAACCTACAGAACCTGTGCTTGCTGAAACTGAACCTCCTCCACCTCCGTAAGGAATAGCAGTTTCGGTATATGCGATAAATGTAGTCGCATGCTTTGTCCAGATAACGAGATCAGCGCCGTCAACTGTCTTACAATCAGCCCCTGCCGCTAGTGTTGAAATATCACTTGGACATGTGGTTGTGATTTCAGTAAAGGTGCCGTTTCGTGTCCAGCCAGCTTTTTTACCAGCTTGTCCAGCGAATGTAAGCTTGATTGCCTGGCTAAATGTAAGTGGAGTGTCTCCAGCACCTAGCTCAACGGCCCCAACTGTTGTAAGCCAAGATCCAGCCTTTTCGTATGGAAGCGCAGGACTTGTTACTGCAACCGGAAGGTCAAATGTACCGTCCCATGTTGAAGGGCCAGAAATAGTTGTTCCTGCAGGAATTTCTGCTGTAACGGCACCTGCAGTTGTGTTTACATTAAGTTCTGTAGCTGAACCAACTGTTGTCTCAACACCAGTTGTAGTGGTAGTTGATGTAGTTGGAAGCGCTGAGAAACCTGATACAACAACTTTTCCTCCGGTTACCACACGAGCATCTGCATCAGTGAGATTCCCGTATGGATGATAACGTCCACCGAGGTCTGTAGAGTGGTTAGCTCCTGACTCTACATATACTACAGATAGTTTACGAGGAGACATGCGCTGATCTTCAATAACCGCATCGTTGTTAGCATTTGCCATTGATACGATGTCTGTGTAGAAGTTTGCAGCAACACTAGGGATGATGGCGATATCAAACACGTTTGCTCGTGTACTTGTTCCCCAAGTGTTTCCTGAGAAAGCAAGATCTCCGTTTTCAAGCACCCAACCTTTTGTGTTGTACACGAAGTTATTCGTTACATTTCCTGTTGTGGTACCACTTATATATGCAGGCTGACGAAGTGAGTAAATAGTGTTTCCGTCAATTGTAAGCCCTGTAAGACCTGCACTTACCACCATAGCTCGTGTAACCTCACCTCCACCAATCACGAACTTTCCGTGAATTGTGTTATTTTTCACTGTTACATCATTTCCTGACTGAATAGCAATAAGCTGCTGGTCAGTGTTGTCAGTTTTTTCGATGATAAGGTCTTTAATAGTAACGTTATCAGATGTGATAAGGAATACATTATTTGCCCCTGAAGTAGAAATCGCACCATTATCTAGACCTTTAATAGTAATAGGTTTATTGATTGCTACAGTAGAAGTAACTGTTGTAGTACCGTGTACGCGAATTGTTTCACTTGATGTAGCAGCTGTAAAAGCTGCTTGAAGAGTCGAAAATACGACTGTTGTAGCGTCACGCGCAATACTAACCTTACCTTCGAGAGTGTTTGCCCATAGCTTACCGTTTGCAGTTCCTCCGATTAGGTACTCTGTATATCCTGAGGCAGTTACTGTAACAGTTGCTGAACCGTTAACGTTGTTACCGTCAGACCAGATGTCATTAGCCTCTGAGAGAGAACCACTATTAAATGTGAACACTGAAGGTGTCATAACTCCACTACCTGGATCTACGTTTACCGCACCCCATGTGTTTCCGTTTGTAGTGAGCCCTGTTGCAATTACAGTTGACCCGTTTACTGTAAGTCCTGCACCTTTTGAGTTAGTGATAGTTACATTGTTTAGTGTGAGGTATGCATTACCGTATGCCTGAAGTCCATAACACTTAGTATCACAATCAAATGTAATATTTGAGAGCTCTATTGGAGTAGCTTCTGTTCCTGCAAATGCAATAAGCATGTGCTTTGTTCCGTTTGTTGTACCGTAATCAGTTAGAGCCTTAACAGTAACAGCTCCCTGTCCAACGATAGAGATAGCTTCGTTTAAGTTAAGCTGAGCTGATACATCGTATGTACCCGCATCAACTAGAATTCTGTCTCCGTCATTTGCTGCATTAACCGCGTCTACAATAGTAGTGTATGCAGTCTCTGCAGTAAGTCCGTCAGGTGTCCCTGTTGCGGTTGTGTTAACCAAAATATCAGCTGCACTTGCAAATGAAGTAAATGCTGCAAAAGCAAGAGAAGCGATGAATAGTGTTTTTTTCATTAAATATGATAAATAAAGGCTTGGTAATGGTAACTGGCGCTAAGAAATAGTTCTTATGGCTTTGCTGCATATCCTACACCTTAAGCTACCAGAACACAATCATTGTTGTTGTGCAGGCTTCTTTTTACGGGTTCCAGTTATTGACATGAGCCTCTTTCCCAAAATAGGCTGATATGGTAGTATTATCCTTAATGTTGTAAGCAAAACAACAGGTTAATTGCATAGGGGCCCTTAGCTCATTTGGTAGAGCACTGGTTTTGCACTCCAGAGGTGAGGAGTTCGAATCTCCTAGGGTCCACA
>CAYVMF010000041.1:0-526 GCA_964452605.1 uncultured Candidatus Saccharibacteria bacterium
CGTATGAAATTCACTCTTGCTACAAAACAACACATGACTCAGTTCTTTGCTGCTGATGGCTCTGTTCATCCTGCAACAATTCTTTCTGCTTCACCTCTTACGGTTACAGCGATTAAGACAAAAGAAACTGATGGATATGAAGCAATTCAAGTCGGCTCTGGTATTCAGAAAAAAGAGCGTACCTCAAAGGCGCTTCAGGGCCACTTGAAAGGTGCAGCATATAAAGTAGTCAAGGAATTTCGTACTCCAGGAGGGGATCTTGCTCCAGGGGCAACAATCGCATGTGATATTTTCCAAAAGGGAGATGTCGTAGCGGTATCATCTGTTTCAAAAGGTAAAGGTTTCCAGGGTGTAATGAAGCGACACGGTATGCACGGAGGTTGGCACCAGCACGGGCAGAAGCACTCAATGCGTGAAATCGGTTCTATCGGTGCGACAGGAGCTCAGAGAGTATTTAAGGGTAAGCGTATGGCTGGACGTATGGGTTCAGATCGTGTAACTCAGAAATCTGTTCAGGTTCTTGATG
>CAYVMF010000041.1:536-5490 GCA_964452605.1 uncultured Candidatus Saccharibacteria bacterium
GCTGTGGATGTGGAGAACGGTATTATTCTCGTTAAGGGTGCAGTTGCAGGTAAGCGTGGCACTGTTGTAGAAATTCGCGGCTAATTAATCAAGTATGAAAGTAAACGTCTATACAACAGAAGGAAAGGTAGCAAAAGAAATCACTCTTCCAGAGGAAATTTTCGGAGCGGCATGGAATGCTGACCTCGTATCACAGGTACTCTACGCACAGGGTTCTAACCGTCGTGCTGGAACTGCGCATACAAAAGATCGTAGTGAAGTAGCTGGAGGTGGTAAGAAGCCTTGGGCTCAGAAGGGGTCGGGTCGTGCTCGTCACGGTTCATCACGTTCACCGATTTGGCGTCATGGTGGAGTTACATTCGGTCCTCGTAATGACAAGAACTACAAGAAGATTCTTCCTCGTGGTATGAAGGTCGCAGCTCTTTACTCACTTCTTTCTGCTAAAGTTGCAGCTGGTAAGGTATTGTTTGTGGATGCTTTCTCTGAGGCGACAGGTAAGACAAAAGCTGCAGAGACAATCATGAAGAACCTTACTGTTGTTGAAGGATTCAAGACACTTGCATATAAGAAGGTTGGTAACGTATACATGACAACAAACAAAGGAGACGCGACAACTAAGCGTGCATTCCGTAACCTTCCATACGTAACACTTCACAACATGGAAGACCTTAACCCTCTCGATATCGCAAACGCTCGCTACTTGGTAATCACCAACCCAGAAGAGACTATTGCGTACCTATCTGGAAAAGTAGCAAAGTAATTATATGGCAACAAAGAAAACGACAACTGAAGACAAGAAAGTAGTAGAAGCAAAGAAGCTCATCATTGCTCCTCATATTACTGAAAAAGCGTCAGCGCAATCAACTGCAAACGCATATACATTTGCTGTTGAAAAGCATGCCACAAAACTTTCTCTTGCTGCTGAGATTAAAGCTACTTACAAAGTAACTCCAATCAAAATCAACATCACTAACATGGTTCCACAGTGGATCTTTAGTCGAGGTAAGATGGGTAAAACTGCCGGAATGAAGAAAGCGATTGTCTTTCTCAAGAAAGGGGACACTATTTCTCTTGCAAACTAGTTAGATTATTAAGAAACGACCATGAAGACCTACAAACCAACAACTCCATCAAGACGCAAGATGACTACGGTAACATACCGCGGTGTTATCACAACGAACGAACCGTACAAGCCGCTCACTACAGGTTTTAAGCGTGGTGTTGGACGTAACGCCTTTGGACGTATCACTTCTCCTTACAAGGGGGCTGGACACAAGCGTTCATACCGAGAAATCGACTTCAAGTATGACATCATGGATATCCCTGCAAAGGTTCAGACAGTTGAGTACGATCCAAACCGATCAGGATTTATCGCACTTGTTGCATACCGAAACGGTGCTAAGCGTTACGTGCTTCTCCCTCAGACTATTAAAGTAGGTCATACATTTATCGTATCTGAAAAAGCTGACCTTGAAGTTGGTAACCGTCTCTCACTTAAGAATATCCCAGTAGGTACATTTGTATATAACGTAGAAGTAAAACCTCGCGCCGGAGCAAAGCTCGTTCGTTCTGCGGGTGTATACGCACAGGTAGTGGCTCACGACAATGGATACACCTCAATCAAGCTTCCTTCAACAGAAGTTCGTAAGGTTGTAGACACTTGTTACGCTTCAGTTGGTGAAGTTTCAAATGAAGAATACCGTCTTCGTAATATTGGTAAGGCTGGTCGTTCACGTCACCTAGGACGTCGTCCAAAGACACGTGCGATGGCTAAGAACGCGGTAGACCACCCATACGGTGGAGGTGAAGGAGCTCAGCCACGAGGAACACGTCGTCCAAAGACTAAGTACGGTAAGACAACAGGAGGGCACAAGACACGTAGTCCGAAGAAATATTCAAACGTACACATCGTCTCTCGCCGAGTTGTTCGTAAGAAGAAATAAGCCTTTACTTTCAAGGAAAATCTGATATAATTAAACCCCATTAACCAATCCCATGACACGATCACTACACAAAGGTCCATATGTTGATGAACGAGTACTTAAAAAAGTGCTTGGTAAGCGTCCTGAATCAACAGGCGTAATTAAGACATGGATTCGTCGTTCTGACATCGCTCCTGAAATGGTTGGTTTTACTTTTGGGGTATACAACGGAAAAACTCATATCGAAGTATTGATTACAGAAGATATGGTTGGACACAAGCTTGGTGAATTTTCTCCAACACGTAAGTTCGTTCGCCACGGAGGTAAGATGCAGAAGGAAATTGACCAGAAGAAGAAAGAGTCAGAAATCTCTGCAGCTAAAACTGCGAAAGCAACTACTGACACTAAGAAAAAGTAATTTAGAAATATTCTATGAAAGCCTCACTTAAAAGTTATCGCCAAGCACCTCGAAAAGTTCGTCTCGTTACGGATCTTGTAAAGGGTAAACGAGCAGACATCGCTCAGGGTATTTTGGCTACGCTTATTAAGCGCGGCGCTCTTCCGATTAAAAAACTTCTCGACTCTGCAATTGCTAACTCAGGTGTTCCTGCATCTGAACTTATGGTTAAGAACGCAACAGTAGACAAGGGGGTTGTTATCAAGCGTTGGATGCCACGTGCTATGGGACGAGCCTTTCCTATTCACAAGCACACAAGCAAGGTAGCAATTGAGCTTGTTAAGGTTTCTAATAATACAAAGTAATTTTATGACACACGTAGTACATCCATATTCACATCGTCTTGGAATCATCCGTGATTGGAAATCACGTTGGTTCGGCAAGAATCAGTCTACCTACGTAGACCACCTCCGTGCGGATGTGCTTGTGCGTGCGTTCCTCACAAAGAAGCTACGCGGAATGTATCTTTCTTCAATCGAGATTGAACGTTCTGAGAAGCAGTATCGTATCATGCTCCACACTTCACGCCCAGGTATGATTATCGGTCGCGGTGGAGATGGTATTGAAAAGCTTCGCGCGTCTCTTAAGAAAGAAATGGCTCGCTTGAAGATTATTGTTCCGCAGGATGTGAAAGTTGATATCATTGAAGTTACAAATCCAGAAGCTGATGCCGCAATTGTAGCTGCTATGGTGATGGAGGGAATTGAAAAGCGTCTTCCTTTCCGTCGAGTTCTTAAGACTACTATTGAGAAAGTGATGGCTAACCGTGATGTACAAGGTGCTCGCATCTCAGTATCTGGTCGTCTTGGTGGAGCTGAAATGGCTCGTCGAGAAAACATAAAGCGTGGTGGTATTCCACTTCAGACACTTCGTGCAGATATCGACTTTGCTCGAGAGCGTGCAAACATGACATACGGTGTAATCGGTATTAAGGTATGGATTTATCGTGGAATGAAGTTTGATAAGAAGGAAAGTAAGTAATTAATTTTTTAAAGCAACGAGTATGTTATTCCCAAAGAAAGTAAAACACCGAAAATGGCAGACAGCGCGACTTTCGCCTGAAAAACTTGCCCGCCCTGAAACACGTGGAATCACGGTTGCTTTTGGTTCTTTTGGTCTTAAGGCTGAAACACCTGCTCGTATTGCTGCTAATCAGATTGAATCTGCTCGTCGTGCGATGACTCGTCACGCTGGAAAGACTGCAAAAGTGTGGATTCGTATTTTCCCAGATCGTCCAGTTACGAAGAAAGCCGCTGAAGTACCTATGGGTAAGGGTAAAGGGGATCCAGATCGATATGTATTCGAGGTACGACCAGGACGAGTTCTCTTTGAGGTTGATGGAATCCCAGAAGAGCAAGCTCGCGAAGCGCTACGTAAAGCTGGAACAAAGCTTCCTGTTAAGACTCGTGTAGTCGCTCGATAACTTTAATTATTACTATGACAAACACTAAAACAACCCCAAAGAAGCTCACAGGAAAAGTCGTCTCAGACAAGATGGACAAGACTGTTGTGGTGAATGTGCAGCGCTATGTTGCTCACAAGAAGTACGGAAAGTACTTTAAAATTGACAAGCACTACAAAGCTCACGATGAAAATAACGAGTACAAAGTAGACGATACTGTTATCATCCAAGAATGTCGTCCAATGTCAAAAGACAAAAACTTTGTGGTAGTCGGCCGCAAGTAATTAACAACCTAACAGAACTACTATGATTCAAGCAGGAACAAACGTAATAATCACAGACAACTCAGGCGGAAAGCGTGGGCGAGTGTTTAAGGTGCTCGGAGGATCAAAGCGTCGCTACGCTTCTCTTGGAGACATGGTGGTGCTTTCTGTTAAGGTTGCAGAACCTCGTAAGCAAACAAAGAAGAAGGACGTAGTGTACGGAGTAGTTGTGCGTACTACAAAGCAAGTTCGCCGTGCAGACGGTTCTTATATCTCATTTGATGACAACGCAGTTGTTATCGTAGACAAGGTAAAGAAAGAGCCTAAGGCTGGACGTGTGTTTGGTCCTATTCCTCGCGAACTTTCTCAGACAGGTATTGATGGTTACAAGAAGATTGCCTCACTTGCACCTGAAATCATTTAAGTAATTAAACATATATGCACGTAAAAAAAGGAGACAAAGTAATAGTGATTGCAGGAAAGGAGAAGGGAAAAACTTCTACTGTTTCTCGTGCTATTCCTACGATGAATAAAGTAGTCCTCGAAGGACTTAACATGGTTAAGCGCCATACTCGTCCAAAGAAAGCAGGGGAAAAAGGTGGAATCGTAAGCATCCCTCAACCAATTCACGTTTCAAACGTAAAGCTCGCTGAAAAGAAAATAAAAAAGACTAAGTAATCTTTTAAGACAGTAGAAAAGCCCCTCACGCGAGGGGCTTTTCTACTGTGCTTTTTTGTGGTAGAGTAGTACGACATTACTAATAAGAGAGCGACGTATAACGCGAGGTAAGATATATATCGAACCAGCCAATCGTGCTCCATACAATATATGACAAAAACAAGTTTTAAAAGTGTCCAGGAGATTGAAAAGGCTTCATTTGAAAAGCTTTCAAAGCAGTTCGGGTATACAA
>CAYVMF010000042.1:0-5181 GCA_964452605.1 uncultured Candidatus Saccharibacteria bacterium
GCGCTTTAGCGCTTGCCTTGTCCACCTAGTCCACCACAATCACTGGGTTGGCATATTGGCCGTCTACTAGCGCTTGAAAGACTTTGCCGGGCTTGGAGCCTTTCCACTGCGACGATGAGCCTGACAGTAGCCATCCAGCGGTCATGGAGCTCATAGATATCAGGTTCATGCCGGTGCCTAAGAGGTCTGCAATCTTCCGCGCGAAGCGGGTCTTGCCGATGCCGGCCGGGCCAAGTAGTAGCATCGGTGTTACTTCCAGTCCGTCGCTGGTGTCCTGGCTCAGTGCTACCTGACGACGTATATCGTCTAAGGCGTCCGTGAAGTTTGGTAGTTCGTTGTAGAGCCTGGACATGTCGGGTACGCCGCTTGGCTTAACCTGAAATCGGTCGGGGCCGCGTTCGAGCATGCGCTGGTAGGTGCTGCGCAGCGCCTCGTGTTCTCGTTGTCCGCCAGCTTCATCTAGCTTGGCCAGTCTGTGCTGCACTTCCTCGAGACTAAATATAGGACGCACTTTAGCGACCGGTAGACTGAAGCTTTGGGCCACAGGAACAAGTTCGTTTGCCATGATGATGTCCTCTTTGGTTGGTTGATACTGGAACCCTCATTTCTAATCGTATTCCTTTTTTTAGACTCCGTCAAAAAGGTCCTATTTTGTGGTATTATCTTCCTTATATGAGTAACTATGCTTTCTTTGATGTGCACTCGCATGTGCACGATAAAGCTTTTAGTGAAGACCGGAATGAGCTGCTTTCTCGCATGAGTGCTTTACCGATGGGGGCTATTACAGTGGGTACTGATTTAACTGAAAGCAGAGAGGCTTTAGTGTTAGCTACAAAGCATGATCACATATTTGCAACTGTGGGCCTACATCCTGCGGATAATGTAGTTGAGGTTTTTCAATACGATGAGTATAAAAAAATGGCAGAGCATCCAAAAGTATTAGCTATTGGAGAGTGTGGGCTAGATTATTTTTATATTGAGCAATTTTTTGAGAATGAAAAAGAGGGTAAGGGTATTACGTGGACTAAGGAAGAAGAGAAAAAACGCCAACAGAATCTTTTTGTGCAGCAGATCACTCTTGCACATGAGGTTGGGAAACCTCTAATGCTTCACATTCGAGATGTAAAGGGAAAGTACGAGGCGTACGAAGATGCAATTGCTCTACTTCAGAAAGCGCATACAGGAGGTAAAAAGGTGCTTGGGAATGTACATTTCTTTGCGGGGAATATTGATGTTGCGCAAGCCTTTCTTGACCTTGGGTTTACTGTTTCTTTCCCAGGAACTATTACGTTTACAAAAGAATACGATGACGTGGTGCGGTTTGTACCTCTTGAGATGATGCATGCGGAAACAGATAGTCCTTATGCTGCGCCTGTTCCATATCGTGGAAAAAGAAATGAACCACCGTTTGTACAGGAAGTTGTTGCAAAGATTTCACTGTTAAAGGAGCAGAGTATGGAAGAGGTGAGAGTTCAATTACTTGAAAATGCAAAACGTGTTTTCAAAATAAGCTAAGCTAAGTTGCGTAGTGTTCATATTTTTTGTAGAGTAGGGATTCCGTTGTTTTTTAAGAAAGAGGTTTGACATGAATGTCGTGTTCGCCAAAGTGCGACGGTTGTACCCTGTGCAGGGGATTGATGTCGCCGAAACTCCGATGGGGCACATTCTGCAGCTTGCGTCGGACTGCGAAGGCGCAAGAGCGCTTAAAGAAGGCGTGCATGCTGCGTTTTTGTGCAGTCATCACGTGCCGGCAGTGTCTGCTGGCACTGCAAAGGACAACCCGGTCGTGATCGGAGTGGTGGTCAACCCCACTGGGCAGGACCTCTACAACTTGATGCAGACTTTGAAGCACTGAAGGGCGCTTCGCCGAAAAGCCCCGGTCGCAACGCGACCGGGGCTTTAGTTTTTTTGAGTAATTGCTTCGTTGTTATTTTTACGGTAGTGTTTTGTTGTGTGTTCGTAATCGGGCGCTTGCCCTAACCTGTGGGCGTTGCCCAGAAAGTGAGTTTGAAAATGAATCAACAGCAATTGCGGCTGACCGGGCTGCGCCACTTGTATACCGGAAAGGTCCGGGATACGTTTGATGCGGGGCCGGGGCGGTTGCTCATGGTTACGAGCGACCGCATCTCAGCATTCGATTACAACGTCGGCGAAATCCCCAAAAAAGGGGAGCTCTTGAACGCTATGAGCCTGGCCTGGTTTCCAAGGCTTGCCCACATCGTCCCTAACCACCTAATTCCCGGAGTTGCTCCGGAGGATGTGGTGGCTGCAGACGAGGCACACCTCGTCATTGGGCGGAGTGTGGTGGTGAAAAAACTCCAGCCGATTCAGTTTGAGGCGGTCGTTCGCGGCTACCTCGTGGGCTCGGGCTGGAAGGACTACCAGGAGACTGGGGCGGTGTGCGGCATTTCTTTGCCGCTTGGCATGCGAAATGCGGAAAAGCTCGAGACGCCGATTTTTACGCCGGCGACAAAAGCACCCGTGGGGGAACATGACACGAACGTCTCTTTTGACCAGATGGTTGATGACATCGGGTACGAGCTGGCTTCGCACATTCGCGAGGTGAGTATCCGCCTGTATGAGACGGCTGCTGAGTTTGCTTTGACCAAGGGCATCATCATCGCCGACACCAAGTTCGAGTTCGGACTCGATGAAGACGGTGTGCTCACCTTGATGGATGAGGTGCTTACGCCGGATTCATCACGCTTCTGGCCAGCTGAGGGTTACCAGCAGGCTTTCGAGGCTGGCAGGAACCCGCCGAGCTACGACAAGCAGTTCGTTCGCGACTGGTTGCAAAGCCAGGGCTGGTCAGGTCAGAATGATTCGCCGCCTACGCTTCCGGCGGAAATAATCCAGAAAACGGCAAGCAAGTACGGTGAAGCCTACCGTGCTCTGTTCTGGTCGTGATGCTGGTAATTCCGTAGTCTGGAGGTGTATGAAAGAGCCCTTAGCTTACCAAGCGACAGGGCCTTTCTTTTTACCTAAAAGTGTTGTATAATATGGCCCTATGACTGAAATTAATGAAACCACAGTAGATAGTCGCGTATATGAAATTTCTTTCATCTTTGATAACAAATTAGATGAAAGCGCGGCGCTTGAGAAAGGTAACGCAATCAAGCAATCTATTGCTACCCTAGGAGGTAGCTTCATTTCGGAAGAAGCTCCGTACATGCGTGAGCTCGCTTATGAAATGATTCGCGTTGTTAATAATGTGAACGTTCGTTTTAATGAAGGATACTTCGGATGGATTAAGTTCGAACTTCCAGCTGATAAAGTAAAAGAGCTTGAAAAAGGTCTTAAGCTTGATGAGCAACTTGTTCGATTCTTAATCGTTACCACTGTTCGTGAGAACACTGTGTACACAAAGCGTGCGCCAGTTGTAAAGATGGAAACATTAGCTTCAAATGAAGATGACGTGAACATTGATACTACTAAAGAAGACACGCTAGACACTGAAGTAAAAGAAGTTGTCGCTGAAGATGTGCCTACTATCGTAGTTCCTGGCGAAGAAGTTAAGTAAGGAGTAGACTTAGGCTAATGGGCTTACTACAAATTAGTAACTAATCATCAATATTCTATGTATCTTAACAAAGCGTTCTTGTTTGGAAACCTTACTCGAGATCCAGAAATGAAGTCACTACCTAACGGTAATAAAGTTACTTCATTTTCTCTGGCAACAAATCGTGTATACAAGGACCAGGCAGGGAACAAGCAAGAGCAAACTGAGTATCACAATATTGTGGTGTTCGGAAGACAAGCGGAAACAAGTGCGCAGTACCTTAAAAAAGGACAGGGGGTTATGATCGAAGGACGTATACAAACACGTTCTTGGGATGATAAAACTACAGGTGAAAAGAAGTACCGTACTGAAATTGTTGCTGATGCCGTACAATTCGGTCCAAAAGCAGGAGGGTCTTCTGCTCCGCAAGGTGAAGGGTATACGCCTGCTCAGTCATCTGCTCCAGCTGCCGCAGCTGTTCCTGATCTTGATACGATTGACTACGGAGACGCTAACATTAACGTTGACGATATCCCTTTCTAAACATTAAAATCACTTTATCTGCGTTGTTGTGAAATTATTTTTCTTCCGCAGTGTACTCTTGTACATCTTGGTCGAAAAATAATTCCACGCGTAGCATCTAAAGCAATTTGTAAAGTTTAGAAACCAAAATTGATAATTGAATTAACTACCAACTATTTACTACTAACTAGCATTACCATGCATAAACAAGATTATTTTAACCAAAACAATATTAAGTTCATCGACTACAAGGACACAGAAATTCTTGCAAAGTTTTTGAACCCACATGCTCGTATTCTTAACCGTCGTAAGACAGGGCTCACTGCAAAGAATCAGCGTTCACTTGCAAACGCAATCAAGCGTTCACGTTACATGGGTCTTCTCCCATACGTTGCGCACTAATACGTATAACAAAACCAACAAAAAGACCAGGCGCATGCCTGGTCTTTTTGTTGGTTTTGTGGTAAAATAGTCTTCATATTTAAAGGAACTAACTTAGCAACTATGGCAAATCTAGCTCACCCAAAAAAAGAACGCACATTCGTAATTCTTAAGCCTGACGCAGTTCAGCGTGGGCTTGTAGGAGAAATTATCCAGCGTTTTGAACGTATTGGTCTTAAGATTGTTGGCATGAAGATGCACATGGCAGATGAAGCTAAGCTATGGGAGCATTACAACAAAGATGATGCATGGTACCTCAAGAAAGGGGAACGTACTGTTGAAAACAAAAAAGCTCTTGGACATACTGTTGATCGTGAGCCGATTGAATACGGAAAAGATATCGTTCGTGCGTTAGTTCAGTTTATGAAATCAGGTCCAGTTATCTCCGTTGTCCTTGAAGGGAATAACGCAGCTGCTGTTGTAAAACGTCTCGTTGGAGGAACTGAACCAGCTACGTCAGACACAGGAACTATTCGTGGAGACTACGCACTTGATTCTTATAACCTATGTGATTTCGACAGCCGTGGAATGCGAAATATTATTCACTGTACTGACCCGGCGGACGGAGAAGGGGCTCAGGAGCGAGAGATTGGCATCTGGTTTACAGACGCTGAGATTATTAACTATCGTCTGGTAAGTGAAGCAATGCTTTACGACGTGAACCTCGACGGAATTTTAGAATAAACGAAGCGCTAAAAATAAATATAGGCGGTGGGCAC
>CAYVMF010000043.1:0-4833 GCA_964452605.1 uncultured Candidatus Saccharibacteria bacterium
GTTTGTATCGTTTGTAGGTCTCTGGGAATACCGCTACTTCGATAGCCCCGCGGTAGTCTCTGAATGTTACGAGGGCCATCTTGTCTCCTTTTTTGGTTATGGTTACTTTAATGTGTTCTATTATCGCAGCGAGTGACACTTCTTTTCCATCAGGGAGTTCGGTGTGTACTTTTTCTATATCAACACCACGTGCTTCAATTTTTTCTTTCCATGGGTCAAGAGGAAATCCAGATACGAATAAACCAAGAAGCTCTTTCTCCCAGGCTAGTTTTTGTTCTTGTGACACTGGCGTACTTTTTTTCATCACAAACGGAGTAGGGTCAGCATCGCCGAAGAGACTGTGCTGTGCCCCGTTGTCCTTAACTACATGTTTGTGGAATTCCAAAATGGCGTCTACGTTTGCCAGAATCTCCCCACGTTCTGCGAACTCGTCGAGCGCTCCACAGCGAGTAAGGGCCTCAAGAGATTTTCTATTTAGATTTTTGTGAGTGATACGACGAATAAAGTTTTCAAAAGAAGTATATGGTCCACCTACCTTTCTTTCTGCAATAATTGCATCAGCAATATCTACCCCAAGGTTCTTGATGGTGTAGAGACCGAAACGAATTTCCTCTTCAGTGCCTAAGGAGATATGAGGCGCTTGAATGTCTGATGGGTTTTTAGTCACAATCGAAAAACCACCTTCACTCATATTAATATTCGGGGGTAACACATTAATGTTCATGCGTTTACACTCAGAAACAATTTCAGCAATTTTTTCAACGTCACCAGATTCGTTTGTCATGATAGCTGTCATGTACGCGACAGGGTAGTTCGCCTTCATGTACGCTGTTTGATATGCAACGCGTCCGTAACTTGCAGCGTGAGCTTTGTTGAAACCGTACGCTGCAAACGGTTCAATAAGAGACCAGAGCATGTCTGCTTTTTTTTGACTTAATCCGTGTTCCAAAAATCCTTTAAATAGTTTTTCTTTCTGTGCGGTCATCTCAGCTGGAATTTTTTTACCCATCGCTTTACGTAGCTTGTCTGCTTCAAGCCAGCTGTAACCCGCCAAGTGAATGGCGATAAGCATTACGTCGTCTTGGTAGGTAATCACCCCAAAAGATTGGTCAAGTATAGGCTCAAGTCGTGGGTCTAGGTAGGACACAAGTGACGTATCATGCTTACGCTTAATGTATTCAGGAATCATTTCAAGCGGGCCAGGACGATAGAGTGCCACCATCGCATTGATGTCAAAGATTGTCGAAGGCTTAAGCTCCTTAAGGAAGCGCGTCATGCCAGAGCCGTTTAACTGGAAGAGCCCCATCGTCTCGCCGCGCGCGAGCATTTCAAAAGTAGGCTTGTCGCTTAGAGAAATATTTTCGATATCTATTTCTATGTTATAGCGCTCCTTCACGATGGAGAGTGCGTCTCCTAAGATGGTAAGGTTTCTAATTCCTAAAAAGTCGAACTTAAGAAGTCCCGCGTCTTCGATGGTGTACATGTCGTACTGTGTAATAATCTTTCCACCCTTCGGGTCTTTTTGTATCGGGGTGAAGTCCCATAGTGGTCGTGGTGAGATAACTGTTCCTGCTGCGTGAACAGAAATGTGGCGAGCACATCCTTCAACTTGTTGTGCCATGTCTAAGATGGTTTGTACCTCACGGTCTGTGTCATAGAGTTCTTTTAGTTCAGGAACTTCTTTAAGCGCTGAAGAAATGTATACAGGAAATCCTTGTCGTGGTGGGGGGATCATTTTTGAAATACGATCACCTACGACATACGGGTACTTCATTGCACGTGCGACATCTTTTACTGCTCCACGAGCCATCATCGTACCGAAGGTACCGATTTGCGCTACGTTGTCAGTCCCGTACTTTTGACGTGCATAATCAATTACCTGATCACGACGGGTGTCAGCGAAGTCCATGTCAATATCAGGGGCAGATGGGCGCTCAGGGTTTAGGAATCGCTCGAAGGGAAGTTTGTACTCAAGTGGATTACACTTTGTAATACGTAGAAGATACGTAACAAGCGACCCTGCAACAGACCCTCGAATATTAGTGAGAATATTATTTTCGCGCGCAAAGCGAAGCAAGTCGTACACCACAAGGAAATAAGGTGAGTAGCCCTTGTCAGCAATTACTTTAAGTTCGTAATCTAGACGAGTTGTTACGTCTTCGGTGGACTCTACTCCGCGAACAGAAAGACCTTGGTAAGCAAGTTCTCGCAGGTCTTCGTTGTAACTTTTAATGTACTCAATATTTGGGAACACCCACTCACCAAGAGGTACTTCAACAGTACAACTCTCTACAATTTTTTCTGTGTTTATAATTGCTTCAGGTACATCCTTAAAATATTCTTTTACTTTAGCTTCGTCAGGGAAAGAAAAATCTCCACGCTGGAACAAGAGGTTGTATTCATCAGAAGCTTGTTGTGTACCATGTACCATGTACAGTATTTTGTGTGCAGCCTTGTCTTGCTCTAAGAGATAGTGACTATTCCATGTGGCCACTAGTGGAGTCAAATGTTTCTGCGCGAAAGCAATTGTTTTTTGACGTATCTCTTCGCCTCGGTCCATGTGCACGTGCGGAGTTATCTCCAGATAAAAATCTTCTCCAAACAACGCTTTATATTTTTGTAGACGTAAAGCTGCCTCGTCCTCGCTCACCGTAAGTAAAGTACTGATATCTCCCCAGGGTCCACCTGAAAGCACGATGAGACCATCTTTGTACTGCTCGAGTATCTCCATGGTAAGCGTAGGATCGACAGGGTTTTCCATGTTTACAATAGAGGTCAGTCTCATGAGGTTTTTGTACCCCTGTAAATTTTTTGCGAGGATGACAAGTTTGAAGCGTCGTTCGTTGTAGTACATTGAAAACTCAACTCCAATAATTGACTTCAGTCCTTCCTTTTTACACTTTGAATAGAACTCAATAGTGCCGTACATGTTGCTGTAGTCCGTGAGAGCTACAGCAGTCATCCCAGCATCTTTTGCACGCTTAATAATCTGGTCAATTTTAGGTAACGCAGAGAGTAGCGAATAGTGGCTATGAACACGGAGATGCGTAAACATGAGAGAAGTTTACCATAGTGAGGATAAGGTGAGTTTGGAAGAGGGATAGGTGTTTTTAAGGAGGCTTTGTATACGTAAGTAGTTAAGATACCATTAAGGTAATGGTATCAAACGTACAGAGAGGGGTTATAGGTATTGATGAGGTCGGCAGAGGCCCGCTAGCGGGGCCTATTACGGTGTGCGCAGTCTATCTTGCTGATGAAAAAAAGACTAAGCGTACCATCTTTAGTAATAGTATTAGGGATTCTAAAAAGCTTTCTAAAGCTAGTAGAGACAATATATATAAAACTATTAGAAAAAACAAAAAGAATAATAAAGATATAATAATATACGCGATTGCAAGCAAAAGCGCTAAGTATATAGATGTACACGGGATCAGTGCGGCGGCACATGCTTGTGTTAAAGAGTGTCTTAAAAATCTTTCAAAAAATGGTGTGAATATTACAACCGTCTCTGTTAACTTAGATGCAGGGCTTTATATAAGGGATTTTAAAGGAAAACAGTCTTCTCATGTAAAAGGTGATGAGAAATATACTGAAATAGCACTAGCTTCAATAATTGCTAAAGTCACTAGAGATAGCTATATGACAAGGCTTTCAAGGGCTAATCCTGGCTACTTTTGGGAAGATAACGCTGGGTACGGCACTCTTAAGCATCGTAAGGCTATAGTAGAACTTGGTATAACTAAATACCACAGAATAAGCTTCTTAAACAATTTATATAAACAGATACTTTAGCAGTTATCTAAAGTTCGCCAACATGCATCAAATGAAATGGTTTATAACCTGTTAAAAACTCTTGTCTAGTGAGTTTTCGTGTTAGAAAAACGAGTCTAAAGATATCCACAGGAATTACACAACATCATAGCATTTTCAGAGAATGATTATTGTATAATTACTATATAAAATAAGTCTAATATAATTTACATTGCAGCAATAAAGTTGACAATTTACTTTATAAAAGACATTCAAAACTATACGCATGAATCCAAAGGTCGAAGAAAAACTTAAGCTTATAATTCACAACGAAAAAACTATTACAAACGCAGCGTCTGAGCTGGGGGTTTCTAGACAAACTATTTACAAATGGTTACGTAACTATAAGCGGATGTATGGAAGTCAAGAGTTTCTTTCTCAGGCTAAAAAAAATCAGACTGCCCACAACAAAGCTTCACTAGAAACAGAGACTACTGTTATTTCTCTTGCTCAAAAATACCCAGACGACAGTGTCTCAACTCTTTCTCTTAGACTTGCTTCTGAGGTTGGAGTTAACCTTAACCCGACTACTATTTTTCGAATCCTTAAACGTAATAAAATTCGTTATGCTTCAGACCTAGAGTTGAGTGCTAAGCCTACCTCTCCAGAGATGCCCGCTAAGACTTTTTCTGTGGTTGAAAAGATCGCACATGACATTGTTCCTATTTCTTTAACTACATTAGAAGCGACAGAGAGACTACCTGTAAAGAGTACCGTTCAGTCCTTTTTGCCTTCGAAGAATATACCAGGTTTTAATCTTTACCGAAGAGTTGTTTCTACTCTTGTTGTATCTTTTTTTGCCTTTACTGCAATCTATGCTGCGAGCAATCTTGAACCGCAAAGTCTTTCACTGAGAGAGTCTGCACAGCTTGCTGTGGTGGAAACACCTACATTTGAGGCACTGTCCCCAAAAGCTGTTTTAGGAAGTGTTGCAGTGGTGTCTCCGGAAGTTGTTCGTAGTTTAAAGCTCTCCCCCCGCACCTTCTCCCTCTCTTCTCTCACATCCCCACTTGCTTCACTTAC
>CAYVMF010000044.1:0-4791 GCA_964452605.1 uncultured Candidatus Saccharibacteria bacterium
ATTATACCATCCCTACTCCCTTTTTGATTGGAGAAAAACAAATCAATGCACCGAGCGAGTTTTTAGATGACGTACCAGAAGACATCGCACTTCACCACGACACATACTACAAACAGTATGGGGGAGGAAATGTTGTCTATATATAAGAAAGCAGTTTACTCTAGCCGAAACAGTTTTTTGACCCAAGATGCAAAGACTATTTTATAGAGCGTTGGAGGTTGGTAGACATACTCTGGGCCAAACCTACTTTTAAACAAAGAAAAACCCTTCCACGATAATGGGTTGCCCTCTACCCAAAAAAGTCCAAAGATAAGCACTCTCATATTTTTTTCTATTGAGCGGCTGTGCCAGTAATCCATAAGGCCAATCATCACCGGGTCTTGCCCCACGTCTTCCATATAAAAACCAGCTGTGTAGTGCGTATTGTGAGTAGAGGAAGAAAACTCAACAGCAATTCCTCCGACAATTTTCCCGTCCGCTATACGCCGCGCGCACCAAAACTCCACGTCAGACCGCGGAGACCGCATTTTTTGTTTCAGAAGATTCAAAGCAAAAAAACGTACATCTCTTGGCATACGTTTCGCTGTTTTACTTTGTGTATACGCCTCCAAAAATACCTCATATGAAACACGGTCTACAGTGTAGGTAACACCAAGACAAGTGGTAAGCCAATGTGTTCTGTACTTTCTAAAATGTGTTGACCATCTAGTGTAGTACGGTGCTTTCCCAGAAAGAAAAACATACCCGATTTTACTTCTGTCCATATCTCCAAAAGACTTCCACCCTTTGGGCGGGTCGCTTTTAGTATGTCTATCCCAAGACACAATCCATACAGGGACAAAAGGGTTACGCTTAACACCTTCACGATTTGGTTCTTCGTCTCCGTAGTACGCCTCGACATATAACGGCCAAATACCGTACAGCACACCTTTACCAAACATCTTTGGACGCAACGTGTTGTCAATTACATCTGTAAGCTTGTACTCTGGCCAGGTCATCACAGGCACAAAGAGCGCAGAAGAGTCATTATTACTTTTCTCTGATGTGTCTGTAGGTTTTTCCATTTTCTAAGTGAGGAGGGTTATCTCTAGCGGGCAGTATAGCAAAAGTAGAACCTGTTAAGCGGGATGGGAAGTATGCTAGAGTACGTACATGTACGCAAAGAAATCTCTTGGACAAAACTTTCTCACTTCAATCCCCGCACGTATTGCAATTATAGAAGCAGGGGATTGTAGTGCTTCAGACACTGTCCTGGAAATAGGCCCAGGTAGGGGATTTCTCACGAAAGCCCTTGTAGATACAGGTGCGCAGGTAGTAGGACTAGAAAAAGACCAAGACCTTATCCCTGTGCTTGAAGAACAATTCTCTGAGCAAGTTACTAGTGGACAACTAAAACTCATAGAGGGCGATGCGCTTATATTTGAACCAGAAGAAGCCGGGCTTATAAACGGGAGCTGGAAATTAATCGCAAATATTCCCTACTACATCACCGGGGCTATTCTTTCACGGTATCTTTCACATATGAATCAGCCAAAAACAATGGTGGTGCTTGTACAAAAAGAAGTGGCTGAACGCATCTGCGCGCGAGACGAAAAGGAATCCATTCTTTCACTCGCGGTAAAAGCATACGGAACACCAAAACTTGTATATAAAGTAAACAGGGGAAGCTTTAATCCAATACCAAACGTAGATAGTGCAGTACTTCAAATTACAGACATCTCAAGAAAACACTTTGAGAATCAGTACCATGAGGCTTTATTTTTCAAAACAGTAAAGGCTGGTTTCGCGCACAAATGAAAACTATTAAGCTCAAACCTAAAAGAAGTATTTAAAAACACTGACATAGTTTCTCTTTTTAAAGCACAGGGCATTCCTGAAAAAGCAAGATCCGAAGACCTCTCCTTACCCGTATGGCTCTCGTTATCTTTGGCGCTCACTACACAAGAAGGGAATTAGCTCACGCAGGTTTTCCACATAAAAGTCTGCGCGTAACAATACTACTGTATACATAGTCTATACTGTAGTGTATGGACACTCTTACACCCCAAAAAAACCTTCCACTTCTTTTTCTAGGTGGACTGGTACTACTCACTATTGCTACCGCATTTATTCCAGCGAAATGGTTTGGCATTGAACCTAAATCTGTTACAAGAGCGCGCGTAGACTTTTCTTCAATTTCACCAAGCGATGTAGCAGAGGACACTAACAACGATAAGGCAATCAGCTGGAAGGAGCTCATCGAGAGCACACTTGGTCCAACAGAAAGAAATGAGCTTGAAGGGAAGGAGGCAGACCCTAAAGTCATCGCAGAACTAAACGACCCAAACAACTTAACTGCCTCTTTTTCAAAAAATCTTTATGTTGCTTCAACATATCTTTCTCAAGACCCAAATGTAACTGAGGAGGACAAGCAAGACGTAATTAATCAGCTCATACAACAAGAAGCTGCGAAAATCACCCCAACCACCTACGGTTTTAAAGACCTCAACATCGCAAGTGCAGAAAGCAAGGCTTCTGTTACATTATATGGAAACACCGTTGCAAAACTTCTAGAAAACCTAATCACAGAGCAGTCAATTGCAGCAACGGCGGGGGCCATAGAGACATTTTTAACCACAAGAGATGGAAAAGACCTTGCGGCCATTGAAACAGAGCGCGTAAAAGTAGATGCGGCACTAAAAAAACTCTTAGCGGTTTCAACCCCACTTTCAGGAGCAGCCTACCAAGCAGTTGCCGTGAACCGTGTCGCTGCATACAGAGACACGCTGTATAACCTCGCTCAAGCGGGAGATGATCCTATACGTGCGACGTTGTTTATTGAAAAATACCCTGACGTACTTGTATCCACACTTAGAATTCACAACGAACTTTCTGCATATTTTGAAAGCCAGAATGTCACCTTTCTGGGGAAGGACCCGGGATACGTCTTTACTATAGGATATACTCTTAAATAATCCCTATGAAAAAAAGTCTCTTCATTTTCTCTCTCGTTACACTATTATATTCTTCTGCTGTACCCACGTACGCTATTGGGTGTCCTCAGTGTTCTACATTCGTACAACAGTTCATCGATTACGCACGACAAGGTTTGCAGTACAGCAAAGACTCGATAAGTGCTTACACTAACTCTATTACTGCAGCACAGCAAACACTTATCACCGTAAATGACACGGTTATCAAACCTGCAAAAACAGCGATGACGTACGTGTCCATTATAAAAAATACAGACAACGTAGAGAACCTTATAAAGGGATCTATTGGCACTAGCGAGGGCCTTCTTGAGAAATTCCCAGAAGTCTACATTGCAAACAAAGAACTAAATGCAATTAAAGCTGGGATTGGTGATATCGCCGCTCAAAAAAGTCTCTACGGGGACAGTGTACTTAGCGCTATTGTAGACCAAACACGATACGACTACGCAGATGTTTCCACAAAACTCCGTACAGTAAACAGCTCAAGACTTCCAAGCATCGCTCAAAACGCAGCGTGCGACGAGACAATGCTTTCTAACCTAGCAAAAGAAGATCTCGAGATAAGTGGCCAACCACTTAACCAAGCAGCTTACAGTGCGCGAAAACAATACTTCTACGAGAAATTGTGCGTGAAAGACCCAAACACAGACGCAGCAACCGCCCAGGCACTAGAGACCTTGACTGCAGCAAGACCTGAAATCGGTGGAGTCGACTTGTTGCTTGAGCTTACAAACGGATCCAACGCATGGAACAACCTTGAGAGATCCAAAAACATACTCGCTACACGCGCAACTGAAGTCGCAGAAGCGGCGAGAAATGACCTAAATCTTGGTGGGGGAATACGAAGCCTCACCTCATGTAAAGGACGCGCGCAGGCAGATATAAATGGAGACCCTTACTCTATAGCAAGCCAAGCACCTTGTATTTCTGAAGAAATCAAACAAGTATCAAGCGCTCTCAGTACAGCGTTTAACGAAACAATCGTTGCCCCATTCAAAACACAGTACGCTTCGCTTGGGACAGGAACAATTATGGATGCAGCATTTAGTACTTTAGACCTAATGCGAGGTATAAGTAGCTCAATAAGCAGTATAAAGGGATCGGTAAATGAGCTTGGCGGTACAGGCGGAGGTAACGGGGGAGGAACAGTAAATAATATACCGATTACTACAACTGTGGCCAAGGTATACGACAAAGACCTACTAAACAACCCTACAAAAAAGAAGGACATAGAACGCTCACCAGACACACAATTAAAGGCACACTCTGACGCACTCGTAACACTTGAGCGACTTAACCAGGACTTTCTTTCAACGATTACCTACCACCAGGGGCAGCTCGACGCAATGAAAAGCTGTTATGACAAACTAGTAAACGACTACCAAATAAGTAGCGACGCGCGCGTAAGTTCAGCATATAAATATTACGGAGGTGAAACATGTGGATACGGACAAGGCCAGAACTGTACAGGTGGGCAAGTCGCGGTTAATAACAACTTACGAGCACAGATACAGGCGGAGCAAGCAGTCGCAGCAACCACAAAAACATTTGTACAGGAGACGGGGACTAAAATTGACGACTCTCAGTCAACTGATGAAGTCCTTACTCTGTTTACTAACTACCTAGACCGTGTTGAAAATGAAGGAATGCCAAATACAATCACCGTTGCAAACAGAGATGGCGCATACATAGGGTTTAAAGGATCTGTAGACCAATCTGTAATGCAGGGTGGCGCAATATTTAACTATAAAGAGACGTGTGTCGCGATTGACAGAGAAATACAAGAAGCGCTTATGCGAGCAAACGCTGGAGCGTAAAA
>CAYVMF010000045.1:0-4596 GCA_964452605.1 uncultured Candidatus Saccharibacteria bacterium
GGAGAGACTCGAACTCTCACACCTTGCGATACACGATTTTGAGTCGTGCGCGTCTACCATTCCGCCACCCCGGCTTATTGTGCTTAGTATACTAGCACATCATGAAAAACGGTGGTAGGATAGTATTCACTACGTTTTAGCGAGCGTAGCTGATCTTTTAACCAACTAGAGGAGAACTCCATTGGCCCCCAGAGTCCACACACCTGAAACAATCGGACAGAAGCAGCTCGCACGATCCCGTGCCAAGCGGCAGCAAGCCGAGAATGAAAAGAACGCGAGCTGCAACCTTCCCGCGTTCGGGTCTGCCTGCTCAAAGCTCTGTGGCGCAGGAAAATGCCCCGCGGGTGGAGGTATCGACACCTGTGTTTCGCCCAACAAACCAACCTGAGGAAACAGCTATGTACGCAGCACCGACACTCACCGTGCTCATTCTGAGCCAAATGAGCACCGCTGGCCAACAACGCACGGATGATGGAGACCCGGTCTCCTTCACTCCGGCACAGGTGGCCTTGAACTTAGGTACCGAGGTGGAAGCAGAGCGCGTGCAAACACGCTGGTCCACTTTGGTCAAACGGGGCTACATCGCCAACCTCAACATCACCAACCTTGAGCATTTCGGATACATCACCCCGAGAGGTCAAGCATTTCTCAAGCAAGTGAGCCCTGGCACAGTTCACTGAAACCAAAGCGCGACTTAGTCGCCACCCCGGACATGTGCCGGGGTATTTTCATATCAAAAAATAGACGGCGCCCGTAGGGCGCCGTCTATTTTTTTCTTTATGAGATTAAATCTTTCCTACCAAATCCATTCCTGGAGTAAGTGTGTCATCTCCTTCTTCCCATGAGGCAGGACATACCTGGTCTCCGTGCGCACGCACAAACTGTGCCGCTTTTATCTTACGAAGAAGTTCTCTTGCTGAACGACCAATAGAGTTGTCATTCACTTCAATACTTCGCACAATACCATCTGGATCTACAATAAACGTACCACGAAGAGACATTCCCTCTTCGGCGATAAGCACATTACAGTATGTACTTAGCTTGTGGTTAGTATCTGCAAGCATTGGGTATTTTACTTTTCCAATTGCTGGAGAAGTATCTTTCCACGCCTTATGAGCGTATGCAGTATCTGTAGAAACTGAAAGAATTTCACATCCAATTCCTTGGAACTTTTCATACATCTCTGCAAGTTCTTCTAACTCTGTAGGGCACACAAATGTAAAGTCTGCTGGGTAAAAGAAGAGAACGTACCACCTACCTTTATAGTCTGTAAGTGAGATATTTTTCACTTGTCCATCTACGTATGCAGGCATAGAAAATGCAGGCATTTGCGTTCCGACGATAGCTCCACTGTATGCGTCCATATCGCAGCATTCACATGTGTTATTTTCTGTTGTCATATAATTGTTTCAAGTTCTAATTTACTAATCGAGAATATACCTATAATACCACACTGACTAAGCACTAAAAAGAATACTCGGTGCCGTAGACAATCATCTCTTCAGGATCCTTTATCACAGTGTTTGCAGTCGTATCCACAAGAACAGGCACCTCTGTAAGCCCTCGCGCTTGAAGCTCTTCTTTTACCGAAGGCTCTCCTATATTTCGTTCTTCGTACACGACCAAATGATAGTCAAAAGCATCCCTCACTTGTTTGCACGCTGTAGAATTATCTTCCGTATAAAGTAAAAGCATAGTAGTTGATAGTTTAGACTTACTAGTTTATAGTAAACCCATCATGAAACAAAACCGAAACGTCTACGTTGTGGTTGGGGCAACAGCAAGCGGGAAAAGTGATTTCGCGGTAGAACTTGCTTTAAAACTGAATGGAGAAATCATTAGTGCTGACTCTCGTCAGGTGTATAAAGGGCTTGATATTGGAACAGGAAAAATAACACAAGAAGAAATGAAGGGTATCTCACACCACATGCTTTCTGTGTATGAAATTGGTGAGGAGGTTAGCGTCGCACGCTTCGCGCGCGACGCTAACCCTATAATAGAAGACATTTTCTCCCGTGGAAAAACTCCAATCATCTGCGGAGGAACAGGACAGTACATTGATGCCCTTATTTTTGATTCTGTGTTACCACAAGTATCTCCAAATGAAGAGCTGCGTAAAGAATTCGAGACAAAAACCACTACCGCCCTCTTTGAAGAACTTAGCACCCTTGACCCCGAAAGAGCAAAAAATATAGACAGTCATAACAGGGTGCGACTTATTCGTGCGCTTGAAATTGTGGCCACAACCGGTAAGGTGCCAACACTTAGCACACCAGAGCTACTCTATGACACAACAATATACTTACTAAAGCCTGCTCGCGATGTGCTACGCGTGCGTATAACTAAGCGCTTAGAAAAACGTCTAGCTCTTGGCATGGTAGACGAGGTAAAGAATCTAATGTCAAAAGGTTTTGAAAGTAAAGATATGAAGAAATTTGGCCTTGAATATGTAACGCTTGGAAGATATATAGAAGGACTGCTATCTGAAGAAGAAATGAAAGAAGAACTCATCACAAAAAGTATGCAGTACGCGAAACGCCAGGAAACGTGGAATAAAAAATATGAAAAGTATGAGGACATTTCTACCATCATAACGTAGAGAAGGCCGGCAACTTCATTGCCGGCCTTCTTGATTTACCTCACGTTCACCCGCGTCGCGAACGAACGATTTGAAAGACCTCGCGCGGAGGCCACTCGGCTTTATCCACATCTAACCCCACCCCTATACGGTAGAAGATATCAACTGCTTTCGGGATTGCGATACCCGAGAAAACAATGTCTCTCACCGCTGAGATGAGCAGGGCGCGCTTGGCACCAACTGCTTTCGGATGCCCAAGCATGGCGCAGCATGCGACTCCGAAATCGAGCGCCACTTCTTTCATGGCTTCGAATTCCTCTTGAGCTTTTGGAGTTTTTTGTTCTTGCTCCATGAGCAGGACCAACCGTGTAATGTCGTGGCGCTCGCCGAGGCGAAACCACAAAACCGACGCGCGACGCCACTGTTGGCTTTTTGCTAAAGCGCAGCAACGACGCGCAAGTTCCCCGGGTAGAACGACCTTCTTGGTCATATGATTCCTCCATTGAATAAAAACAACAACTGAACTTATATTATACAATAAAAATACATAAAAGTCAATGACATGAATCTCCTTATTCTTCTTTTAAAATAAGCCTTTTTGATGCTATAATCGTTGTTATGTCTACTCCGTATATAACAACTATTGGACTGGAGGTTCACGCAGAACTTCATACCAACTCCAAAATGTGGTGTGGTTGTAAAAACGACCCTCATGCAGAACTTCCAAACACAAATGTCTGTGAAGTATGTATGGCTCACCCAGGCACACTCCCTGTGGCCAACAAAGACGCCATCAAAAAAGTGATTCAAGTTGGTCTCGCGGTTGGAGCAGATATTGCCGACTTTACAGAATTTGACCGCAAAAATTACTTCTACCCAGATATTCCAAAAGGATACCAACTCTCACAATACAAACTCCCTATCGTTTCTGGTGGCTCAATTAATGGGGTAGAGCTCACTCGTATCCACCTTGAGGAAGACACTGCGAAGTCCTCTCACGAACATGGCGCGACCCTTGTAGACTACAACCGTGCAGGTGTTCCACTTATGGAGCTCGTTACAGAACCTGTGATTCACTCAGCAGAACAAGCAGGTGCTTTTGCACGTGAACTACAAAGAATACTCCGTTATGTGGGAGCATCAGAGGCAAACATGGATATGGGGCAAATGCGAGTAGAGGCAAACATCTCTGTCTCAAAGGACCCAAACGTGTTTGGTACAAAATGCGAAGTAAAAAACTTAAACTCTTTCCGCTCTGTAGAAGAAGCTATTAACTACGAAGTTGCTCGCCATATAGAACTTATTGAAAAAGGTGAGAAAGTTATCCAAGAAACTCGTGGATGGGACGAAAACAAAATGGAAACATTTTCACAACGTAAAAAAGAGAATGCGCATGACTACCGCTATTTCCCTGACCCTGACCTTCCAAAGCTTTACCTTTCAGAACTTTTTTCACTTGATGAACTGCGAAAAGAAATTCCTGAACTCCCCGCTTCTCGACGTGCTCGTCTTACGGAAGCAGGTATTAAAGACGACGCGAGTGAAATCATCATTAGCGACCCGTCTACCGCAATCTACTTCGACACAATTATAGAGGGTAAAGATACTGCCTATGCGGTACTAGCTTCAAACTACCTCGTCGCAGATATTTTTGGACTACTCAAAAAAGAAGGTAAAGAACTTGTGTCAGCGAACTTTCCGTCTGTGAACTCTTTTAGAGTATTGCTTGATATGATAACTCAAGGAGAGCTCTCTTCTCGTGGAGCAAAGGACCTTCTACCATTCATGCTTGAAAATAAAGATTTGGACGTAAAGAAAACGGCTGAAGAAAAAGGACTAATTCAAAAAAATGACCCTGAGGCGCTTAAAGCAATCGTACAAGAGGTACTTGCAGAAAACCCAACCCAAGTAGCAGACTACAAATCTGGAAAGGAGAGCATGTTCATGTACTTCGTTGGACAAGCTATGAAAAAATCTAAAGGCGCAGGAAACCCAGGACTTTTCCAAGAGCTACTAAA
>CAYVMF010000046.1:0-4544 GCA_964452605.1 uncultured Candidatus Saccharibacteria bacterium
AACCAGTAAACAAGGTTGTGGGGTCATTTTCTGGCACAAGAGAAGCACTTGGGACCACAGCATGTCCCTTTTCTTTCATATAGTTTAGAAACTTTGAACGGATTTGATTAACCGTAAGTGGAGTTGTAGACATCGTTTGATTATACAAAAAATAACCCAGAAAAACAAAAAGGAGACAAAGCTCCTTTTTGGAAAACGCCCCAGACCTCAACTCACGCGGCGATGTATTGTTGAGATCCGGGGTGTAGTCCATCAAACGTACTGCCACACCCAGTGCATCTTTCCCCGTTGGCCAACAGGGCTTACGTACATAAAAACTTAAAGTAAGATACACCTCTCGCCAGATTCTACCACCAAAATAGACTAGTGCAAAAAAAAGGCACACCGAGTGGTGGTGCGCCTCAACCAACAATGCGTTTGGCAACTGCAGTAGTTGGATGATTAATTATAACATTAATACCTGCAGTATGTCAAGCACCTTTTGCCACATCAACAAAAAATCACCGCCTAGGCGGTGATTTTTTGTTCTTACCTTATCTGTATATAATATATCGAACCTTTTACATTCCGAAGATTCCAAATCCTCGCATACCGTGTCGACCTTCACCTTTCTTTCCAGACGCAGCCTTTTGGTTCATAGTAGCTATTCTCTGGTCAGCTTGTGCTTGAGTAATGACACCCTTTTGTACAAGTGTGGCGAGTGTAGCTTTTTGCGCTTCAAGACGCTTTGTTTCCATTTTTTGCTTTATCGTATCCATTGAGATACCCTTTTCTGAAGCTAATGTTTTAAGATCTTTTCCTGACGCCCAAGCAGCTTTAACTTCATCCACACTTACGCCAATTATTTCAGCTTGCTGCTGAAACATTGACGCTTGACGTGTTGCTAATTCATCAGCTGAAATGTTTGTAGGACCAAACATCATAGCAGATGCAGAAGTAATAGAGAGTATTGCCATTCCGATAGACGGAATAAGCGCGGTTTTTAGAAGTGTTTTTTTGTTCATAGAGTAGAGATTTTTATTTAGTGGAGAGGAAAGACGCGCTCTCTTACCCCTCACCTATTATTACGACATATCTCTGACTTTATTTCATATTCTTCTTAACGCAACATTTCTTTTGGAGGAAGACGTTCTCCACGAGCACTTTCACGAAAAGGAAGTTTAGCGGCACTACGGAAGTGCAATATTTCAAAACGTCCATGTAAAAACGTGCCAGCTACCACCACATCATCACCAAGTGAAAGTGGTGGCAATCCAACGTTCATATTTGTGGAGTAGACAACATACTCAGTCCTGTCAAAAAGTTCGATCGTAAGCGTGTCGGAAGTGGTAGCTGAGACAACCCCGCGAAGCACGGTCAGTTTTTTTTCATGAGGAGCAATAGGGTACGGTCTTTCATACACCCGAGATACAAAGCCGATGTTGTGCTCTCGTGCATAGTTATTAATTTCCTTGTGTATTGGAGTAAGTGCGATAAGTAAACTAATAACTGTAGCACTCGTAAGCACAATAAGCACGGTAATGAAAATCGGCTTCTTAAAAGAAAATGCGTATGTGCGTGCAAGGATTTCCACAAGAACCACAAGCACAATTGCCGAACCAAACAGTAGCAGTGGGACAGACTGTAGGGCTGCGAGTGTCGCACCAAAACCAAACAGCGGCAAATACATAACACCGTACTTTGAAAGCACAAATAGCATTAGACTCACCACAAACACAAGTAAAAGAAATAGGAATAGTAAGCTAACTACCCCAAGACCTGCGTAGAGTAACACCTGCCAGCGAGGCACCATCTTAATTTTATTTTTTTCTACAAAGTCTAGAATTGTTGTTTTAATAGTTGTCATATATGGTAATGATTACTTGCTACACATGCCGCGAGTTCTGCTTTTGCGCGCCGCAACCGCACTCCGACAGTCGCAATAGGTATGTGAAGTACTTCTGCAATTTCTTGATAAGAAAGCTCCTCGTAGTAGTAGAGAATAAGCACCTCACGATATTTAGGAGAAAGTGTGCTGAGAGAAGTTTCAAGAACCGTCTTTAATTCCTCGTTCAGAAAATCCCTATCCGCTGTTTCTTTAGCAAATGGGTGTGGAAAAAGCGTATCAAAATCTAAAAATGAAACTTTCTCTCTTCCTTTCTTTTTTAAATGAGAAACTGCTTCGTTGTGAGCGATGCGATATATCCACGCATTAAATGACCTAGAAACGTCAAATGTCTGCAGATGCACATATGCTTTTACGAATATGTTTTGCACAATGTCTACCACGTCTTCTTCTGTTTGAATAAACCGGCTCACGTAGCGAGTAAGTTTTGCTTCATAACGGTCAATCAAAGTGCCGAAAAGCTCCTTATTGCCTCCTCGAACTTGTATAGCCAGATTTTCGTCAGATATCATAATAATATAGGGCTATATACATCTATTACATCTGAAATGTAATATTATTTCACAAAATCACCGTCTACCTGAAAAATCCAACAAGAGTTGGCCAAGGGATAGCAACTAAGAGTGTCCCACATACTACAAACCCAAGTCCAATAACAGCTTGAAGTGTTACCCCTTCTGCAAGCACAATCGCAGCAAGAATCGCAGTGAACACAATAGAGAGTTTATCTATAACGGTTACGGTAACTGTTGGACCAGAAGCTAGTGCGTGATAAAAGAAAATCCATGAGAGCGCACCACCCAACCCAGAAAGAATCACAAACATCCACTGTTTACTCGAGAGAGATGCAATACCTGCGTGGGTAAGTTTTCCAAATGAAAGCGCAGCGAGTGTCACGACGATTGCCATGACGATACCACGAAGTGCAGTGAGTAAATTAGCATCAACCCCTTTAAGTCCTGCCTTTGCAAAAATAGTTCCGAAGGATGCCATAACAGCACCGAGTAATGCGTAGAGAATATACATAGTAGTTTAAATGCTAATCTTTTCTTTTCTTAGTTCGTGGCTATTTTCAATATAATAAGCACCTGGAGTATAGCTGTTTTTAAACACAACATACTCAAACGTATCTTCTGTAACCCATGCGCCCTTGTGAAGCAAAACACCACTGTCGCTTTGACCACGGACAAAGGATTCTCCGGGCTTAGATAGAGTACACTTTATATTTTTTGGACTGATACGTACTATACATAGCTTTGACTGTTCAATAGCGTAATCATATGTAACATGAACAAAATATCGATTATCTACAGAAAAAGAACTAAAAGCACCTGCTGTCAGTCCCGCGTACTCTTTTGTGGAAAGTCCTTCTTTCACGATTGGCATATTCCCCCCAGTCTCCCGTGAGTGAATAGAATACGTATACCCATCTTCGCTGTAGAGTTTTTTGATAAGCCCAGGTTCATAACCAAACACGTTTAAATCTACCTCTCTTGGAAAACCATACTCGTCAATGTTTCCCAACTGTAGAGCCCGTGTATCCATTTTTTCTCTCTGCAAAGACTCTTTGCTTCCAACCTTTAAATTATTAGCAGCGGATTGCACCCCAGTTTGTGAATAAAAATAATAAAATACCCCAATACTTACTATCAAAATACCAATACTACCAAAGGTCTTATACGTTTTGAACATACGTAAAAGTATATCACTAAATCCTAAACTCAATCACGTCCCCATCTTTCACAATGTATTCTTTTCCTTCTGTACGGAGCGTTCCTTTGTTACGAGCTTCTGCCATATTTCCTGCAGCGATGAGGTCTTCGTATGCGACGACTTCTGCACGAATAAACTTTGTTTCAAAGTCTGTATGGATAGCCGCTGCTGCACGTGGCGCAGTGGAGCCTTTCTTAATAGTCCAAGCGCGAGTTTCCATTTCCCCTGTTGTGAGATATGTATCAAGTCCAAGTAAGTCATATCCTGCTTTAATCAGGTTATCAACTCCGTTATCATGAGCGCCAAGTTCGTGACGCATCATATCTTTTTCTTCACCCTCAAATTCTTTAAGTTCATCTTCTATCTTTGCATCCACCACAACATAATGGAATTTGTTTTCGTTAAAGTACTTGATCAGGTTTGAGAATCTCTCGTCATTCATTTCATCTAAGTTCTTTCCACCAGACTGCTTGTTAAGCACATACAAGAACGGCTTCATGGTTATCAAATGTGTATCGCGAACAAGTTTTCTTTCCTCTTCGTCAAGCACAAGTGTATTGGCGAGTTTTTCTGCTTCGAGATGAATCTTGAGACGTTCAAGGATTTCATGAAGCTTTACTGCGTCTTTGTCTCCCCGCTTTACATCACGCCCAAGTGTCTGCATGCGTTTATCAACTGTCGACATATCAGCCAGGATGAGTTCCATGTTTATAATCTGAATATCTCGAAGCGGATCTACCGTTCCTTCTACGTGAATGAGATCTGCGTTTTCATAAATACGAACCACTTCTGCGATTGCATCTGTCTCACGAATATGTGAAAGGAATTGGTTTCCAAGTCCTTGGCCTTCTGCAGCACCTTTTACAAGTCCTGCAATATCTACGAATTCAACTACTGCTGGAATAATTTTCTTTGAACCAGAAATTTTTGAAAGTGCTTCTAGTCG
>CAYVMF010000047.1:0-4309 GCA_964452605.1 uncultured Candidatus Saccharibacteria bacterium
GTAGGGATCGAACCTACGACCAATTCCTTAACAGGGAACTGCTCTACCGCTGAGCTACCACGGAATATAAATACCAGTACATAATATATAAAAATAGCCCACTTTGCAAGAAGGAGAGTTTGAAGTGATGCACAACCGAAGACCCAAGTTGTTAAGTTGGTTCTTAAGAGCTAAAGAGCTCCCCTAATCCCTCTCGAACGACCTTTTGTCCCTACCCGCACCGGCGCGAAGCTTCTGTTCAGAACTCTGAAGTAGCATAGATGTTTTAGAGGATGTCTTACGAATTTCCTCTGCGAAACCTAACAACCCTCGTTGTTCACTCTCTGGTTTCTTTGCGCCACCTTTAAACATAACAATACTTTCTGCTTCAAGTGACGAATCTTCAGCTAAAGCTGTGTTACCTGCAGCTTCTGTTGCCGTGGCATCGTACATTGTTCTACTGGTTGCCGCCATTGGCGCAGCCATCATCTGCACAGTTCCTTCTAGCTCTGCCTGACTCTCGTTTCCCGCAAAACCTACGAATGTCTGGTACGCGGAAGCTACACCATTTTCATATCTTCCCCCTATCGCAACCACAGCATTGCTATCTCCTTTCGCGTCGAGTTTTTCTAAGCGCTGTTTGAGGTTTTCAGAATGTTTTGCAAAACGTGTTTTTGCAGCTTCTTCTGCTTGAAGACTAAAGTTCCCATTCTCAGCGAGAACCTTTACTTCTTCAAGTCTTTTCACTGCAAGAGCGGCTTCTACAGAAGCTTTACTTTCATCAGTGAAAGCAAGGAGTGCCTGCACCTTTTCGTTTACATTAACTTTTACTGAATAGAGACTTTCTCCTGGCAAAGCACTTTCTGCAAAGGTCGCCACACTACCTGAAATAACAAGGAAGAGCGCCGCCATACCCGCCATAACATTCCTATGGAAAAACACCCAGTATGAAATATTTGATGTTACCTTTTCTCGAGAAATGTCTTTTTGCGTAAAAGGAGAAGACACGGGAAGAGCCTGTCCTCTCTTTTCAATCAAAGCCCAGATAGTACGCTTCTCTTCTTGAGACAGCGCTAATTCTTTGGCTTTTTTAATAGTTAAAATATCTTTATTCATAGGGTTGTAAATTGATACGCAGCTTTGCTAGCCCGCGATAGATACGCACTGAAATAACGTTTTCACTCTCCCCGAGAGTCTGCGCTATTTCTTTTACAGATAAGTCGTCAACATATCGCATAAAAAGAATTTCACTGTAGCTTTTTGGAAGTTCTTGTATGGATTTAATAACTTGGAGAGCGTCTGAGCGTGTTTCTAGCTCATGTCTAATATCTATACCAGGCTCAAAACCACCTTCCATAAGTGTATCTAAAGAACTTGATTTCTTCTTTCTGTATTCATCGATAATGAGGTTGCGAGCAGTCGTGTATAAAAAAGGTTTTATACTGTCTATGTTTTTCCCCTCTGAAAGATACTGCCACACTCTCACAAAAGTGTCCTGGACAACGTCTTTAGCCTTTTCATTGTCAGAAAGCTTGAAGTAACAATATCGAAATATCGCATCTGCATGCTCTTCGTACGCTTCCTGTACCTGTTTTTGTAGATGCTCCATAACTATAGACGGTAAAACGCACAAAGTCTTACACTTAACTATGCATGATAGAAAAGTCCCGGTCAAGCAGCTTATACCTAGACGATAGTATGGTATAGTTTAGACATGAATTCTACGAGACGTGTAGCGCACCTCATCATCGCCCTCATGCTTATTATTATTGGAGTATGTGGGCTTATTTTACCTATATTAAATGGTATCATTTTTCTCCTTCTTGGTTTTATCCTGCTCTCTTTCGAAAGCCCATATATAGAGCATCACCTAAAAGCCTTTGTACATAAAAATAAAAATGCAGAGAAGTGGTACAGTAAATTAGATGCCTGGATGAGGAAGAAATTTAACTAAAACAAAAACTCTCTTTCGAGAGTTTTTGTTTTAGTTAATCTACACGTCTATCTCCAGAGCATTTTCACCGCAGCTGCACCAACAAGCACGTACACAATAGCCTCAAGCATTGGTACGCCACCTAGAATTAGGTTCACAACGTTCCAATCCTTCATCATAAGCATACCGAGCCCCACCAACCCCCAGTTAATACCACCAACGATTACTAGTACACGTGATACTTGTGAAAGCATATTAAGTATTGTTTTATTAAAATCTACAGGATACTTGACGAGAGACCCTGTTACCTATTAAGTGTAACCCGTACAAACTTCTCCGCAAGGAGTAATACACAAGCAAAATAACCTTTATAAACCAAAGGAATTCTGGCTTTTAGGGAGCGGAAGGTTCATCTGACTCAAATCCTTCTACCTGCAACTCCTGAGAGACTGTTGCTTCAACATGTGTTTGATCTTCACTACTATGCCCCTCCTGTGGTACGTTTTCGTACAGTGAGTGCACCGTGTCGACAGAACCATTTGAATAAGAAAAATAAAGTGCCCCACCCACAACCGAAATAAGAAGACCTATTACAACTACTTGGTACATATATGTGAAAGTTAAATTATTATTTATATCATATGTGATATATCTCTAGGGTGTTTCAGCTACTGGTACGTCAACGACCGGTGAAGTGCCGTCTGTGTCAACGACCGGCTCTTCAGTGCTCTCGGTTTCCTCTACCTCTTCCTCTGGGGAAGAGGTCTCAGGCTGCACATCCTCGCTCACTTCAACCTCTGTTGGCACAGTCGGTTCAGTACTTGAGGCTGCAACTTCTTGACTTGTCTCTTCTGTACTTGTACCAGCAACCTCCCCTACAGGGTCTACAGGTGAAATAAACGAAGGAATGCTACTTGTACCGTTAGTATCAATAGCACGAGCAATTACCGGACTTGAAGGAGTACTTATATTTACTAGGTAAATCATTGATAAGTCATCACTTGTTACATATAGATAATTACCTGATGCCGCAAGAGTTGCAACACCTTCTGCCATCACAAGGGTACTTATCACTACAGGGTTATCTTGGTCTCTCATATCAAGCACGCGAAGACTGTGAGTCTTTACGTTAAGAAGATACGCATAGTCTCCAATAATCTGCACAGCTCCGCTACGCTTGCTTGTAGCGATTACATCTCCGAGCCCTTCCCCGTCAATACAGTTCCCCTCAATACACAGACTCTTAGCTATAATCTTTCCGTTTTCGTCAATTGACCAAGTACCGTTAGCGCTCGCCAGCGACTTAATGTTTGTAATTGCAACTCCATTTGCATTAAGGTCAACGTTACCCGTAGTAAGCATCCCCGTAGTTGTTGCATAACCTCCAGCCATATCAAGTTTCTGGTTAGACATATCAAGAGATATGAGCACTTTGTCTCTTCCTTGCACATAGTTAGAAACTGCACGTCCAATAGCTTTACCTTCACCTGTAAGCTTCATCGCATGGCCTGGGGTTGTAGTAGATACAGTTACATAATCACCCACCTTTATCTCACCGTTTTCTGTAGTAACTTTTACTGGCACACGCCCAAGGAGAGCTACAGGAACTGTATTTAGAGTGCTAGAGGCATGCTTTGTAGCAAGTGTAATACCAGAAAGAGTGGACACGACTCCAACCACTTCTAACGAATGGTTTGCTTTACGTACCGAAGCGATTTCATAAGCTTCTGTAGTTGTTGCACCTCGCTGTTCCCATGCTGAGGTTGTGGTAGCAAATGCCACGACCATGCCAGCATCTAGCGCTTCTTCTGCTACATAGCTTTCTGCAACACCACCACTTAGCCCAACAGTAACTGAACGATTAGCAAATAAATCACCATCAGATGTAAGACTGAACTTAAGGTCTGACCCACCGTCAACATTTGAAAATACTCTCATAAGGTTTACCCCTGAAATATTTGTCTGATCAACAATATCGAAACGAGAACCAGGAGTTGAAGTACCTATCGCCACAAGTCCTGTGTTACTTACAGTAAAGAATGTTTCCTTAAGAGACGAGAGAACACTAAGTGGCTGCTGCGTACTTGTTCCTTGAGCAACAGTAAATGCTACATCTGTAGAAGTTGCGTTAACACCCGCAACCTGTCCATCGTCTAACATAACCCCATTAGTCAGCTCACCACTTGCCATAAAACGCGGCACATAACCCTCTGTACTTGTAGCAAGTCCTGGAACATTTCCCCAATACATCTGCCCATTACCATCTGTGAGTAACGCCTGACGAGCACTACCCAATGTATCAGGAAGAGTAAAGACAAGGTCTGAAGTAAGTGTTGAAGACGCAGATTGAAGGACCGTAGTAAATCCATTAGCTTCATTCTGGAAGTAGAGCCTACC
>CAYVMF010000048.1:0-3846 GCA_964452605.1 uncultured Candidatus Saccharibacteria bacterium
ATAGTAAAAGACTGAGGAACTCCTCAGTCTTTTACTATTCTGTGCCGGAGAGAAAGCCAACTGCTTGGCTTTCGTGCAGGAATCGAACCGAAGGTCCACATTTTAATGAACAAAGTGAATGCTTAAAATGTAGGATCTCGACTGAAAGGAGGGGCGATTCCTGCCGAGAGATCTAATTGACAAAATAACTCTACAATTGTAGAGTTATTTTGTTCTTTAACTGTGTGGAGAAAGAAATTGAGAAAGAAACAAATAGTGTCGGTCGTTGTGCATTATGGCGCCATGATCGCAAGGCTACAAGATATTACCCCGTTTACTGTCCGTAGGGATGTGTACCAGGGAGTGAAAGTTCTTGTCGTGGAATTCACGGCCTTCGATTGCTACTTTGCGCCGGGAGGAAATGTGGCCGTCACGTTGCGTGAGCGAGATCCTGTCATCTTTCGTGGTGAAGATGTACTCGAAATCCGCAAAGATGGATGCCGTTCTGTCACCAACGAAAACATGTGCCCCAAGTGCCACCATGTTTCACTCCGTTTTCAAAGTTCACACGGATGTGCTCCCATGGCGCATGTGATCAAGAACCTCTCCTGCAAACGCAGGGGGTGTGATGGAGAGAAGTCTGAGTTGTGCTGATGACCGTACGCAAAGCCGCGTGCGGTTTTGCTTTTCTATATAATCCTTTCTTCCATTACCCACTCATAAAAATTCACAACTTGCTTACATACTGGTTCGACCTGTGACAGATATTCTGCACAATAAGTAAAACACCCTCTAGTAACCTTGAGGGTGTTTTACTTATTGTTGATTATAGGAATAAGTGGCCTGCGCCACTTATGACAGGAATCGAATAGGGGTCGCGGAACTTTATCGACGAACGCAGTGAGGAGAAGTTCTGTGACCGAACTTCCTGCCAAAGTTATTCTGTAACTCCGTTTTTGGAAAGAAAGACCTGTATACTCTTTTCAGTTTCTTCCAAAACTTCAGCTCTTACTGTATCAAGTTCCTCTAAGAATCTTTTTTGTAAATCATCTTCGGAAATAGTCTCGTCGTGTACAAGCTTATTCTTTAGGGCTACTAATTTCTTTTCAAAAAGCTCAACCCCCTCTTCCTCAATCTTTAGAAGTCCTTCATCTGCCGCAAGCAAAGCATCTCCATGCTTTTCAAAAAGGGCAACCATCTCCTCTTTAATTGTATCTTCGTTTATATCTGTCATATATTAATTTCCAATTGTAGTTCGAGCACCAATTACCGCTTTACGACCAGTCGCTGCGGCCCCACTCCTTAACGTCTCCCATCCTCGTCCCCCAGTCTTACTTAAACCCTCCCACAACCCAGCTAAAGGACCTTTAAGAAGAGATGCTATGTAGCTGTGTTTTTGTTTTGGATCTTTCGTGCCCATATTATGTTTAAGGGTATCCCACGGACCTTTGACTAGGCCGAAAACAGTAAGCCCTGGCGTTGTAAGCAGTAGGTGCACAACCGTCATTGCGGCACTCTCTCCTGCCTGTTTTAAATCTTCGCGCATTAACTGTCGCGTTGTATCAATCGACTTAACAAACTCGGGATCCTGTAATCGCCTCTCTCGAGCTGCTAGTTGTTCTTGAGTAAAACGACTCGCGGCGTTAGCTACGTCTTTTGGTATTTCTTTCCATTGCATGATTATCTAAGTGTACACCAGCAGTACCAAAACAAAAACGCCCTGCGGCGTTTTTGTTTTTTAAGTATTACTTTCCAATCTTTGCAATTGCTTTTGCGAGACGAGATTTCTTTCGGTTTGCTGTTCCCTTCTTGATAACTCCTTTCTTAGCTGCTTTATCAAGCGCCTTAAACGCAAGTGATAGATCTGTCTTAATAGACTTCTCATCCTTCTGTGAGATATCTTTACGTACAGTCTTCACTGCTTCTTTCATAGTACGACGGTTGCGGTCGTTTGATACACGCTTACGTGTACTTACTCGCACCCCTCGTTTAGCTGATTTAGTAATTGCCATATGTTTGATTTAGTTGTATCACTCTACCACAAATCAACCAAATCCTCAAGCGGGGCGCGTGATATACTTTTGGCTATGATTGGATATCTCGTAGGCACTGTACATACGGTAACAGAAAAAGACTTACTACTCCTTACTGGAGGTGTAGGCTACCGCATCCTCGCCCCACTGCCTATTCTCCTCGCACAGAAGGAAGGTGAGCCTGTTTCTCTCTATATTCACACACACGTCAGAGAGGACGCTATTACCTTGTATGGTTTTGCAACAGATGTTGAACTTGAGCTTTTTGAACGACTCATCTCAGTTTCAGGTATTGGTCCAAAGTCTGCGCTTGCGATGCTTTCAGTTCACTCCCCCGCATCTGTCGCAGAAGCAGTAGAGAGAAGCGATGCAGCATTGCTTTCTCATACTCCTGGAATTGGAAAGAAAACCGCTGAAAAAATTATTATCGAACTAAAAGGAAAACTCACCCACCTCCAGTCCGCTGAAGTAAACGACAACATCCTTGAAGTACGCTTAGCCCTTGAAGCTCTTGGCTACTCTCCAAAAGAAGTTCACGAAGTTATTAGTAAATTAGACCCACTTGAGAAAAATACAAGTACACTCATTAAACAAGCTTTATCTCTTTTAAGATAACCATGGAAAAAATTCTACGCACAATTGAAAGCCTCACACCAAAAAAACTGTACCGCTTCCTTCAGCCTTTCTACCACTATCTCTTAGCAACCATCGGGATACTACTCTACCGCCACCCTTCTCGACATATACATGTAATCGGTATCACTGGGACAAAGGGTAAATCTTCTACAGCTGAGTTTGTGAACGCTGTCCTTGAAGCATCTGGTAAAAAAACTGCAGTGCTTTCTACTATTCGTTTCAAAATTGACACCAACTCAGAACCAAACAAATACAAAATGACAATGCCAGGAAGGTTTTTCACGCAGCACTTCTTAAGAAAGGCGGTTGATGCTGGGTGCGAGTACGCGATTATAGAAATGACATCTGAAGGGGCTCGCTTCTTTAGACATGCACATCTTCAACTAGATGCGCTTATCTTCACAAACCTCTCCCCTGAACACATTGAAAGTCACGGGTCATTTGAGGCCTACAAAAAAGCGAAACTCCGCCTCGCACAACAGCTCGCCAAAAGTAAAAAGCTGGCGAGAGTTGCAATTGCAAACATCGACAACGAGCACGCCCCTGCATTCCTCATTGGGGATGTCGAAAAAAATATTGGATACTCGCTTAACCACGTACACATAATTTCCCACGACGAGCAGACAAGTACTATTAAGTGGCACGACACTGATATAACCATTCCACTCCCGGGAATGTTTAATATTTCAAACGCAATTGCCGCGCTTACCCTTGCAGAGCAAATTGGTATTAAAGAAGAAGATGCGAAACGTGGAATTGAAATGCTATCACTCATTCGTGGAAGAGTAGAAAAAGTAAACGAAGGCCAAGACTTTCGAGTTATCGTAGACTACGCGCACACAGACGACTCACTTCGTAAGCTCTACGAAACATTTCCAACCTCTCGTAAAATCGCAGTGCTTGGATCAACTGGCGGTGGAAGAGATGGGTGGAAGCGACCAGTCCTTGGGAAAATTGCAGATGAGTACTGTGATGAAATTATTCTGACCAATGAAGACCCGTATGACGAAGACCCTCTAAAAATTATTAATGAAGTAGCTCGTGGAATAGAGCGACATACTCCTACTATTATTCTGGACAGACGAGAAGCAATTGCTCACGCACTCTCTCTCGCAAGAACTGGAGACACAGTACTTATCACAGGAAAAGGAACCGACCCCTACATCATGGGGCCACACGGAACAAAAGAAGTGTGGGA
>CAYVMF010000049.1:0-3542 GCA_964452605.1 uncultured Candidatus Saccharibacteria bacterium
CGATGTCTCCTCGAGTGCAAATACATCGTTTTACTTTGCACCCCATGTAGCCACATGGACAAGGGTTAAGTGCAGCAATCACAATGCACGAAGCAGGAAAGATAAATGTTCCCTTTGCACTAGATACACTTATGGTCCCTTCTTCAAGTGGTTGTCGAAGAGATTCAATAACTCGCTTATCGAATTCTGGAAACTCATCTAAAAATAATACTCCGCGATGAGCAAGTGTTATTTCACCTGGTCGCGGGTGTGTGCCTCCTCCAACAAGTGATACATATGATGATGTGTGGTGAGGGCTGCGAAACGGAGGATGAGTAATGAGTCCCGTCTTCGTGTGGGCAATAGAATGGATACGAGTAACTTCTAATGCTTGATCACGTTCAAGTGATGGAAGTATTCCCGTGAACGCTCTTGCAAGCATTGTCTTACCTGTTCCTGGTGGTCCGTAGAGTGCGATGTTGTGTCCACCAGCTGCAGCTATTTCAAGTGCGCGTTTCGCAGTCTCTTGGCCTCTTACGTCTTTAAAGTCTAAAAAGAAATCTGGTCGAGAGTATTGAATTTCTGTTGGTGGTGTAGCTTCGATATACGTTTCAAGCCCTCCAACACCATCTAACATTCCTCCGTAGTGCATTACTATGTCTCGTAAATGTGTGTAGCCGTATATCGTTACACCCTCAACGAGCGCTGCCTCTTCTTTGCTGCCGACTGGTACAAAAAGTGCCTTAATGCCAAGAGCTTTTGCTTTTTCTGCAATGGAAAGAACTCCTTGAAGTGGTTGTGCTTCCCCAGAAAGAGAAAGTTCTCCGACGAACCACACGTTTGAAAAGTCCCCCTCTAGTTGCTTTGATGCAACTAAGTATCCAAGTGCAATTGGTGCATCGAAGTGCGAACCTTCTTTTTTAATGTGGGCAGGAGCAAGGGATACCGTAACTTTATGATTTTCCGTTTTTGGATTTCGAAGGCCTGTATTTTTAAGTGCGGCAATTACACGGTCTTTACTTTCATCGATGGCTTTGTCAGGAAGCCCAACGATTGAAAAAGAATACAGACCAGACGAGACGTCTACGTCGACACTCACTGGCTCTGCTTCAAGTCCTACTATATGCGCACTGTGCACAGTTGCAACACTCATTACTGAAGTATAGCACCGCGAAGTGAGAGGATGCCTTCAGTTGAAGTTGAAAAGACTAACTTTGTTTCTGAGATGAACGCGTACACAACAGTGCTTGACCCAAGAGATGCTACGCGCATGTTTTGGTTTGAGCGAGTGATGTCTGAGAACATAAGTAACTCACTTGTAGTCGCGATGTCATCGCGTACGTTACTGGAGGCGAGAATATCTGCGCCGACTGCGGTTTCATTTCGAATCATGTACGCAAATAGCGCCGAGTAGTCGGTAATAGAAAGTATGCTTCCGTAAGGTGTCTCCTCCACTTTTTGTATGTAGGGCAGTACATCAGCCGCTAGTCGTGGAGATATGGTAATGAGTGCCGCAGATACGTTTTGTTGTTGAGTTGGCTCTGGTATGCTAATCGGCTGAGTAGTTGTATTTTTTGCGAGGATAGTATTGTAGAGAATATATCCACCACCAGCAAGGATGATTAGGGTTATCAGAAGAATTACACCAATGAGTAATTTATTTTTTGTGGAAGTCCCAGTAGATTCAGTATTACCTATTTGTCCGCTCGCAGAGGCAATATCCCCCATCGAGGCTTCTTTGTGTTTTATTTCTTCGCTGATGTCGTTTTCAAACGTTTCAATGTTAGAAATAGTCATAGAGACAGTGTAACAGAGAAAATGAGTGAGACAACAGAAAGGGCGGCGGCCAAAGGCATTGCGATTTCAACAAGTTGAGTACAACTTAAGAAATCGGGAACCTACGGCGCCGCCCTTTCGTATCTTGTTTTTACTCTGTGCCCTCTGATGAGAACACGCCAAGCGCTTCGTCTGAAAATTCTTCAATTTTCTTTGCTGAAACTTTCTTTGCCGGAGTGGTACGTGGGCGTCTTTGGTTTTTGGCTCCCCCTCGAAAACCGATCAAGAACTTTTCTGGGTGATCACACATGTCGATAAAGTCTTCACATGCTTCGCGAAGCTTTGTCGATGAAGATCGCCCAAATGAAATAACTTCCACCTGTACTCCAAAATGTTCTTTTAGAAATACGACAAGTGGTACGAAGTCGCCGTCCCCTGTTGCGAGTACGATAGTGTCTACTTTTGGCGCGAGACGAATTGCGTCTACTGCCATACCGACATCCCAGTCAGCTTTCTTTGCTCCTCCGTAAAATATTTGAAGGTCTTTTGTCTTGGTCTCGATTCCGATTTTGGTGAGTGCTTCAAAAAATTGAGTCTCATCTCCTGCTTCGGTAGTGATGACGTATGCAAGCGCACGGATAAGCTTACGCTTTCCTACAGACTCTTGCATAACTGCCCCGAAGTTTACTTTAGTGTTGTATAAATTTCTTGCACTGTGGTATAGATTTTGAGTATCTATAAATACTGCGACACGCTGGTCGCTGTGTTTGATAACTGCCATATGATAGTTGGTAGTTACTAGTTTATAGTTGGTAGTGTGAGTACAAAAGTCCAACAGCTAGTAACCTTTAAAATTAAAAATAGAAACTAGGTTTTTTGCATAAGTATCAATCAGGCTACCCCTTCTTCGCCAAACCACTCCCCACCCTCAGAAGAGGTAGCCTTCTCTACAGTATGCAAAGCCCTATTATAGTTAGTATACACTCACCTTTCGCAAGAGAGCGCCCTACGGGCGCTCTCTACTGTTGATTACTTCAATCCAAGTTTTGTAACAATTGCTGTATATCGCTTCTTGTTGCTTGTTTCGAGGTACTTAAGATGTGTACGGCGGTCAGCAACCATTTGAATAAGACCACGACGTGAGTGGTTGTCTTTCTTGTGAACCTTCAAATGATTTGTAAGTTCAGCAATTTTCTTGCTTAAAAGTGATACCTGAACCTCAGGAGATCCTGTGTCTGTATCGTGAATTTGAGCGTTTTTAATGGCGGTTGCCTTTTTTCGTGTAGTAAGCATACTATATAACTATATCCTATATTCTATCACACATTTTCATAAATTGCAAGCCCCTGCAGACCTTTGATTTAGCTTGCCTTTTCTTCCCCACCATATTGTGCGACGTTAAGGTATACTCTTACATATGCATAATCTCGCTTCGCTTAAGGCCGACTTCCTTCAATATATAGAAATTGAAAAGGGCCGTTCTCCCCTTACGGTTCGTAATTACGAACACTATCTTAATAGGTTCCTAGATTTCGCTAAAGTAGACTCCCCGGCGGATATTACAGAGAGTATGATGCGTGAGTACCGTGTATTTCTTAACCGACATCCTGCCCGTGAAGCAAAAAAAGGTCAGTCCACAGAGACGCTTACTAAACATACACAGAACTATCATTTGATAGCACTTCGTGCCTTTTTTAAATACATTCGTAAACGCGGCGTGGAGGGTTATGATCCTGAGCGTATTGAACTTGAAAAGACTCAGTCTCGCGAGCATGATCTTATATCAG
>CAYVMF010000050.1:0-3425 GCA_964452605.1 uncultured Candidatus Saccharibacteria bacterium
AAGAGTGTAGGAGACGAAGGAACAAATCGAAGTGTCGAAATTGATTCATAGAATTCAATCGCGAGAGTTGTACGGTCTAGTTCCTTTTCAGCAAGCGCCACTCCCATCGCCACACGCATCCAGAATCCTTGAATATTTTCAAAAATATTTCCTGTGCCCTCCACATCACGAACGAGGTATCGCTCAAAAAGTGTCTGAGATCCGAGATACATGAAAAGATCATCTCGCTCTGGATGAAGCGCAGCAGCCAAACGAGGAAGGTCGAAATTCGACATGCGAGTATCGAGGTACCCCTTTTCTACTCCAAACGCAATTCCTTTAATGAAAGTTCCGCGATACTGCTCGTCAAACTTAGCGTAATCTAACTCTTCACCGAGGAGTTCAATGTGAATCTGCTGAAGCACCATACGAGACGCAACGTATGAGTACGCTGGGTCCTGCTCAATAAGCGAACGCACTGTCATAACAAGCGCCTTACGAATTTCTTTTGTTGAAATACCTTCAAACACTTCCTGCTTTACTTGGTTTACGATTTGGTCAACATTGATTTCGCTTTCAAAACCTTTTGTTACATGTGTTACCGATGCTCGAATTTTTTCAATATCAAACTTTTGGCGTGTACCATTACGCTTTGTGATATAAAGACCCTCCTCTTCAAGCTTTTCAAGCATTTCCTGCTTCTTCTCCTGGCGCTCCTTTGTGCGCTCGTAACGGTAGATGATGTACGCCTTAGCAACATCAAAAAATCCAGCACCCATGATGTGCTTTTCTACAAGGTCTTGGGTATGTTCCACAGACGGGGTGTACCCTTCGCGAGTGAGAGCCTCAAGTTCAAGCTCTTTCACCACCAGCTCCGTGATGTGTTTTGCAATAGCGGCCTTCTCATCTCGAGTAATCGCAACGAAGGCTTTTTTAATCGCCTTCTCGATTTTGTCCTGCTCAAAAAGCACCATCTCCCCATTTCGTTTTTTAACTGTTTGTAGAATAGCCATACCGCTTAAATTGCATTAGGTTTTTAGATATTCAGTATATACAAATCGATAGTAAAAGCCATCATTTTTGTCTCTAAAAATGACGTCAAGAGTAACCCTTGACAGCGGTTTTTTCTAAGCGTTAGATACGCTTGTCTCGTAAGCGTTTATGATACCCGATTGCAAACCTGTGAGCTTCTGCGTTGGCTAAAAGTATTTCCTTTTTATGGTAATCCACATGTATAGCGGGTCCCAAAATGTCTTTTGGTTTATGTCGTTCATCTTTTACAACTGAGACACACGGAATAAGTACACCAAGGGAAGCGAGGGTCTTTTCTGCAACTTCTTTGTGGGCTTTACCACCATCTATTACTATCAAGTCAGGAAAGCGCCATTCCTTATGAGAAAATCGCCGAGTGAGCATCTCGCGAAGCGCAGCGTAATCATCGTTTGTTGATTCAGGTAGTTTAAATTTACGATACTCGTCTGTCGCTTTTTGTTTTCCTTCTATTACCGTCATTACACCCACTCGAGATGTCCCTGAAATATGTGCCGCGTCGTACGCCTCAATACGAAAGTCATTGTCCTTAAATGTGGTGATATCCTCGTCCTTTATAAGACTAACGTCCTTTATGTGGTCCAGGGCGAAAAGGGTATTCCTAACTTTGGCAGCCTTCTCGAACTTCTGCTGCTTAGCATAGTTTTGCATGTCCTTTTCAAGACTACGCTTGATATCTGTCTTTTTACCCTCAAACAGTTTTTGTACGTTAGAAATTTGTCTCTTATATTCAGCCTGACTAATTATCCCCGTACACACTCCTGGACAAAGTCCAAGCTGAGCATTGAAACATGGTTTACCTTGATTTACCTCACACTTGTCGCGATAAGGAAACATCCGACGAATTATCTTTAGCGCTTCACGAAGAGAAGACAGTGAAGCGAACGGCCCATACACAGCGAGTGTTTCTTTTTTAGTGAACCGCTTTTCAAAGTCTCGTATTCTCATAGAGAGGACCCTAGGAAAAGCCTCTTTTGTGATAACTACACAGGTAAAGCTTTTGTTATCTTTTTCTTTTGTGTTGTAAGGAGGAGTATTATCTTTTATCAACTTACTCTCCAGAAGCAGTGCTTCAAGTACACTGTCAGTTACTTGATGCGTAACGGTGTGTGCCGCTATAACCATACTCACCAACTTAAGCCCGCGAGTCTTTACGAGGTCTGCCGAAAAATAGCTACGCACTCTATCCGCCAAAGAGGTAGCTTTTCCTATGTACAAGATGTTATTTTCAGCGTCTCTGAAAAAATACACCCCTGGCAAATCAGGGAGGTTACATGTGGATAGGTCTTGCTTTTTCATTGAAAGTATTGTATAATAAAAAGTGGACTTTGTACACCTCTTCTACGCCTAGGCAACAGGAAAGAAAAGCTCTGACAGAGACCGCAGTTCAAACCAACGAGATTTTTGGAGCGAAGACATGATAGACAGAGATATAGACGTAATAGAGACCTTGGCTGGATGGGGTGCCGTACGGGAACAGCAGATAGCTGTAGCTCCGACACGCATCGGCCGGACGGGGGTCACCCGGTCAGTCAGCTGCAAAAAAGGACAAGGCGAGCACGCGCTCTCCGTCCGTGCAGGCTTGTCATTGACTCGCACAGGGAAACTCAAGCTTGCAAAGGCGGCAATGTTCGCCTGCGAGTTCACCCCAGAGACCGTTCTGACGGCACTGGAAGAACAAGTCGACCAGGAGTGGGTCAACCTGCGCCCACCGTACGGGCAAACCGTACGACTCAAAACCGCTGAGCTTCGGCTCGCACTTGAAGCGCTTGGAATCACGTCCGGGTGAAACCTCAAGCGCTCTTGCAAAAAGCCACCCCCGGGTGGCTTTTTAATTTGTATTTCCCTTTACTACTTCACCTTTCTTTTTAACACTTTCTTTAGATACTGCCCGGTATATGATTTCTCACTACTTGCTACTTGTTCTGGAGTTCCTGTCGCTACCACCTTTCCACCTCCTACTCCACCCTCAGGACCGATATCAATAATATGATCCGCACACTTTACTATATCTAGATTGTGTTCGATGAGCACAATAGTATTTCCTTTATCGACGAGTTTATTTAGAATCTCGATTAACTTCGCAATATCTTCATAGTGAAGTCCAATAGACGGCTCATCAAGAAGATAGATAGTCTTCTCCACGTGTGGACGATATAGTTCACTTGAGATTTTTACACGCTGGGCTTCACCACCTGAAAGCGTTGTGGCTGACTGCCCAAGTTCAAGGTATGAAAGACCCACATCATTAAGTGTCTTTATGCGGTCGTGCACCGCAGGAATATCCTGGAAAAAAGTAAGCGCCTCCTCTACAGTCATACGCAAAATATCGTAAATATTTTTTCCCTTCCACTTTACTTCAAGCGTTTCTTTCATGAAGCGCTTTCCCTGACACA
>CAYVMF010000051.1:0-2901 GCA_964452605.1 uncultured Candidatus Saccharibacteria bacterium
TTCTCAAAAAGGTTACTGTCCTGCCAAAACGCAAGCGTCTCCTGTTCTATTTCAGAAATTGTTTTTGGTGTTGTGTGTGTGTTTTCGTTCATAATGTAAAAATAAAACCCGTCCTAGAGAAACAATTACGTGAATTGTTTTCCAAGGACGAGTTTCGTTCACCTCGTGGTACCACCTTGTTTTATCTGCGTACGCAGACCTCATTAACTGGGCTCTACTTATCTTTCGATGTTCTTCCCAAAGCTCCGGGGTGATTACTCCCTTCATCGCTAGCACTTCCACATATTACAACACTCGCACAGAAAGGTAAACACCTACATTCTTTCTGGCGCTTTAATTCCTAACGTATATAACCCATGCGCAAGAATGTGCCGTGTTGCTTGTGCGAGCATTACATAGTACGCGCTCGTCTCTTTATTCTCACCCACAATTTGTACACGGCCATACATGTTATTGAATGCGCGTGTAAGAAGTAGTAAATGCTGCACAATATGATGAGGTCCAAGCTCTACATATGCTTTGTTAAGGGTTTGTGTGTACCCGGTAATCGCCTGCTCAAGTGCACGCTCAGGTTCTTCCACGACATAGTTCTCGATAGAAATATCCGCCTCTTTTGCTTTATCTAATAACGCACAAAGTCGCGCATGTGTGTACTGTAAGTACGGACCTGAATCGCCTTCAAAAGAAAGCGACTTTTCAAAGTCAAAAATCATATCCTTCCCCGGAGCTGATTTAAGTATCGAGAATTTAATAGCCCCCACAGCTATATCATTTACTATCTGAACCTTGTCAGCTTCCGACACTTTCATATCATCAAGACGTGCAGCAATTTTTTCACTCACGTCGTCGATAAGTTCCTCCGCAGAAATAATATTACCTTTTCGTGAAGACATCTTACCTTCAGGAAGACGGAGCATGCCGTGCGAAACATGAAGGAGCATTTCTCCTATTTTTGGATCTATTTCTCCAAGAACTGCTTTTATCACTTTAAAATATTCATCTATTTCTTTTGCTGTTACGACCACTGAAAGCTTTGCGTCAGGAACAAGTGATTGTTTTTTGTAGGTATTCCCAAGCTCTTTAGCTTCGTATGTTGGAAGACCTTGTGAGTTTATAAATACTCGAGTGTGAAGACCCACCTTTTCACCTTTAAACACAATAGCACCGTCAGACTCCTCGAAAATTTTTCCAAGGTTTTCTCGAACGATGCGAATTCCGTCATCCCCTACTTCACTTTCAAAAATATAATGATCGAAAGTTGTACCAAGTTTTTTATACAGCGCTTCAAAATAATCCAAGCTCCATTTCTTACCCATATCATAGACACTGTTAACCTCCTCATCACTTCGTATAAACACTTTTTTATTAATGGCAACGATTTCACTTTTGATGTCCGGACTATCTGCGACCATTTGTGTACCGTACGCATATGCACGCCCAAGGTATGCAACCTTGTCTTTAAGAGAAATACTGTCCTCAGGAAGCGCCTCACCTAAGTGTGTAACCCCCCACAAAGTGGTCGCCACGTGCATGCCGACATCCCCCTGATAACACACGCGTGTTACGTCATACCCCACTGATTCATATATACGTGCAACAGATTCACCAATAGCATTTGGAACGAGATGTCCAATATGAAAAAGTTTGAATGGATTAGGGTCGGTATATTCAACAATAACTTTCTCGCCAGTTTTACTATTTATAATATCGCTAAGCGCAACACCTTCCGCTTCATCAGTTCGTACGTCGTCCTTCAAAAAGAAATTGATAAAACCAGGACCAGCTACTTCTATTTTCTCTATAACATCTTCAAGCGCCTCCATAAGATGGCTCACCAACTCTTCTGCTGCCGCTTTTGGAGAAATACCTTTTTCCTTACCGACAATAAAAGCGATGTTAGTCGCAAAATCTCCGTGCGCCACATCCTCAGGGGCAGATAGCGTAAAGCCTTTTCCAACATTCTCAAGCGCATTATATATAGTCTGGTACGAATTCATACATCTATACTAACGCACTTTTATCTAAAAACGAACTTATCAATACTCTTATTTCATGGTATTGTTCTCCATACATGCCAGAAACAACTTTCACTATTCTAGACGGATCACTCGTCGCAAAATCTCGTGAGCAAGAGCTTTTCTCTTCTGTTGCAAGCCTCACAGAAAAACCACACTTGGTAATTATTCAAGTTGGTAATAACCCTGCATCTACAAAATATATCGAATATAAAAAACGCTTCGCGGAACGTGTTGGGGCCAAGGTAACACATCTACAGTATGCAGACACCGTTACCGAAGATGAACTTGTAGAGCATATTCAACCTTATAACAGCACTGACTCAGTGAATGGGATTATCGTTCAACTCCCACTGCCAAAACATATTCGCCCTTGGATTATCATGGATGCAATTAGTCCAAAGAAAGATGTCGATGGGCTTACTTCACACAACTTACGTCATGTGTACGAAAATGATGAAATCATTTTACCCGCAACAACCAAAGGTATCTTTACGTTACTTGAACACTACAATATTCCCCTCTTAGGAAAGCACGTGGTAGTGGTTGGACGCTCATCGTTGGTTGGGAAGCCAACAGCGCTCGCGTGTATTAATCGAAATGCGACGGTTACGGTGTGCCACAGTCACACAAAAGACTTAGCGAGCGTCACAAGAACTGCCGATATTCTCATTGTGGCAATTGGCCAGCCACACTTAATTAAAGAAGACTATATACAAAAAGGGTGCATTGTCGTAGACGTAGGTATCACCGTTCAAGAAAATAACACAGTGGCAGGTGATGCGCTCATGTCATCACTTTCAGAAAAAGCGACTGCGGTTAGTCCAGTACCGGGAGGAGTTGGCCCGATGACCATTGTCTCACTTTTTGAAAACCTCCTTCAGGC
>CAYVMF010000052.1:0-2844 GCA_964452605.1 uncultured Candidatus Saccharibacteria bacterium
GTGGGAGATACAGGACTCGAACCTGTGACCTTCTCGGTGTAAACGAGTTGCTCTACCAACTGAGCTAATCTCCCTTATTTAGTCTTACTATACTACATTACTCTTTCTTTTTTCACAAGGCAGGGCGAAACTGATATACTGCCTCACATGTTACAAAACGCTTACACAACCACCTGGTCTGGCTTCACGAAAGCCTCTATTTCTATCTGGTAAAGTAAGGCAGCTCCTCTTCGTGAAAAAACCGCCTTACTTGGGCGGTTTTTTCATTTATCCATTTTACAAAAATCTCATGAATGTACACGCAGTAAAAACAACTATTTTTAAAGAAGGAGACTCTCTCGTTTCGTTTATTAAAAAGCATCTTCCACAAATACAAGAAAATAGCATACTTATAATTACCTCAAAAATTGTAGCCCTTGCTGAAAAAAGAACAGTGGTTATCGAAACCATACGAACAAAAGAAGAATGCATTAGACGTGAAAGTGATGTCGCCATTCCAACGAAGTACGCCTGGCTTACCATTAAAGACGGTGTCGTGATGGCAGCAGCTGGAATAGATGAGTCAAATGCAAACGGCAAGTTAATACTTCTTCCTAAGAATAGTTTCCGTTCCGCGAAAAAACTACGAAAGGAACTTCTCTTGCTGTATGGCGTACAAAATCTAGGAGTACTCATTACCGACAGTCGCACTCTCCCCCTACGTGCAGGAGTTACTGGGGTTGCACTTGGGTACGCTGGATTTAGGGGCATAAAAGATTATCGTGGAAAACCAGACATCTTTGGCAGAAAGTTTAAAGTCTCGCGAGTTGATGTCGCAGATAGTTTAGCAACCGCTGCGGTATACACCATGGGTGAAGGTAACGAGCAAAAACCTCTGGCGGTTATCACAGACTCAGGTGTCCAGTTTTGTAAAAAGGTAGATAGAAACGAATTACGCATTGATATAGAAGACGACATGTACCAGCCACTTTTTACAAACCTAAAACACTAACACAGTATGTATACATTACTTATTAGAGACCTACGAGTCCAAGCAACTCATGGCCTTCTTGAACTAGAAAAACATTCCCCTCAAGAATTTCTGATTAATAGTGAAATAACTTGTACATTAGATGAGAACCTCGCCCGGGCAGATATTTTTGACGAAACACTTTGTTACGGAAAAATGAGAGAACTCATTATTAAGATATGTACCGAGAACAGCTATGGCACACTTGAAGCCCTCGTCTATAATATACACAACCAACTACTCACCAGAAGTAGCTCAATTAGTTCCATAACAACAAGCCTTGAGAAAACCCAGCTCCTACACGACTGCAGAATTGGTATACGAATGACAAGTGTTCAAAAATGAACCTAATGCACGTAATGGATTATTTTGGTAGTATGTAGCCATCCATGCCTTGGTAGTTCAATGGATAGAACAGCGGACTTCTAAGCCGTTAATAGTGGTTCGATTCCACTCCGAGGCACCATATACTTTCGACGAACTAATAGCATCACTGTAAAAATGGTGTTAGTTGCGAAGAGAACCGCCATATAGAGAACAGTTGTTGTTGAATACACCTGCAATGCAAGAATACTAAGCACGTTAGCAAGTGCACTTATTGCAAAGGTGCTAGCGGTTTCTGTGTGTGGTTCTTGGTACCCCTTTCTAAAGGTTGGCAGAAACGCCAAAAGATCAATACACGTTACAAACAAAATTGCCCAGAGAGGATTTTCCAAAAAGAGGTACACCCCTATCGAAAGCAAAGAAGCAACGAAACAAACTCTGTCGAAGAGAGTTATATTTTTTGTTCCAAACCTAAAGGAAAGTATACATACGGTGTAACAGAAAATTCCACCAGCAATCAGAGCCCATGAACCATACCCCGCGCCACCTTTCAACTGAGAAAGCGCGGCTATCATTTGTAACGTCCCCCAAATAAACCATGAATAGATATGTGGCTCAGTTTTTCTTCGAAGAATGTCCCTGATATACGGAACCGCTTGAGGAATAATAAGCAGCGAAGAAACAATACCCAAAATAAGTTTTACCTCCATACTACTCGTAGGTTACTTTCCTTCCGAGTCTGTCTTCCAGTTTCCTCCCGAGCATTCTTTTAGCATCCCCCTCTCCACAGAGAACTACTTCGTCTGCGCCGATTTTCGCTACAACCATGTCCAAGACTTCTGAGATCACTGCGGTAACTTTTTTCTCAATGAGAATTTTACCTATCGGAACAAGTTCTCCATCAAAGGTGATGTACTCGTCGTGAATGCACAAATGATGTTTCATACTTTAAAGTATACCTTGCATTTTTAGTATGATATAGCCAGCTACAAGAACACAAAGGAGGATAGCTACGAACTTTGTATGTTTCAAAATATATGCTCTCGCCTCATCACCAAAGTGATACGAGAAATACGCTACAATTCCAACACGAATAAGTCTTCCCAAGAAAAAAGCAGATACTACTACTAGAAACGGAAGTGAAAAGACTCCTGAAAGAAACGCAAAGATGCGGTCAGGTAAAGGAGTGAACGCCGCCAAAAACATACTCACAAATGCATTATGTGTAAAAAGTGTCTCAGTGTACTGAGTAAGTACGGAGGAAGAAAAAAGATTCTCAAACCAACCTTGATGTGTTCTATATATGTACCTCCCTAGAACGTACAACAGAGCCGCGCCAGTTGCCGACCCAAGCGCAGATATAGCACTTAAAACTTTCCATGAAATATCTTTACGGTACGTAAGCACTGCCGCAACCACAAGCTCAGGAAGAAGTGGCGAGATAGTTGTCTCCAAAACCGCAACAAAAAATATTCCCACACGCACCCATGCATGAGTCGCCACATATGCAA
>CAYVMF010000053.1:0-2819 GCA_964452605.1 uncultured Candidatus Saccharibacteria bacterium
GACTACGTCGATGGATGGAGAGGCTATCTGGAAGAAGCTTGGTTTTTCATTGACAAAAGAAGGCACTTTATATCATGTCTCTATTCCATCAGAGCGTCTTGATCTAAGGATTAAGCAAGACCTCATCGAAGAAGTTGCTCGAGTCTATGGGCTTTCAAATATTAAAGGTATCCTACCTGCTCTTACTGGAAAAGGGACTCCACACAAACGTCTCTTTTACGAAAATAAAATTAAAAATATTCTTCATAAGCGTGGTTTTTCAGAAATAATGACTTACACGTTTGGTAACGAGGGTGTTGTAGAAATTGTGAAAGGCTTGGCGAGTGATAAAGAAAAACTTCGCACAGTGCTCGCGGGCGGTGAGGAGAGAGCTTTTCAAATGAACATGCTTAATGCACCGCTACTTAATATTGATGTGATACGAATGTATGAATTCGGAAACGTGTTCACCCGAGAAAGTGAGCGTCGACACTTTGCACTTATCGTTGACGATGGAAAGAAGAAGTCTGTTTTTACAGAAGAAGTTGCGGGTATTTTTGAAGAAATAAAAACCGCGCTTTTGCTCTCTGAAATTAGTCCTGTGATTTTTTCTACAAAGCCTTACATCGTTGAAGTCGATTTTGATGCTCTCATTGAGACTTTACCAGAACCTCTTGCATGTGAACCCCTTGAGCGTACAAATAATAAGCCGATGTATAAACCAATTTCTCCGTACCCATTTATTGTTCGTGACATTGCGGTGTGGGTACCATCTGATGTGACATGGGAAAATGTGTACTCTCTTATGCAGAGTGTGATCTCTTCGCTTATTGTTCGAATTGACTGTTTTGACACTTTTTCAAAAGAAGTCGACGGTGTTTCAAAAACATCATATGCGTTTCGAGTGGTGCTCCAATCATTTGAAAGAACTCTTACTGACACAGAGGCAAACGAAGTCGCAGAGCAGATGTACTCACTGCTTAAGGAAAAGGGGTACGAAATACGCTAAGCTCTTGTACGGAGACGTTCTTCGGCTTTTTCTATACACGCAGGTGTTGTTACTTGAATCCACTCAGTTGCGCGTAGTACGTTTACGGGAATAGTGTTGCAAAAAGAAGCGAGAGTGTGCGGGAGTCCGTATTCTGTCTCTGAGAATTTAACAGGAGCGTAGTTGAAGTATTCTTTTGAGATAGTGTAAGCACCTGTGTTTACAAGAGTGGAAGATATCCCCGTTTGAGATAGTCCTTCGTTTAAACCAGTGAGTAGACCATCCTTTTCAAGTACCTTGCCACCTTGATTTTGTAAGGACCTCTCTCCTTGATCTTCAACAAGAATTGAAAAGTCATAGGCGACTAGTTTTTCTAAGTCTTCTTTTGCGTATATGTCGTCTCCCATCATGATAAGTGCACGGTCAACAACGTGTTCTTTACATAGGTTGAGCGCCCCGCCTGTTCCGTTCAGTGTTGTGTGTTCAATATACGTGATAGGAAGATGCTTCCACATATTTCCAAAGTAGTTTTGTATTACTTCTTTTTTGTAACCAACCACGATAATAACGCTCGTTATTTCTTGGGGAAGAGCTTCAAGCTTCCACTCCAAGAGGTTCTTGTCGTAGATGGTAAGCATAGGCTTAGGTACTGTATCTGTAAGAGGGGCCATACGTAAACCTCTTCCGGCAGCTAGAATAATTGCTTGCATCACATGATAATAGCAGAAATATACGAAGAACAAAAAGCCTTAAAATCCTGATATACTAGGGGTATCGTATTTACGAAGTAGGTCGCATGAAAGAAATGATTCACTCAGAAACAGATAAAAAAAGGATTTATTGTATAGGAATTGGCGGGATAGGTCTTTCGGCCATGGCCCGTTTTTACGCGCATGAAGGACATGAAGTGGTTGGCTCAGACTCAACAGATTCGGAACTTATAGAAGCTCTTAGAAAAGAGGGCATAGCAGTTTCTATTGGAACAGACGAAAATCGTATTACTAAAGATATCGACATGGTCGTGTATACGATTTCTATTTCTCTTGATAATCCAGAATATCTACGTGCCAAGGAGTTGGGTATTCCTTGTAAGACGTACCCAGAGGCGTTGGGAGAACTTACAGCGCGTAAAAAAACAATTGCCGTATGTGGTACTCACGGAAAAACGACAACAACAGCAATGATGTACTATGCACTTAAAGCGGCAGGCCTTCATCCTACAGTTATTATCGGCAGCATTCTTCCTGAAGAGGGAAGTAACTTCGTCGCGGGTTCTGATGAGTGGCTTATCGTTGAAGCGTGTGAATATAGGCGGTCATTTTTGCAATTACAGCCAACATATCTTGTTGTTACAAATATTGATGCGGACCACCTAGATTACTATAAAGATATACAGGATATCCATGATGCTTTTCAGTCATTTGCTAACAAAGTTCCAAGTGGTGGAGCGCTTGTAACACACAGTAACGTATCTCTTGATACAGCAGGAGTTAAAGTTGACGCAGATTGTATAGATGGTAAAGGTATCTTGCTTACTGTGCTTGGGGAGCATAACCAATCAAATGCACAGCTTGTGCTTGCACTTACACAGACGCTTGGACTAGATGAGCAAAAAGTAAGAGAAGGGCTTATACGTTTCCCTGGAACATGGCGGAGACTAGAGTATAAAGGTAAAACAGAGCATGGTGTGACGGTGTACGATGATTATGGTCATCATCCTACGGAAATACGTGCCACGTTACAGGCGTTACGTTCTGCATATCCAAAGGAAATATACCGTCTTCATGTTTTTTTTCAGCCACATCATCATTACAGAACGAAAATATTTTTTGTTTTTTTTGGGGAGGCACAA
>CAYVMF010000054.1:0-2470 GCA_964452605.1 uncultured Candidatus Saccharibacteria bacterium
CTCCTGACGCGTGATGTCAGTTGCTTGCGATATAGCGGTAGATGCTTTATTTTGGTCAGCGCGAAGATTTTCTACGGCAGTAAGTAGTTCTAAACGTGTAGTGTCTGCAGCTACGAGTTCGTCAACATTAAAAGAGAGGTGTTTTTTGGTCGCTGCAGCACGAATAAGATCGCTATTTTCACGTATAAATTTGATGTCTAACATGCATTCTATTCTAGCATGTCCTAAGAAAGTTGAGAATTAGAAAGGGCGCTGCGGATGTGCCGCAACGCCCTCCCGAAAATAGGTTGCCACTACTTTCGGTTTTTGTACCACTTTCTGGTCTTTGACCACTGGTTTGGACGTTGTGGGCGTTTGAACGCATCCGCAACGTGCACCTGAAGTTCAAAGAGTTCTGTGCCAGCAGGTACTTTGACCTCAAAGATCCCGAAGGAGCCTTTGAGGATCACTTGAATTCTTCTTTTTTTCCGGCGAGTTCTCTCACCGCTTGAAGCTGTTCTGCACAAGTAGATTACTACCACTTCCATTCTTTGGACCCCTTTTAAATAACAACCCCTAAGCATATGCCTAGTGAGATACATTATAACATATTTATAGTAAAAGTCAATCATAGTTTGTACCTCTTTTTATGGGCGGACACTGTGATACCATATAGTGATATGGAAAATGAGCACGCAGAAGATATGTTTAAGGGAGTAGAGAATATCTCCCCTCATGTAACTCAACACTCTGAAAAATATTCTTTTAGACAAAGAACATTCAGCGACTTGGTGGCCAAGACTATCGTGTCAGTTTTAGCTCGTCTTATGGATATACTTTTCCAGACAAGATATGGACACCGGGCTGTGGTCTTAGAGACAATTGCTTCAGTGCCTGGTATGGTTGGTGGATTACTTCAACATCTTAAATCACTTCGTTTTATTCGTGATGATAAAGGCTGGATAAAAATACTACTCGACGAAGCAGAAAATGAGCGCGTACACTTGCTTGTGTATAGCCAAATTGCAAAACCTACATTCTTTGAGCGTGTACTTATTGCCCTTGTTCAATTTTTCTTTTATCACTTCTACTTCCTGCTGTACTTGCTTTCAGCAAAAACAGCTCATCGTGTAGTTGGATACTTTGAGGAACAAGCCATTCATAGTTATGAAAAATACCTAACACTCATTAAGGAAGGAGTACACGAAAATGTTCCCGCTCCAGAACTTGCGAGAAGTTATTGGAACCTGGCCCACGACGCGCGACTTATTGAGGTGGTGGAAGCTACGATACAAGACGAAATTCTACATAGAGACGTAAACCATCGTTTTGCAGAAAATAAACAAGCCACATTCTGGAAATAGTACAAAATAAAAATCACCGCATCGTGCGGTGATTTTTATTTTGTGTACTAGTTTGAAGCTGGTGTTGCTGCTGGTTCTTCTGTAACAACCGGTGGAACGTCTACTGGTGTAGTAGGTTCTACTTCTGGAGTAACTGGAGTAGTAGCTGTAACTTCTTCTGTTGTAGGAGTTGTTGATGTATCTGACATATTTTGTGTGAATTATGAGGAATAAAAGCTTGTATATAAGCAAGCAAACCGAGCACTTAGCATACTCTCTATCTCAACTATTAGCAACCAAGGGCGTTTTATTGTTTTATTTCTCGTCAAATTTCCAGATACCATCCCAGTTCTCCGATGGTTCTTTTTCCAGTGTTGAAATACGCCCTAGCATCACTTCACTTGGTGTATCTTTCGTAATCTTTCTAAACATCTCTGACGCTTCTGTCCATAATCCTTTCTGATAAAGCTTGAAAGCCGCTTCATAAAGATGGGTAGTGCTTTTATCTATCTCACCTGACTCGTTTACTTCGAATATTTTTGTTGGACTTGTTTTACCTTTTACGGTAATCACATCAAGTAGGCGTACAGCATACTTGTCTTTAGGTAAAGCTGTGATGACTTCTTCTGTAACGATAGTTTTTACGCCGTATTTTTTCGTAAGCCCCTCTAGACGAGATGTTAGATTAACCGTATCACCCAATACGGTGTAGTTAACTCTGTCTTCACCTCCGACGTTGCCTACAACCACTTCTCCACGATGAAGCCCGATACCCATTTCAAGCGTTGTCGTGTGCGCCCTGTTAAAATCAGCAAGAGCTTTATGCATGCGAAGCGCAGAAGACACCGCATGAGTTGTATGATTAGAAATAGTAAGCGGTGCATTCCAGAATGCCATAATTGCGTCTCCGATAAACTTATCAATGGTACCTTTCTCTTCTAAAATGTGTGGCGTCATAGCACTGAAGTACCCATTTAAGAGCCCTGTGAGCTCTTCTGCGGTTAGTTTCTCTGAAAGAGTGGTAAAACCTCGCAAGTCAGAGAACAGAACGGTAACTTCTTTCTTTTCTCCACCTAAACGAATAGGCTTATCCGAACGTATAAGTTCTGCCAAGACGTCTTTGTGTACGTACTTTGAAAAGAGACCTT
>CAYVMF010000055.1:0-2408 GCA_964452605.1 uncultured Candidatus Saccharibacteria bacterium
CAAGCATTTCTTCGCCAAACCACTCCCTACCCTCAGAAATGCTTGGTGTTCTCTTTGGCGCGTAGGCCCCTAGTCTCTCTCAATCAGTTTATATAACTGACACGCATGTGTCGGGACGTACAACACTCGTCTTCCTTTTTCGACACCAACACAAATTTTATTTACAATTCTTTCTGTAAACACAGTAAGTGTCTGTGCAGACCCTGTCATCACATCAAGCTCATATAACACGCCGTCATTAGAACCAATAAATATACGATCATCTAATCGTGCCGGGGATGCAAATATTCTACCCCTTGTTGCACGATGCCAGATTTCTTTTTTCTGAACCAGATCATAGCAATAAATATTCTTATCGAGTGATCCGATAATAATTCTGTCTTTATACAGAAGTGGATTTGAGTAAAAACCAGAAAACGCGAAGAAGCGATGATACAGCTCCCCTGTTTCTGTGTGAATACAATACACACCTCCATCCATTCCCGCGATGATCACAAGCTTTCTTTTTTCGTCAAACACTGCACTATATTTTACTTCCCCTTTTGTTTCGAACTTCCATTTAAGGTTTCCTGTTTTCCTGTCGAGGCAATATATAAACTTGTCGTTACACCCAGACACGACTACACCAAGTTTTGTATTTACCGCAGGAGATGCGTGTGTGAGCCCACTCATTTCGTAGTAGGTCCACTTTGCTTTCCCTGTTTTTATATCAATCGCAGCTACTCCTCCTTGTTTTTTAAATAGACCAAACTCAAGACCGATATACACCGTCTGTCCATCTTCTGAGACAGAAGGACTTGCTCCTACCCAATCCCCATCCAAGAAAACCCAAAGCCGCTTACCTGTCTTTGCGTCGAGACAATAAAAGTTTCCGTCGTATGCACCAAAAAAGATTTTTCCATCACGAAGCGCAGGGCTTGAGAGAATTCTTTTACCCGCAACACCAAAATCAATTGAGTGCTCCCAAAGTACTTGCCCGGTCTCTTTTGAAATTGCACGCATGTATCCATCATCACTTCCCATGTACACAGTTTCTGCATCCATCACCGGCGCAGACTTTGGTACCACATAATATGGATTATATTTGGAAAGTGTTACTCGCCACGTGTGGGTCCATTTGTTATAGAGATGTGAATTATCTTTCGTGTCTTGAGTTACGTTTACAATGTTTAGCTTTTCGTTGAAATCATTTACCTCAAACACACTCTCTACACGCATCGCATCCCCCAAAGCGTCTTTATAAAATTCTATATTTCTAAAACGAAGCAGCGCAAAACAAGCAGACACTGTATATCCCTGGTCCCTAAGAATCACCATCTGTTTCGTAAATGTATTTCCGCGATTAAGAATGTCATCCAGTAAAATAATCGGGACACCTGGTAGCGGCGCGCCTTCTACAAGGTTAGCAAGGTCGTGCTTCTTTCTAGATTTACGAATATAAAATGCATTGCGACATTTTGGAGAGTGCATAGCTATAGCCGCAACAAGTGGCAGCGCTCCACTTTCCATACCGCACACCTGAAACTCAGGAACATCTTTAAACGATTCTTCAAATAACGTAACAAAGGCTTCTAAAAAAGTTTTTTGCATCGCAAGTCCCTTGAAATCAAAAAGCCAGCGCGCAGAACTTTGAGTAACTACCGCGAGCTCTTTTAGTTCCTGCTCTTTAAAAGCATCAGTAACTATTTTTCCTTTCATCCACTCTTTCGCTTCAGGATTTGTCATAGGCTGTAATTGTAATTAAATTTCTTTGGTACACCGAGAGAACGGCAAGCATTTCTGAGGGTAGGGAGTGGTTTGGCGAAGAAATGCTTGGTGTGAACGATAGCTACCTAAGATATTATACACACAAAAAGCACCACCTCACATTGCCGATATATAAAAGAGGGATATACTGTTCGTATATGAAAAAAGTCTTTACTGCGATATCTAGTGCGTCATTTTTGAAAAAAGCTGGACTTGTAGCACTCGGGGTTGTCCTTGGTGCTGGGCTAATCTACTTTACTTGTCTTAAATACGGACAACTTGTAGAGCCAAAAATAAACGACGTAAAGGCAGAGGAGTTCTACAATGAATATGTAAACAACGAAGACAAATACATATTTATGGACGTGCGCGGACCAGATGCATACAACAACCTCCACGCTGAAGGATCATTTAACCAACCACTTCATACACTTTATACTGAACGCCTAAACTTACCTCGCAACAAAGATAAAGAAATTATCCTCATTTGTAGTGGGGGTGTCGCATCTGGTGTTGCGTATAGCTACCTTGAGCACTATGGATTTAGAAATATTCACCGTATCGACGGAGGTATTGAGTCTTGGGTAAAAGCAGGACTTCCTGTAAAATCTACCGTTTTCCAAGTAAAATAATATGAAAATTAAAACACAAACATTTTTAAG
>CAYVMF010000056.1:0-2207 GCA_964452605.1 uncultured Candidatus Saccharibacteria bacterium
AGTAGAACCCGTTATCAATTACAGGGCCTATGGTCGCCTTTGCGTGTGGGTAATGGTGCTTAACCGCCATAAGAAACACATGGGCGAGACTGTGGCGTGTGTGGGATAGGTTTGTAGCGTTTGACATGTAGTTTATAGTAGCAGAAAAAACGAGTTGTGGTAAGTCTAAAATCAATTTCTGGTTACTAAATAAAGCAGGCTATCTTCTTGACAACAGTGGGGGATTTTGTACTATGAATAGTACCTCTAGACGTGAACACAGATTATGACCGAACGCTAGGGAGTACTTACTTTTAGATTATGACACCACTATATATTGGAATTGGGATTCTCGCGGTTCTTGTTATCATCGTTATCGCTATTTATAACGGGCTTGTTACCTCACGTATGCGTGTAAAAGAAGCTTGGGCAGATATCGACGTGCAGATGAAAAGACGTTTTGACCTTATCCCTAACCTTATTAACACGGTTAAAGGTTCAACAAACTTTGAATCTTCTACACTTGAGAAAGTTATTCAGGCTCGATCACAGGGGATGGAAGCTAAAACTCCTGGTCAGGTTGGAGATGCTGATATGGCTATGCGTGGAGCATTGAGCGGATTCTTTGCACTCGCTGAAAGTTACCCAGACCTTAAGTCTAACCAGAACTTCATTGCACTTCAGAGTGAACTCTCAGATACTGAGAACAAGATACAGGCTGCTCGTCGTTTCTACAACGGTGTTGTGAATGAATACAACACAAAGCTTCAGACAGTTCCTGCAAACATATTTGCTAGTATGTTTTCATTCAACGAGTCTGAGTTCTTTGAACTCTCAGCTGACGAACAAGCTGCTCGTAATCCCGTTGAAGTAAAGTTCTAAATTACTCCGTAGCAACTCAAAGAACATAGCTTTTTTGGTTGCGTACTCGTACCTATGGCAACACTCTACACACAACAAGCATCAAATATTCGTAAGACCTGGTTTCTCATGACAGGTTTCCTACTCTTCGTCATTGTGATTGGGTTTGTTCTGTCGTATATGTATGGGAACCCAAACCTACTCTATATGGCGATATTAATAAGTGTCGCTCTTAATATTTCAGCGTACTGGTTTTCGGACAAAATAGTTTTGTCCATGGCTCATGCCACCCAAATAGAATCAAGAGACCAGTATCCAGAACTTTGGAACACCATGGAGAACCTTTGTATCACTGCAGGTCTTCCAATGCCGAAGCTGTATGTAATTGACGACCCAGCACCAAATGCATTTGCGACAGGTCGCAATAAAGATCACGCGGTCGTGGCGGTAACTACAGGACTCTTGCCGCTTCTTAATAAATCAGAACTTGAAGGAGTGCTTGCGCATGAACTCGCACACATTGGAAACAGGGACATGCTTGTACAGACAGCCGTGGTGGTTTTCGCGGGACTGATTTCCTTTGTGGCAGATTTTGCACTGCGGGCATCGCTCTTTGGAGGTGAAGAAAAAAAGAATCCAATCTTCTTGGTGCTTGGTATCTTAGCAATTGTGCTTGCGCCACTAGCTGCGATGATTATCAAACTTGCTATTTCACGAGAGCGAGAGTTCTTAGCAGATGCAACTGGTGCACTTATCACTCGTTACCCAGAAGGTCTTGCTTCGGCACTTCAGAAAATTAGTAACTTCCATCAGCCAATGCGTGTACAGCATAATGCAATCGCACACCTCTTTATCTCTGATCCTTCTGGAGTAAATGACGAATCAGAAATTCGTGAGCATGAACATATTTCTTGGATTCAGAAATTGTTCATGACACATCCTCCGGTGAGCGAACGAGTAAATCGTTTGGTTGGAAAGGAGTAGGGGGTATACTTACAGGTATATGACTTTTGCGATTATTGCTGGAGAAGTATTACTTACAGCCTTACTGTACGTTCTATACATCTTTGTGTTTGCTGGCATCCTTTGGATGGCAGTAGATGCTGCAAAGCAAGATAAGTTTTGGTGGATTGTCTTAATTCTTGGTATGCCTATTGTCGGAGCGGTCGTGTATTACTTTGTAGAAAAACATAAAGACTATTCAGTTATAGATAAAGCGTAATTGTGTTGTATCAGGTATAATAAACGCGCGAACCCACGGTTCGCGCGTTTATTATATGGAGGCGTCGGATAGCGGTTTATTCCACCACCTTGGAAAGGTGGCAAACTCGCAAGGGTTTCGAGAGTTCGAATCTCTCCGCCTCCGC
>CAYVMF010000057.1:0-1720 GCA_964452605.1 uncultured Candidatus Saccharibacteria bacterium
ATATAGAAAACTATGAAGCAATGTGTGACGAGTACGAGTTCAGGTCACTTCGGTCTCGTATGCGTACACTCCAAAACGGAAGTGCACCCGCAGAAGAAAAAGAAAAAGTTGCAACGGTCTCAGATGAGAAGCTCGAACAGTTTCGTATCATGGTGCACCTGCTTCACAGTGAAATGACAAACGCATCATACGAAGACATTATGCAAGCGGTAGGATTCTCCACAGAGAAAGAAGTCGAAGCAGCCCTTGAGAAAAAACTCAAAGAAGAAAACCTTTGGAGTTTGTACGAAGAGGTGGAACTCCCACTTATGTTTCGGGTGAGAGAAATGGAACGCAACGGCATTACACTTGATGTAAAAGAACTAAAAGCATTAAGCGAAGAACTTCACGCAGAAGTTAAAAAATTAGAGAAGCAGATACATGACCTTGCGGGGGTTGAGTTTAATATCGCTTCACCAAAACAGCTTGGAGATATTTTGTATGAGAAGTTAGGCCTTGGTACTAAAATTAAAAAAACAGCAACTGGTGCTAAAAGTACAAACGCCACAGAGTTGGAGAAGATAAAAGACGAGCATCCAATCGTGGCACTTGTGGTTGAGTATCGAGAAATTACAAAACTACTTTCAACGTACATCGACTCTCTTCCCCAATATGTAAAAGAAGATGGTCGCATACATGCGCACTTTATTCAGACAGGTGCAGGCACTGGGCGATTTAGTTGTGAAGACCCTAATTTGCAAAACCTACCTGTAAAAACCCCGCTTGGCCAAAAGGTGCGTCATGCATTTATCGCGGGTAAAGGAAATGTGCTTTTGTCATGTGACTACGCACAAATCGACTTGCGTGCGGCGGCGATTCTGTCAGGGGATAAACATCTCGTTGAGATTTTTGAAAATAACATAGACGTACACACAGGAACCGCAGCGAGAGTCTTTGGAGTGAGGGAAGGTGAAGTAACTCCGGATATGCGTCGTAAAGCAAAAGCTATTAACTTCGGTATTCTCTACGGCATGGGGGTAACCGCACTTAAAGAGGGTATGGGGGTTGAACGAAAGGAAGCGCAGGAATTTTATGATCAGTACAAAGCGACATTTGTGCGGCTTATGGAATATCTTGAAGAAGTAAAAGCGTATGCATGGAAATATGGCTACACAGTTACGTTACTTGGGCGTCGTCGAGAGGTTCCGCTACTTAAAAGTCCTCTTCCGTTCCTTCGTGCGCAAGGGGAGCGAATTGCACTTAATGCACCGATTCAAGGGACGAGTGCTGATATTTTGAAACTCGCCATCCTGGACGCTGATGACTACATTAAACAAAATAAATTAGAAGACAAAGTAAAACTCGCAGTACAGATTCACGACGAGCTTGTATTTGAGATTGATAAAGCAGTTGCTGAAAGTGTGGCAGATGAGTTAGTAAAAGTACTTGAGAATGTGCTAGAAAAACGAGGGCTTTCAAAGTTGCCTCTCACTGTATCTCGTACACTTGGTGCTAACCTCCAAGCAATATAGCGTATATGATATACAGCATTGTCGGTACAGAACAAAAGAAACGTGGGCAGGCGCTAAGCGTGCTTGCGAAACAAGGAACCGCAAGCGTTCATGTATACAGTGAACACATTGCACTACTTAAGCCGCTTGTTGAAGCGCAGAGTTTGTTTGGAGATAGAGTAGTCGCACTTCTTGAACAAACTATGGATGTTGCTTCAAGTAGGGAAGTG
>CAYVMF010000058.1:0-1669 GCA_964452605.1 uncultured Candidatus Saccharibacteria bacterium
GTTTTAAGGAAAATTCCACGAAATGCTCGCTCAGAAAACGTATTACACTACTCTGCAAAACTCACCCTTTTTAATATGTTTGAAGTTGCGGCACAATTTTTAGACAAAGTTATTGTTTTCCATTTCCTTGGTGCTGCTGGACTTGCCTTCTATGTATTTACGGTTATTTTTGTAGATCAGATTCGTGAACTACTGCGAGTCATTATTTGGAAAAACATTATTCTTGATAAAGAGGCAATTTCTATTTTTGGTTTCGCGAATCTTCGTATGGTGGTAAGTGTATGTGCGGTAGTATTGTTTGTGGTATACGCTGCACTTGCTCCTACGTTGTATGAAGTATTTTTCCCAAAGTACACTTCGGTTGTTTTTGCTTCAGCTATCTATGCGCTTTCATTTTTTACAGTGTATATGTATATACCAATGTATCGTTACCAACAAGAAAGAAGAACAAGGATGTATGGGGTGCATCAGATGGTAATTCTCATTTCTGTGGGGGTATTTATTAGTTTAGGAGCTATCTATTTTGGACTTATTGGCGCCATGGCCGGAGCGCTTCTTTCTAAGGTTGTGGCTGCTTTTTCAAGCTATATGTTATATGGTAGGTTTGTGTACACTAAGCAAAGTTAGCGCGCGTACTTTACTACATACATTTATGCATATTACAGAGACTGAAATTAAGGGAGTATTTATAATCGAACCGAGAGTTTTTGTTGACGAGCGGGGGAGTTTTATGGAGCTTTATAATAAAGCTAATTACTCTGCAACGGGGGTTGAGTATTTTATCCAAGATAATATTTCTACTTCTAAAAAAGGAGTTGTTCGAGGGCTGCACTTCCAAGAAGCTCCCCACGCGCAGGCAAAGCTTGTATCGGTAGTTGTGGGGGAGGTCTTGGATGTTGCGGTTGACCTTCGTCGGGAGTCTCCAACATTTGGAAAACATGTCGCTGCGCTTCTTTCTGGTGAAAACAAAAAACAACTTTTTATTCCTGAGGGATTTGCTCACGGATTCATGTCGCTTTCTGAAGGTGCTACGCTTATGTATAAGTGTTCCTCTCCCTGGAATAAAAGCGCTGAGAGATCTATTCGTTTTGACGACCTAGAGCTTGGGATTGCATGGCCGGAAGGCGAGACTATTCTCTCTGAGAAAGACAGTTTTGCAATGACATTTCGTGAGTATAAGGAAATGCTTGGTATCATATAAAGTATGAAATTACTTGTTACTGGAGGTTCAGGGTTTATTGGTTCACATTTTATTCGTCATATGCTTACCACATATGACGATTGCGAAGTGGTAAATATTGACGCGCTTACCTACGCAGGAGACCCGGAGGCGCTTAGTGAGTTTGCAGACGACCGTAGGTACTCTTTTGTCCACGGAGATATTTGCGATCGTAATCTTGTGGATACAATTGTGACACTGTGTGATGTGATTGTACATTTTGCTGCAGAGTCTCATGTTGATAAATCTATTGAAGATGGTGGTATCTTTTTAAAAACAAATGTAGTAGGCACGTACACGCTCCTTGAGTCTGCTCGTGTGCACAACAAGAAAAGATTCCACCATGTGTCTACAGATGAAGTGTTCGGACAGCTTGGTGAGTATGATGAACCTTTTAACGAGTTGACCCCGTACGATCCACGTAGTCCGTACATCGCCTCAAAAGCTGCT